>DATLQP010000293.1:0-14795 GCA_035535155.1 Propionibacteriaceae bacterium
AACACCGGCGACTACCGAGGCCTCCCAGCGCCGACCCAGGAATACTTCGAAAGCGAGGCGATCGCCATCCTACGAATCGCTGGTGGCCGGGTGGCCGAGCTTCGTGGCACAGCCGATCGACTGGGAATGCTGACCCAGCTCGGCATCCTCCCTGACCTGGCTTGACCAGGTCAGTACCGCTGGTCTGCCTTGGGTTGCTCGCGACAGCGAATCTTCTGGCGCGCTGAGGTTTCCGGGTACGGTTCTTGCGTGACAGTGGCATCTCCGGCCGCCGTTGCGGCGACCGCTGAACTGCTCCGTGGCCGGAGCTGGGTTGCGCTCAGCGGTGCAGGAATGTCGACCGACTCTGGGATTCCTGACTATCGCGGGCCGACATCGAGCCGCGCCACTCCCATGCAGTACAGCGAATTCGTGGGCTCCCGCGCCGCGCAGCAGCGATACTGGGCACGCTCCTATCTCGGTTGGCGCCGAATCGGTGACGCGAAACCCAACGCTGGCCATCGAGCATTGGTCGACCTGGAGACTGCCGGACTGGCCGGAGTGATCACTCAAAACGTCGACGGGCTGCATGCTGAGGCCGGCAGCCGGCGCGTGATCACCTTGCATGGCGACATCGCCACCGTCATCTGCCTGGAGTGCGCGGATCGCTCGGCACGAAGCGAACTGCAGAGTCGGTTATCGAAGGCCAATCCGCACGTCGACAAAACGCCGGTACTCGAGCATGCCGAGCTTCGGCCGGATGGGGACGCGGTCGCGCGGGATTGGCAGCAGTTCCGCTTGGTCGGTTGCCTGCAGTGCGGCGGTCGGCTCAAGCCCGATGTCGTGTTCTTCGGCGAGTCGGTGCCGAAGGTTCGGGTCCAAGCGGCGTACGAACTCGTGGCACGCGCGGAGGTTCTGGTGGTCGTCGGCTCTTCGCTGACCGTGATGTCCGGCCTGCGTTTCGTCCGGCATCACGCTAGGCAGCAGCAACCAGTGGTGATCATCAATCGCGGTCCGACCCGCGGCGACGAGCTTGCCAGCCTCAAGATCGACAACGGCTGCTCGGAAACGTTGGCCGAGCTTCGCGCCACTCTGCTGGAGGAGCCCTAGTCGAACATGTCTCCAAACATGTCGCCGATGCCGCTTCCGACGTCGCTGACGCCCTCGCCGATGCCACCCATGAGATCACCGACACCTTCGCCGACCCCGGAGAACATGTTTCCCATGCCACCGAACAACAGGCCGCCAATGAGCATGCCGGACAGCATGTCGCTGCCGCTCCACCGGCTGTAATAGCCCTGGGCCCACGGGGCGTAGGCCTGACCGCCTTCCCAGTAGGGCACCCGCTGCGCACCAACCTGCACGGTGCGGATGTAGGGATCAGCTCCGGCAAGCACCCGCTCGGCGTCGGCCGGGCAGGCCGGCACCGAACGTGGCACGCCGCCTGCCGGTGCCCAACTGACGTCCTGCGAAGACGGTCCGTGCGCTGGGTTGAAGAAGCAGGGCGGGCGCTTGGCGGGCAGTGGTTCGCGCGCGATCCGCGCCTTGACGCATGCCACCGCGTAACGCCCGTCCTCCAAGATCTCGGTGACATGCCGGATCTCCTCGGGCTGCGTCACAGCGTCCAAGGACATCTTCGCGTTGTCGTAGGCGTCCAGCGCCCGCTGGTAGTCCTGCTGCATCGCTTCGTCGAGTGCATGCCCGGCGACGTCGGAGTCCAGCCGCTGCAATTCCTCGCCGAACTTGGTGACATCCTCATCGGCTGCCCGCTTGGACGTGGAAAGTTGCGTCTCCAGTGCCGCCCGCTCCTCGGCTTGGCGCTGCCCGATGGCATGCCGACGATAGAGGGCAACGCCGCCCAGGATCAGAGCTGCCACGATGAGCAGCGCGAGGAGTTCCATGGGTCACAGTGTGCCTGCGGCAACTGTGGTTTCCCCTTGTGAAAGCGTCTTCTTACCGACCTTTTAGACCTCGACGCTGCAATCGGACAACCGGTTGTGTTTGATCAGAAGTCGGGCCGACTAATCGACGATCTCGCACAGAGTGGAGCCGCTGGTGACGGTTGCCCCCACTTGAGCACTGAGGTTCTTGACCGTGCCGCCCCGGTGAGCTGTCAGCGGTTGTTCCATTTTCATGGCCTCGAGCACGACGACCAGGTCACCGGCTTGCACCGCATCACCGTCGGCCACGGCAACCTTGACGATGGTGCCTTGCATGGGTGAGGTTAATGCGTTGCCTGAGAGGTTCTTCGCGGCAGTTCCGCTCTGCCGCTTTACCGGCTTCTTGGCGCGCGCACCAGCGGCGGATCCATTGGCTGTTCCCAGGCCGGCTGGCACGATGACCTCAAGCCGCTTGCCGTTGACCTCAACCACGATCTTGGAGCGCCTGAGAGGCTCCGGAGCTTCGGCCGATGTGCCGGCATACGGCTGGATTCGGCCGCTGAACTCGGTTTCGATCCAGCGGGTGTGCACACCGAAGCGCCCATCGTCGGCGGTGTAGGCCGGATCATCCAAAACGGCCCGGTGAAACGGAACGACGGTCGGCATGCCCTCGATCACAAGCTCTTTCAATGCGCGGCGGGAGCGTTCCAGCGCCTGTTTGCGATCAGCACCGCTGATAATGATCTTGGCGACGAGCGAATCGAAACTGCCGGGCACCGTCATACCGGCGAGGTAGCCCTCATCGATGCGAACCCCCGGCCCGGAAGGCGGTCGCCATATCGACAGGGTTCCGGGCGCGGGCATGAAGTTTCGGCCCGCATCCTCGGCGTTGATCCGAAATTCGATGGAGTGCCCGGTGACGATCGGATCGCCGTAGCCCAGCGGTTCACCCTCGGCGATGCGGAACATTTCGCGTACCAGATCAAGGCCCGTGACCTGCTCCGACACCGGGTGCTCCACCTGAAGACGGGTGTTCACCTCGAGGAATGAGATAGTTCCGTCCTGACCGACCAGGAACTCACAAGTCCCGGCGCCTACATAGCCGGCCTCAGTGAGAATCGCCTTGGAGGAGGCGTAGAGGCGCTCGACCTGTTCGGCGGAGAGGAACGGCGCGGGAGCCTCCTCGACCAACTTCTGGTGGCGGCGCTGCAACGAACAGTCTCGGGTCGAGATCACCACGACATTGCCGTGGCTGTCGGCCAAGCACTGAGTCTCAACATGCCGGGGCTTGTCGAGATAGCGTTCCACGAAGCATTCGCCGCGGCCGAACGCCGCAACAGCCTCGCGGGTCGCGGACTCGAAAAGTTCGGGAATCTCGCTCATCTCGCGGGCGACTTTCAGACCCCGACCGCCGCCGCCGAATGCAGCCTTGATCGCAATCGGCAAGCCATGCTCTTGCGCGAAAGTGAGAACAGCGCCGGCGTCCTCGACGGCGTCGGAAGTACCCGGCACCAATGGGGCGCCCACCTTCTGAGCGATGTGACGGGCCTGCACCTTGTCGCCCAACGCCTCGATGGCCGCGGGCGGCGGCCCGATCCAGGTCAGTCCGGCGGCGAGCACTGCCTCGGCAAAGGAGGCGTTCTCGGCAAGAAAGCCGTAGCCCGGGTGGATCGCGTCCGTGCCGCTGCGCTCTGCGATGCTGAGGATTTTCGCGATGTCGAGGTAGGTCTCGGCTGGAGTCGTGCCGCCGAGCGTGTACGCCTCATCGGCAAGCGAGACGAAGAGTGAGTCAGAGTCCTGGTCGGCGTAGATCGCGACGCTGGTCAGCCCGGCATCGGCCGCAGCGCGAATCACCCGAACCGCGATCTCGCCACGGTTGGCGACAAGCACCTTCCTCATTCCGCGCGTCCTCCCCATGAAGCGATCCCACCGGCCAACTCTAATGCCGTACGAGCGAGCGGCGCCCGAGTGCGGCCGGAGTGCTCCCCGTCAGGTTGTGTCAGAGCAGCGACTTAGGCTGCCCATTGACTGTCTGTGTATTTGGAGGATGCTCATGACGCGGCGGGGTTGGCTGCTCTTCATCACTCTCGGCGTGTTCTGGGGAATGCCATACCTCTTCATCCGCGTCGCGGTTACCGACTTTGACCCGATCGTCGTGGCGTTTGGGCGGACCGCGATCGCGACCCTGCTACTTCTTCCGCTCGCTCTGAAAGGTCGCGCACTCAGGCCGTTGCTCCCGTACTGGAAAATTCTGCTGCTCTATACAGCGGTGGAGATCATCGGCCCATGGGTGTTGCTCGGACACGCCGAGACCCGTCTCAACAGTTCCACGACCGGCCTGCTCATTGCCATGGTGCCGATGGTCGCCGCGATCATCTTGACTGTCAGCGGCCAAGATCGCCTGGATTTTCGACGTGGTGCCGGCTTGCTCCTCGGACTGGTCGGTGTCGTGCTACTGGTCGGTCTTGACATCAAGTTCGATGATCTGATCGCAGTCGGCCAGATCATCCTCGTCGTCATTGGCTACGCGATCGGGCCGATCATCGTGAGCCGCAAGCTCTCCCATCTGCCGTCGATCGGAGTTGTCACCGGATCACTCGCTATTGCCGCCGTCGCATACCTGCCGTTTGCGCTATTCCTGTGGCCCTCGGAGATCACTGCACGAGCAGCCGGCTCAGTCGTCGTCCTTGCCGTGATCTGCACTGCCGCGGCATTTCTGGTGATGTTCGCGCTGATCGCCGAGGCCGGACCTGCCCGGATGACCTTGATCACCTACATCAATCCGGTGGTCGCCATCCTGCTGGGCGCCCTCATCCTCGACGAACCCATCACCGTCGGCCTCGCCATCGGATTCCCACTGATCATCGCCGGATCGATCCTCGGCACCTGGCGCAGTGCCTCACCGCCAGACTCGGCTGCCTCCTCCCGCGAGGCTATCGAACCAGCCGACCAACCGAACATCCGATGACAGCCTCGGCCCGGTCGGAGACCGAGCACCCCGAACCTGCGAGCGTCGGGTAAATCGCGGTCGGAGGGCCGAGCTCCACGTGGGCTGCGAGAGTCGGCATCGCGCGCCGGGTCGGAGGGCGACTCAGATGTAGCTGCGAGCGTCGGCAAAATCGCGCGCGGTCGGAAACCGAGCTCCCCGCGGGCCGCGAGCGTCGGCAATCGCGCGCCCGCCGTGGTGAGGAGGAGCGAGCGGAGGCGCGGTTTCCTCCGCGAGCGACGACGAACTAGGCGGACTCAAGCGCGCGATGCGCGAGCAGCCAAGCTTAGAAAGAATGGGTGTGGGCCCCTCCAAGTATGAGTTGCAGGGGCCCACTGTGTAGCCGGAGTTAAGCGACGTCTCCAGCTGACCAGGCGACCCGGCGGATCCCAACCACCCGTCACCGGCGGCTGCGGCGAGTTGCCTCACCGTGCGAATCCTCGGTTCATTCCCAGTCCCGCTCTCCCTTGCGGGAGTGCGTAAGAGATTTCTACAGCCTTGCGGGGCAGCCCGCAACCGAATCCGGAAAAGAAATGGAAGGAATCTTTCTGTCCACTGGCTTGTCCACACAGTGACCTGATTCATGCACCGAAGTGATCAACTTCTCCACAGTCGGAGGAAGTTGTCTGTGGACATTGAACTCGGGGTGCGTCTGCCATCCGAACCCGACGAAGGCGCATTAGGCTTTTGTTCGTGCAGCCGCCCCCGGACACCAAGGATTGGACCTGGACACTGACCCGACGGTGTGACCAGTGCGGCCTCGCGGCGGGGGAGGTCAAGGAGGAGGACCTCGCTCAGCGGGCCTTCATCGCCGCTGAGGAGTGGGTGCAGATTCTGCGCTCGAGTCCGGCGGTTGCGTCTCGCCCCCGGCCCGATGTCTGGTCACCCCTGGAGTACGGCGCTCATGTTCGCGACGTCTATCTCCTCTTCGATGCGCGCCTCGTCCAGATGCTCGACGAGGACACGCCGACCTTCGCCAATTGGAACCAGGACGAGACGGCCATCGAGGAGCGCTACGGCGAGCAGGATCCGGAGGTGGTCGCCGATGAGCTAGAGGCCATCGCCCAGCGTTTCGTCGCTCGGATCGAGTCGCTCACGCCCGATCAATTTCTACGACGTGGCATCAGGTCCGACGGTGCCGAGTTCACCGTTGCGACCTTCATCCAATACTTCCTGCACGACGTAATCCACCATCTGTGGGACGTCACGGGTCAGCAGGACGCAGCCGCCTCGCTTGCTCTGGAGTGATCGACCTCCAGGGCCAGCTCACTCAACCAGATTCGCTAAGGTCCTCCAGGTCCGCACGGCAGCGCTTCTCAAGATCATCGAGCTCGGTCAGAGATTCGTCCAGATCCCGGCGCTTCGCCAAAAGTGCGTCACGACGCTTGCCGATGTCGGCGATGAGGAAGGCAAGCTGGCCACGTTCGCCGGGAGTTTCGTCGTACATGTTGATCACGTGCGCGATCTCGTCGAGAGTGAAGCCGAGCCGCTTGCCACGCAAGATGAGCTGGAGCCGTACCCGGTCCCGATCATGGAAGATCCGGGTAGTGCCCTGCCGCTCAGGGGCGAGAAGTCCGCGATCCTCGTAGAACCGGATAGTCCGCAACGTCGTCTCGAACTCCTCAGCGAGCTCGCCAATGCTCCAGGTTCGATCACTCATCGCGCACTCCTTCGAGCGCAGTCTAAGCCTGACGTTTACGTAAGCGTCAAGCTATGCTGACTGAGTCGGGACGACGAAAAGAGTCTGATGACCGGGACGTTCTCGCTCGCCGAGGAGCACAACGACTTCCGAGCCGCAGTTGCTGACTTCGCTGCTCGCGACCTGGCGCCTCATGTTGACCGCTGGAACGCGGCGCACGAAGTGCCGTTGGAAGCGATCAAGCTGATGGGAAATCTCGGCCTCTTCGGCCTCGGTGGTCCCGAGGCGTACGGCGGAGCGGGAGATTTCACCAGCTTGTGCATTGCGGTCGAGGAAATCGGCAAGGTGGACCAGTCACTCGGGATCACACTGGAGGCCGCCGTTGGTCTCGGCATTAACCCAATCGCTCATTTCGGCACGGAGCAGCAGAAGGCGCGTTGGCTGCCAGATCTGGTCGCCGGCCGCGCCCTCGCGGCCTTCGGACTCACCGAACCCGAAGCGGGGTCCGACGCCGGTGCTACGCGCACCCAGGCGACCTTGCGTGATCATGAATGGGTGATCGACGGCAGCAAGCAGTTCATCACCAACTCCGGCACCGACGTTACCGCGCTGTGCACGGTTACGGCCCGCACCGGCACCCGCGATGATGGCAAGCCAGAGGTCTCTGCGATCGTCGTGCCTGCTGGGACACCTGGTTTCGAGGTAGGTCCCAGCTATGCCAAGCTCGGCTGGCATGCCTCCGACACGCATCCGCTCAGCTTCAGTGGAGTGCGAGTGCCTGAAGATCATCTTCTCGGTGAGCGCGGCCAGGGATATCAGCAATTCCTATCAATCTTGGATGGCGGGCGCGTTGCGATCGCAGCTTTGGCCCTCGGATGCATCCGTGCCTGCCTGGAGTTGTCAACGCAGTACGCGATGCAGCGCACCTCGTTTGGTGTGCCGATCGGCCGCAAGCAGGGCATCGCGTTCCAAATAGCTGATCTTGACGTGATGGCTGCTGCGGCTCATCAGCTGGTGTACGCGGCCGCGGCGATGCGTGATCATGGTGCTGATGCACGGGAGTTCAATCGAGCGGCAGCGATCGCCAAGCTCTACGCAACGGAATCAGCGGTGAGCGCCACACGCGTCGCCACGCAGGTATTCGGCGGCTACGGGTTCATGGAGGAGTATCCGGTGGCGCGGTTCTATCGTGATGCGAAGGTCTTGGAGATCGGCGAGGGTACTTCGGAGGTGCAGCGGATCTTGATCGCCCGTCGGCTGGGTCTCCCGGTGGAGTAGTCGATCATGGATCAGATCAGCTCCGCACGTGACCGTACTCTCACGCCGACGGAACGGGCGACCGCCAAGCTGGCAAGTACGAACAAGCTCTTCGTACGTGATCGGATCGGCCTGCTGTTCGACGCGGGCACCTTTGTGGAGGACGGCCAGCTCGCCAATGCGATGGCTGAGGATTTGCCCGCGGACGGTGTTGTTACCGGACGTGGGCTGGTCCAGGGACGGGCGGCCCTCGTGGTGGCCAACGACTCGAGCGTCAAGGCTGGCTCCTGGGGCGCACGGACGGTCGAAAAGATCATTCGCATGACCGAAGTGGCCTTACGTGATGAGTTGCCGATCTTCTGGTTCATCGACTCGGCCGGAGCACGGATCACTGACCAAGTTGATCTATTTCCCGGGCGTAGGGGTGCGGGTCGGATCTTCCATAATCAGGTAGCCCTATCCGGCAAGGTCCCGCAGATCTGCTGCCTCTTTGGGCCTAGCGCCGCGGGCGGTGCCTACATCCCGTCCTTCTGCGACGTGGTGATCATGGTCGAGGGCAATGCCTCGATGTATCTCGGCTCCCCCCGGATGGCGGAGATGGTGGTGGGGGAGAGAGTGACGCTGGAGGAAATGGGCGGCGCCCGGATGCACGCGACGATCTCAGGTTGCGGTGATCAGTTGGCCGCCGACGACACCGAGGCGATCGAACAGGCGAAGCAGTATTTTTCCTATTTGCCACAGAACTGGCGAAGTTCGTTGCCGAGCTACGACTCGGTTGAGCCAGCGCGACGATTTTCCGATGATCTTGTTCCAACACAGGAGTCGGCGGGCTACGACATCCGCACCGTGATCGAAGCGATCCTGGACTCCGGCTCCTTTCTCGAGGTCAAACCGCTGTTCGCCCCCGAGCTGGTGACCGGCTTTGCCCTGCTGGACGGCGAAGTGATCGGGATCGTGGCCAATCAGCCCGCCGTCAAGGGCGGCGTGTTGTTCGTCGACTCCGCCGACAAGGGTGCGCGCTTCATCTGGCAGTGCGATGCCTTCAACATTCCGTTGCTCTATCTCGCCGACGTCCCAGGATTCATGATCGGCAGTGTCGTGGAGCGGCAAGGCATCATTCGACATGGTGCGAAGATGATCACCGCGGTCGCCGAGGCTACCGTGCCAACGGTTTCGTTGATCTTGCGCAAGGCGTACGGGGCTGGGCTCTACGCGATGGGTGGTCCTGGTTTTGGTCCTGACGCCTGCCTTGCGCTGCCGACTGCCAAGATCGCGGTGATGGGCCCTGAGGCCGCGGTGAACGCGGTCTACGCCAACAAGATCGCTGAGATCACCGACGAGGCCGAGCGGACGGCGTACGTGGAGAGGTTGCGTAAGGAGTATGAGGTCGACATCGACATCTTGCGGTTGGCCAGTGAGCTGGTCATCGACGGCATCGTCGAGCCGCGTGACGTACGCCGCGAGCTGATCGCCCGTTTCGCAGCCGCCGCAACCAAAGACCGGCACTTTTCCACTCGGCGGCACGGCGTACCGCCGGTGTAGCGGGAGACTCTCGTCAAGCATTTACACTCCGACCGTGGAGTTTGATCGACTCTTGGCCGAGGGCCTGAGTTTGGATGTCGAGGCCTACTGGGGCGCGGGGTTTCTGCCCGAGCGCTACAGTGCCGATGAACCCAACTGGTCATACGAGGCCATCGCGCGACCGATCCTTACCCGGGCCGAGTCCGCCCTGGACATGGGTACCGGCGAGGGTGGGGTACTGGCAGGGCTGGCGCCTCTACCCAGGCTGACAGTTGCGTACGAGGAGTGGTGGCCAACCGTCCCGGCAGCGCAGGCGACGCTAAGGCCGCTCGGCGTATATCTGGTCGTCGCTCTCGGCAGTATCGACAATGTGCCGAAGCAAGATCAACGGCGTAGACCGAGCCTCCCTTTTCAAGCCGCAGCCTTCGATGTTGTGCTGAACCGGCACGAAGCTTTTGATCCCTTTGACGTTCGCAGGATCATCAAGCCCCGCGGAACGTTCTTGACCGAGCAGGTCGGTAGTGATGAGGCTGCCTCGGTTCGCGCCTTGCTCGGCCTGCCCGTTGACAACCGCGCATGGTCGGCCGATGTCGCTGTCGGGCAGCTGCAGGCCGCTGGCTGGACTGTAGAGGACCTTCGCGAAGATCGCATGACGATGGAGTTTTCTGACATCGCTGCGCTCGTCGGCTACCTGCGCACACTTCCATGGGCGTTCGAGGATCTTGACTTGGGACGTGCACGGGCACGCCTCCAGCAGCTGCATGCGCAATCCCGCTCGAAGCCCATCGAGGCCGTCTCACACCGTTTCCTGCTGTTGGCCAGCCCTCAGTCGATAAGCAGCCGCCGCGATTGAGGCGAGAGCGATCGCGGCCTAAATCGGCAGCCTTCGAAACAGCGGCCGCGGTACGTGTCGCAGGCCCGACATCACCACGCGCAGCGTCCCTGGCACCCAGATGAGCTCGCGCTTGCCGTTGATGGCTTCCGTCACCGCCTCAGCTACGTCGTCCGGTGTCACTGAGAGTGGGATCTCCTTCAAGCCCGAAGTCATCTTGGACTTCACGAAGCCCGGGCGAACCACCAGCACGCGTACGCCATGATCACGTAGCGCCTCACCTAGCCCGAGGAAGAAACCATCGACGCCCGCCTTGGTAGAGCCGTAGACGAAGTTGGAGCGCCGTACGCGTTCGCCCGCAACGCTGGACAGCGCCACGATCCAGCCGTGCGCCTGGGCCTGCATGCGCTGTCCCAGCAGCACCCCGAGATGCACGGGAGCGGCGTAGTTGACTTCGGCCAGTTCGAGGGCAAGATCAGGATCTTGCCAGGCACGCTCGGCGTCGCCGAGGAGCCCGAAAGCGATCACCGCGATGTCAATGTCGCCGCCTGCGAAGGCAAGATCAATCGTTGTGGCGTGCGAGTCATGATCACGAGCATCGAGATCAACTTCAGTAACCTCGCAGCCGAGGCCCTTGAGTTCATTCGCTGCGGCAATACGACGCTCACTCGGCCGCGCCGCGAGCACGATCCGTACTCCGGTACGTGCATATCGGTGCGCGATCGCCAAAGCGATGTCGGAGGTGCCGCCGAGTAGAAGCAGGGATTGGGGTGCGCCCACAGCATTGATCATGCCGCACCGCCGAGGATCGGTTTGCTGAGTTCCAGGCGGCGAGCCAGATCGGAGTTGAAGATCCCGTCGGGATCGACCTCGCGGCGTACCGCCAGGAAGTCGTCAAGCCGGGGGTACATCTTGCGGAAGGTTGCAGCGCTCAGCCGCGAGTCCTTGGCGAGATATACCCGGCCGCCGGCGCCGACGACCTCGGTGTCCAAGGCATCGCAAAGTTTGTCGAGGCCGTGCTCAATGGGCAGGTCGACGGTCAACGTCCAACCAGGCATGGGAAATGACAGTGGCGACGGGTTGCCCTCGCCGAATCGCTTGAGCACGTTCAGACATGACAGGTGACCTGAGTTGACGATCATTTCCAGGCAGCGCCGGAATGGATCTTCCTGGTCGAAGGGCACCACGAATTGGTACTGCAGAAAGCCATGCGGCCCGTAGACCCGATTCCACTCGGCCACCATGTCGAGCGGGTGGAAGAACTGCGTGATGTTCTGTAGCTCACCGACTCGACGCTTCGGGGCCTTGCGGTACCAGACCTCGCTGAAGGCCTTGGCGGTCGCTTTGTTGATCATCCGGTTGGGAAAGACCTCAGGGAGCGTGCCGAGCGAGGGCGCCACGAATTTCAACGGGTCACGCTTCAGCTTCATCGGCAGCTCGGCGAGGCGGGCCTTGTTCCCTCGGGTGAGCACCGCCCGACCCAGATGGCGCCCTTTAGTCACGGCGTCGAACCAGGCCACCGAGTAGGTGTAGCCCTCGTCGCCGTTGGACATCTTCTGCATCAGGTCGTCGATGTCGGAGCAGCGGTCGGTGTCGACGGAGAAGTACGCGGTCTCGGCACGCTGCAGCGCAACCGTGGCGCGAAGCACGGCCCCGGTGAGACCCATCCCGCCAACGGTTGCCCAGAAAAGCGCCGCCGTGTCGCCCTGCGGCGTTACCTTCCGCACGTGGCCGTCAGCCATGAGCAGATCAAGTGAGCGCACGTGGTTGCCGAAGCTACCTTCGGTGTGATGGTTCTTGCCGTGCACATCTGCGGCGATCGCGCCGCCGACGGTCACCTGGCGCGTACCAGGGAGCACCGGAACCCAAAGCCCGAAGGGCAACAGGGCGCGCATCAAGAGATCAAGACTGACGCCAGCCTGGACCGTCACGGTCGGCGGTTCGCCCACCGCATCCAATGACAAAATGCGGTTCATCTTGGTGAGGTCCAGCGCGGTGCCACCGGCGTTCTGGGCCGCGTCGCCATAGCTGCGGCCAAGACCGCGCGGTACGACCCCGCGCGTCGTGTCGGACGTGCGCAAGGCAGACACGGCGTCGGCCACCGAGTCGATCTGGGCCAGATGGGCCATGGTTCCGGAGGCCCGGCCCCAGCCGTGCAACTCCACGAGTGGCTGCGGAATCATCGGCTGCTCCTCTGGCAAGGAGGGCTTGATGGCCGGCACGGCTTCGTCACTCATCTCAAAAATCTGCTCTCTCGCTAGAAGAAGACGGCGATGGAAATCACCACAAGCCACACCACGCCAAGTCCCTGCAACACACGATCCTTGAGTACGACTTCTTCTGGTTCGCCTGCGGTGCCGGCGTCGACCTCGAGTGCGTACTGCAGCAGGCCCAAGGTGAAGGGTGCGATCGATATTGCGGTCCACGGGACGCCGTACGCGCCCTCACCGCGATTCTCGAATGCCCACAGACTGTAGGAGATCAGCACCATGACTGCGGCCAACATCCAGGCGAAGCGGAGGTAGGACTCGGAGTATCGAGTCAGCGATCGCCGGGTGCCGGCATCGACGCCGAGGGCTTTCAGCTCCGAATAGCGCTTGCCTGCAACCATGAAGAATGAGCCGAACGCGGCCACGAGCAAGAACCATTGACTCAGTGGGATGCCGGTTGCTACCCCACCTGCGATTGCCCGCAACAGGAAGGCGCTGGCGACCATTGCCAGGTCGACCACGGGCAAGTGCTTGAGGTAGGCGGAGTAGAGCAGCTGAAGCACTATGTAGACCAGCATCGTGATGCCAAGTGGTATGGAGACAAAGAAACCGAGAGCGAGCCCACATGCACCGAGCACAGCTGCTACCGCAACTGCAGTGGCAGGCTTCAGTTCTCCGGCGGCGATGGGCCGAAACCGCTTCGTCGGGTGCTGCCTGTCTTCTTCCACATCACGGACGTCGTTGACGAGATAGACCGATGCACTCACCAGGCAGAATGCGACGAAGGCCAGTGCTGCGCCCTTGAGGATTGTTGGGTCGAAGAGCCGGCCGGCGGCTAATGGGGCCGCGAGCACGAGGAGGTTTTTGACCCACTGACGGGGACGCATGGCGCGGACCGTCGCCGGCACTCGGCTGCGGCGGACGGCAACCTGCGTGGATTCGGACATCAGGACGCAACACTAGCGAGCCGCCGGAATCCAAAGTCACCGCGCTGCCCGCACTACCTTTGAGCGCGTGCGGATCAACCCGCGAGCTGTGAGCGTCGGCATTGTGCGAGCAGCTCCAAGAAGCACGAAGGGTCATTGGCTCGTGGCAGCTGTGACGCTTTGTGTGTCCGTGCTTGTCGGATGCGGTGCTGACCCGTCGAACGATTCGACTCCGGCGCCACCAACGGTCTCGGCGGGCTCGTCCCCGTCTATCCCTGCCGACGGGATGACGCTCGCCGCACTCGGCTACCTCAACGGCCCGATCTCGCAGTTCTCACTTCCGCGTACGGTGCGGATCACGACCAATGTCGACCAGCCGAACAATGTGGTGGCTGTGATGTCGTCTCCATCACCGGTGGCGATCGAGTCCTACCTCCGCCGTACGTTGCCGGCGGCCGGGTTCACCATTACGGCCGACAGGCCCGACGCCAAGAGCATGACCTTTGCTGGTTACGGCTGGACCGGCAGCTTCACCAGCGATCATCAGGCATCGGCGGTTCTGTTGCGGCCGCAGTGACCTGGTGCTACAGCCCCGTCGTTCCTGGCCGGTAGCCTCCAAGAAGGCGGGATCCGTACGAGGTCAGGGCGTTTGAATTGATGTTGCTGCAGAGGGACGCGCTGCTGCAGCGCACCCGGCTGCTCGGACCTGCGTTCGTCGCCGCGGTCGCGTATGTCGATCCCGGCAATGTTGCTACCAACACCCAGGCAGGCGCCGCCTTTGGTTATCTGCTGTTGTGGGTGCTCGTCGGAGCAACGTTGATGGCCGGTCTTGTGCAATACCTCTCGGCGAAGGTGGGCTGGTTGACCGGCGAGACGTTGCCGGCGCTGGTGGCTCGCCGCAATTCGCGGGTGCCGCGAATCTGCTACTGGATCCAGGCCGAGCTGGTGGCCGTGGCGACCGATCTTGCCGAGATCGTCGGCGGCGCGGTTGCACTCAACTTGCTTTTCGGCTTGCCACTGGTGCCCGGAGCACTCATCACTACAGCGGTGTCGACCGGATTGCTCTTTCTCCAAAACAGTCGCAGGCAATCCACTTTCGAGCGAGTCATTACCGGCATGCTGGCCATCGTCACCATCGGCTTCCTCGCTGGCTTGATCGCTTCGCCCCCTGACGCTGGGCAGGCCCTCGCTGGACTGGTGCCGCGGCTCGACGGCACCGAAAGCGCGGTTCTTGCGGTTGGCATGTTGGGCGCAACCGTCATGCCACACGTCATCTACCTCCACTCGGCATTGATCCGCGACCGCCATGGACAGGCCGACCCGGATTGCGCTGAGCCGATGTTGCGGACCATCCGGCTGGACGTCGGTCTCGCGATGCTGGTCGCGGGCACCGTCAACGTTGGCATGCTGCTGCTGGCTGCCAGCACCTTGAGCGGGCTGAATGTGGACGGCCTGCAGGCCGCCCATAGCGCCATTGCAGCGAACCTGGGGCCGCTGATCGCCGGACTGTTTGCCCTGGCTTTGCTGGCGTCGGGTCTGGCCTCCACCTCGGTGGGCGGATATGC
>DATLQP010000294.1:0-12615 GCA_035535155.1 Propionibacteriaceae bacterium
CGTACCTGGGTAGGTACGGCGTTGCCGCGGGCGGCAACAGCCTCGGGCCGGATCCGGGATCTGGCCGATGTTGCCGCTGCACTCGGGCTGCCTGTCGACGCCACGCTGCGGATGCCCGATATCTCGCTGAACTGATTGCACTGGTGATGCAAAATCAGGGCTTGCTCACGTATCGAGGCCCTGGGCGGCCCGTTGGTAGCGTTCGGCGAGCCGGATGAAGGCATCGGCCAGGCCCGCTGGCTCGATGATGTCGAAGTCGGTGTCGAGAAGCCCGATATAGAGGGCGAGCTGATGCGGCGTATCGGAACCGACCTCGATGATGCAGCGGTTCGGCCCGTCGGTCGACACCGAGACCGCCAACGGGAGTAGGTCGCGCACCTGTTCGACTGACGCGTGGATGCGGATGCGAGCGCGGTAGCGCCAGGTCGCCGTACCCGCGGAGCGTTGTACGTAGCTGGCCGCGTCGTCGTCGGTCAGCGTCCGTGCGTTGAAGCGTGGGCCGGCAGGCGTCTTGGGCGTCATCCGGTCGACGCGGAAGGTGCGCCAGGCGTCCCGATCGACATCCCAGGCAAGCAGATACCAGCGGCGCCCCCACACCACCAGTCGCTGGGGTTCGGTAGTGCGTCGCGTCTGCTTACCGTCATGGTCGACATAGTCGAAGCGCAGCCGTTCGGTGGCTCGGATGGCGGCCGCGATAGTGCTCAGTACGTCCGGGTTCACGGTCGGCCTGTCGCCCACGACGCTCACAGTTGCCGTTCGTAATGCGTCGATCCGAGGCCGCAGCCGTGAGGGCAGCATCTGTTCGAGCTTGACCAGCGCTCGCAACGAAGCTTCTTCGATGCCGATCACGCCGACGCTGGCGGTGGTGCGCAGACCCACAGCGATCGCGACCGTCTCTTCGTCGTCGAGGAGCAGCGGCGGCATCGTCGATCCGCGGCCCAGGCGGTAGCCACCGCCTACGCCAGGACTTGCCTCCACCGGATAGCCAAGGCCGCGAAGGCGCTCGATGTCGGTCCTTATGGTCCGAGTGCTCACCTCGAGCCGGGACGCCAGCTCCGGTCCGGACCAATCGCGCCGGGCTTGCAGCATCGCCAGCACCTGAAGCAAGCGCGTCGATGTCTGCCACACAATTCGTCAGTCTGTCAGCAATCGAGGAACGAAGTCTTCCTCGATTGCTTCTAGTGTGGCTGATATGACGACTACCGCACCCCAACCGTTCCAGATCACGATCACCGACTCCGAGCTAGATGATTTGTCGCGGCGGCTGGATGCCACGCGTTGGCCCGATCCTGCTCCAGACGCTCGCACCGACTTTGCCCGTGGCGTGCCTTTGGCTTATCTCCAACAGCTCACCGACTACTGGCGGCATGACTTCGATTGGCGCGCCCAGGAAGCTCGGCTCAACCAGATTCCGCAGTTCATCACCGAGATCGACGGCCAGCGAATCCACTTCCTGCATGTCCGCTCGCCGGAAGCGGATGCTTTGCCGTTATTGATCACTCACGGCTATCCGTCGTCCGTCGTTGAATCCTTGGACCTGATCAGCCCGCTGAGCGATCCTCGGTCTCACGGTGCCGATCCCCGCGACGCGTTTGACTTGGTTATCCCGTCGCTGCCCGGCTTTGGGTTCTCCACGCCTGTTGGGCAGGCCGGCTGGGAACTGGGGCGGACAACTACGGCATTCGCCGAGCTGATGGCGCAACTCGGCTACTCGCGATACGGGGCCCACGGCGGGGATATCGGTGCCGGCGTCAGCGGCCGGCTCGGCGCCACCGACAGCGCCCATGTGGTCGGCACCATTGTCGTCACCGACCCAGGGTCGCTTGGGTTGGCGGGGGAACAGTTTCCGATCCCGGACCACCTCACCGACGACGAGCGAGCGCGAGTCGAGCAAGAGCGTACGACCTGGCGTGCCGAGCGCGGCTACCTCGACCTACAGGGCCATCGACCGGAGACCATTGCAGCGGCGCTCACCGACTCCCCGGTTGGCCAGCTTGCCTGGATTGTCGAGAAGTTCCAGACCTGGACCAACCCCTCATCCATGACTCCGGACGAGGCTGTCGATCGGGACCAGCTGCTGACCAATGTCAGCCTCTACTGGTTCACCCGGAGTGGCGCCACGGCGGCCCGTTTCCTGGCCGAGGCTGCCCACTCGAACCTCGACTGGGTCGTGCCGTCCGGCGTACCGAGCGGGTGGGTGGTGTTCAACGCCGAGCCGATCGTGCGACGTTTCATGGACCCGCAGCATCAGATGACCTACTGGACCGAACACCAAGAGGGCGGGCACTTCGCGGCCATGGAAGAGCCGGCGCTGCTTGTTGATGATCTCCGGGCCTTCTTCCGGAGCCTGCGCTAAGATTCCCACCGCCCGGCCTCAGAAGAGGCTGGGCTCAGTTGGTGCCGGGTGCGGCGGGATGGCTGCTTCTCGGCTGTCGGGGATCCGCAGCATGGTGTCCTTTCGGTCCAGGCCGTGCTTGCGCAGTAACACTGATGATCGGCGCGCCAGGTCACTGGAGTAGCTGCGCGTGACGTAGGAGCCTTTGCGGTAGAGCTCGGCGTACGCGTCGACCAGTTGCGGCTGGTATCTGAACAGATACCGCATGAACCACTCGCGAGCACCAGGACGCAGGTGCAAGGCGAACACAGTCGCTCCGGTCGCGCCGGCAGCGGCGACCTCACCGAGCGTGGTGTCCATCTGCTCATCGCTGTCGGTGATCATCGGCAAGATCGGCGCGACCAGCACCTGACAGGGCAGACCTGCGTCGACGATGGCACGTACCAGCTCGAGCCGCGCTCGTGGCGTCGGCGTACCGGGCTCCAGCGCAGCATGGATGGTCTCATCGGTGAGCGCGATGGACACGCCCATACTGATCGGCACAGCCTTGCTCGCGACACTGAGCAGCGGCAGATCACGTCGCGCTGTGGTGCCTTTGGTCAAGATCGAAAACGGAGTGCCTGAACCGGCCAGGGCAGCGATGATGCCCGGCATCAAGCGGTAGCGCCCCTCAGCGCGCTGGTACGGATCGGTGTTGGTCCCAAGCGCCACTGGCTCGTGCGTCCATGACGGTCGGCGTAACTCGCGCGCCAAGACGCTGCCGATGTTGATCTTGACGATGATCTGCCGGTCGAAGTCGTCACCGGCGTCAAGATCGAGATAGGTGTGGGTATGTCTGGCAAAGCAGTAGACGCAGCCATGACTGCATCCGCGGTAGGGATTGACCGTCCAGTTGAAGGGGAGAGCTGCTGCCTTCGGTACGCGATTGAGGGCCGACTTCGCCAGTACCTCGTGGAAAGTGATGCCGGCAAACTCCGGAGTGCGCACAGACCGCACCAGATGGTGCAGCTGGTCCAACCCCGGTAGTGCCGCGGGGTCACCGGCTTCGTTCGAAATCTCTTGCCCAGACCATCGCATTTGGGCCTATTCAAACACAAGTTCTATTAAGCGTCGAGTTGCTCGGTTGATATGGAGACCGCGTCTGACGGACCGAGCCCCGCCGCAGCCTTGCCGACATGGTCGCCGCGCCCTAGGCGCGACCTCGTCCGTCAACGCACCGCGAGAAAACGCCGGATTGGTTGTGGTCAGGATGTAGTCTCCTCGCTTGGCCGCGTACGTACTCAGCGACGTTCGTATTCCCAACCGACAGGCAGGATCGAAGCTCATGACACGCGTCTTCAACTTCAGTGCCGGCCCGGGCACCCTTCCTGAGGAAGTGCTGCTGCGAGCGGCCGATGAGATGCTCGATTGGCACGCGTCCGGCCAGTCGGTGATGGAGATGAGCCACCGAGGCAAGGACTACATCTCGATCGCTGAGGCGGCCGAGGCGGATCTGCGTACGCTGCTCGCGGTGCCGGAGGGCTATGCCGTGCTCTTCCTACAAGGCGGGGCGTCTCTGCAGTTCGAGATGATCCCGATGAATCTCATCCAGGGCCGAGCGGTCGCGGATTACATCCATACCGGCGAGTGGGCGAAGAAGGCAATCAACGCAGCCAAGGGATTGGCCGATGTCAATGTTGCCGCCAGCGCTGAGGATCGGTCGTTCAGCTACGTGCCGGCGCAGTCGGAGTGGCAGCTCAGCGACAACGCGGCGTACCTGCACTACACCGCCAACGAGACGATCGGCGGTGTCGAATTCGGCGGAATACCGGACGTTGGGGATGTGCCCGTTGTCAGCGACATGTCCTCGAATCTGTTGTCGCGGCCACTGGACGTCAGCCGGCTGGGTCTGATCTATGCCGGCGCACAGAAGAACATCGGTCCGGCGGGGCTGGCGCTGGTGATCATCCGCGAGGACCTGATAGGGATCGGCGAGCCGGCGCCGCCGGCGATGCTCGACTACGCGACTCACGCCAAGGCGCGGTCGATGTACAACACGCCTCCCACGTTCTCGGTCTACGTCGCGGGCCTGGTCTTCCAGTGGCTACTGGAGAACGGCGGGCTCCCGGCTGCTGAGGAACGCAATATCGCCAAGGCAAAGCTGCTCTACGACTTCATCGACAGCTCCGACTTCTACGTCAGCCCGGTCGAGAAGGCCGACCGGT
The DNA here is from genome assembly GCA_035535155.1 of Propionibacteriaceae bacterium. Classification (GTDB taxonomy): domain Bacteria; phylum Actinomycetota; class Actinomycetes; order Propionibacteriales; family Propionibacteriaceae; genus Microlunatus. The sequence continues at coordinate 4,540 of DATLQP010000294.1, forward strand.
CGCGGATGAACGTTCCGTTCCGGCTGGCGGATTCGGCGCTCGAGGCTGATTTCCTTGCGGGCGCGGCAGAGCACGAGATGGTGGAGCTCAAAGGGCATCGCTCGGTGGGCGGCGTGCGAGCCTCGTTGTACAACGCGATGCCGATCGAGGGCGTCCAGAGGTTGGTGGACTACATGGCCGAGTTCGCCGCGGAGAAGGGCTGACTTCCGTAGTGAGTGAGAAATATCGGGTACGAGTCGTCAACAACATCTCGGCCGGCGGGCTCAAGCGGCTGCCCTGGGATCGTTTTGCCGTGTCGGCGGACGTCGAGGATCCGCACGCGGTCTTGGTCCGTTCGGCCGACCTGCATGGCATGGAGATTTCGGAGTCGCTGCTGGCGGTGGGTCGTGCCGGATCTGGCACTAACAACATTCCGGTCTCCGCGATGTCGGAGCGCGGCATACCGGTGTTCAACGCGCCTGGCGCCAACGCCAATGCTGTGAAGGAACTGGTCATGGCAGGCATGCTGCTGGCGGCTCGCAATATCGATAGTGCCCTGAAGTACCTCGCCACGATTGACCCGGACGACCCCGAGCTGGAGAAGAAGGTCGAAGCCGGAAAGAAGGCCTTCGCCGGCTACGAGCTGGCTTCTCACACGCTCGGAATCGTCGGTCTCGGCAAGATCGGCTGCTTGGTCGCCGACGCGGCGATCAAGCTCGGCATGCATGTCATCGGGTACGACCCCGAGATCACCGTCGACTCTGCATGGAGCCTGCCGGCGACGGTCAAGAAAGCGCACAGCCTTGGCGAGGTCCTCAAGCACAGCAACTTCCTCAGCCTGCACGTCCCGCTCGTCGACGCGACCCGCGGGATGATCGACGCCGGCGGCATTGCCCAGATGAAGCCGGGCGCGGTGGTGCTCAACTTCTCCCGCGGCGGCGTTGTCTCCGAGATCGCGATCCTGGAGGCGCTGCGGACCGGTCAAGTGTCGAACTACGTCTGTGATTTTCCGGATCCGCAGCTCGCCGGTCAGCCAGGAGTGATCTTGCTCCCGCACCTGGGTGCCTCGACGCGAGAGGCCGAGGAGAACTGTGCGGTAATGGTCGTTGATCAGGTACGCGACTACCTCCTCGACGGCACCGTTGGGAACTCGGTGAACTTTCCGGATGTGATCATGCCGCGGGAGTCACGATTTCGCCTGGCGATCGCCAATGCGAACGTGCCGAACATGGTGGGCGGGATTTCCCACGAGATGGCGATGGCCGGGCTCAACATTGCGACCATGACCAACAAGTCCCGCAGGGATCTCGCGTACACGTTGGTCGACGTCGACAGCGAAGTGCCAGATTCGGTGATCAAGGCGATCGGCGCCATCGATGGCGTACTCATGGTTCGCTACCTGCCGCTGGCTAACTGATCTTCTCCTCCACTCGCCGTTTCTCCTGAGTGGGAGCCACACGCGTCAGCTGAGTCCCAGACCCCACGTTTTCCGCCTCAGGACGACTAACGCGTACGTGAAATGCGAATTTGGCCGTCTTTTGACATCTTGAGGCGGCCGACGCGTCGCTGGACCGGGGAGGTTTCGTTCCCGCCGGGATGGCTATGGAGAGGGCAATCAAATCCAATAGGAGTGGAACGTGGCCGCTGTAGATGTCGTCGAGTTGATCAAGAGTGACCACCGGGAGGTCGAGCGACTATTTGATCTGCTGAAGAAGCAGCCGGCTACCAGAAGTTTGAACTTTCCAGTGTTGTGTTCCCTGCTGATCGCGCACTCGCGGGCCGAGGAGGTCGAGGTCTACCCGGTCGCCAAGGACGAGGCTGGAGAGACTGAGGAAGTTGAGCACAGCCAGGGAGAGCACGCCGAGGCGGAGCACATGCTCGAACAGATGACGGCGATGGATCCTGAATCGACCGAATTCGCGGCCGCCCTTGATGAGTTGATCAAGGCGGTCAACCACCACGTCGAGGAAGAGGAGAGTCGCGTCCTGCCCGGCATCAAACAGCGGCTCAGTGATGGGCGACGGGCTGAGTTGGCTGAAGCGTTCATCACCGCGCGAACCCAGCACCTCGGTGACCGGCCTGGCCAGGCGTCCCGTGAGGACCTCGAGCAGGCGGCTCGCAACGCAGGCCTCAGCGGCATAACCGCCAGCTCGAAGAAGGAGCTCAAGGAAGATCTGTTGGAACATGCCCAGCAGAGCGGTGAGTAGGCCGACCACGAAGGAGTGATCATGAGCGAGATGTCGAGGGCGCAGGGACCGGCCCATCAGGATTTGAACCCAACCGATGACATGGTGCCGCCTGCGGCGCAGTCGCCGAGAGACCCGGACGCTGAGAACTTTGGCCCACACGGCAGCGGCGCTGAGGACGTCGAGCCGCAAGACTTCGGCGCGGAAGACATGAATCCTCCCTTGCCAAGGGTCGCCGATAGCGGCGGCGAGGACGCTGCACCAGCGCAATCGTCATCAGATCCCATGCCCGACATCGCGGGAGAAGGCTGACACAGCCGGTTGAATGCGATAGACAGCAACTGCTGAATCGATGCATTTGAGCGCTCGACCACCTGGCGAGGGAGGCTTCAGCGATGGTGCTCGAAATCACCGCGGCTCCGATCTTGGTCGTGATGGGCGTGGCGGGTACGGGCAAGTCCACCGTGGCTGGCCTGCTCGCTGGGCGCCTCAACTGGGAGTTGCAGGAGGGGGATGATCTTCATCCGGCGGCGAATGTCGCGAAGATGTCTGCCGGCATTCCGTTAGCTGATGAGGATCGATGGCCCTGGCTGGACGCGATCGCCGGATGGATCCAGCAGAAGACCGAACGGGGAGAGCCAGGAATCGTCACCTGTTCCGCTCTGAAACACAGTTATCGTGATCGGCTCCGGGGGCCGAACGTGATCTTCGTCTTCTTGAACGGGTCACGGGCGGTCATCGAGGCTCGGCTCGCGAGCCGGCTGCACCACTTCATGCGGCCCGGGATGCTCGACTCGCAGCTGGCAACCCTGGAGCCGCCGACCTCGGATGAGAACGTGCTGGTGGTCAACCTCGCAAATACGCCGGATGAGGAAGCGGCAGAAGTGCTGCACTCGCTTGAGGGGCGGATCGGCTCACAGCCTGATGGCGGGTCGTAACAGCTCGGCTCTCATCCGCCGCTCCCGCTGTTGAAACCTACGTGCACCTAGCTTTCGTCACGGGATCCGGATCGTCGCCAGATCAGGGGGCGGCACAAGATCTAGGCGCGGCCGCGTTCGGCCGCGACTTGGGCACGGACGGCCGGCGCGACCTCCTCGGCGAAGCGGGGAAGCTGGTCCTCGCCTTCGCCCCAGAACATGAACGTATCGAAGCCATACCCCACTGCCATATCCGTGAGCTCGTCGACCCACTGGTCGACCGGACCGCGGAGCAAGCCGTGCTGAGTGCCACCGGTGATCTGCCCGTTGACGTTGACCACGCGGCGGATCTCCGCTGGGTCGCGGCCTGCTTCGGCGGCGGCATCATCCAGACGGACCGAACCCTCAGCCAGCGGGGCGATCTCAGCGCGCAGGGACGGCACCCAGCCGTCTGCGAGCCGGCCGGCCAGCCGAAGCGCCCGCGGGCCGTACACGCCGAGCCAGATACCCATCGGATGCACCGGTACGGGCCCCGAGTGCGCGCCGGCGAGGCGGTAGTGACTGCCGGCGAACCGCAGGTTGCGTTCGCCGCTCCAGATCAGCCGGATGACCTGAATCGCCTCCTCGAGTGCCGCAAGCGCGTCCCGAGGCTCGCGGCGCGGCCCGCCGTACGCTTCGATGGCATCCCAGAAGCCGCCAGCACCCAGCGCCAGCTCGAACCGGCCGCCGCTCAGCACATCCAGACTGGCAGCCGCCTTTGCCATCACCGCCGGCGGGCGCAACGGCAGATTGGCCACGTCTGGAAAGAGTCCCACCCGGCTGGTGACGGCCGCGACTGCGGCGAGCAAGGTCCAGGTGTCCACGAAGCGCCGCTGATACGGATGATCTTGAATACCGATCCAGTCCAGTCCCCGGGCCTCGATCTCCCGGGCGATGTCGAGCAGCGGGTCTGCAGCGTTGGGGATAAGAAAGTATCCGAACGTCAGGTCGCGGCCGTAGTCAGGCACCGTGACACGCTATCCCGCGGGCCGGGAGGCGCTGCGCAGCGCCAGGCAGGAGACTGTAGCCAGACAAGATGAAGCGGTCCAGACGGAGAGGACGCTATGGGACTGCTGGAAACCGTTCGCGCTGCCGTCCAGCGCGTACGCGGAAAGCCCCCGGAGTCGTGCACGCACCTTGATCAAATCCTGGACGTTACGCCGTCATCGACGGGTTGTCAGCAGTGTCTTGAGCTCGGTGACACGTGGGTCCACCTGCGGATGTGCATGACCGATGGTCAGATCGGGTGCTGCGACTCCTCGAAGAACCAGCACGCCAGCCGCCACGCCCGTGAGCACGCCCCAGAGCATCAGATCGTCCGCTCCATGGAGCCGGGTGAAGATTGGCTGTGGTGCTACACCGATGAAACGTTCGTGCAATCGCCGCGTCGGACGGCATAGCGCAGGATCGCCGAAAGAGGTGAATAGTCGCATATGGCACAACCGGTGCTGCTCGCTGTCGACAATGAGCCCGACACGCTCGCCGCCATGAAGCGCGACCTCTCCCGCAGGTTTGCGGCGGACTATCGAATTGTCACCGCCGAGACTCCGGAGGCTGCATTGGCCCAGCTCGAGGTCGATGATCAAGTCGCAGTCGCGATGGCAGGCCAGTGGCTGACAGACACGACCGGCGTGGACTTCCTCAACACCTGCCATCAGCTGCACCCGGCCGCCAAGCGGCTGCTGCTGATCACGTATGGAGATATGGCAGCTGGCCGGGCGGCGTTACGCGCGATGGCCTTGGGCCAGCTCGACCATTACCTGAACAAGCCATTGCGCGACCCAGAGCTCGAGCTTTATCGCACCGTGACGGAGCTGCTCAGCCAGCGGAGCCGCGCAGCGGTGGCCGCAGGCTCTGAACCGGAGATCGTGCGGATTGTGGGTCCCAAATGGTCGGCCCGCTCCCATCAGCTGCGCGACCTGTTGACCCGGAACAGCATCCCTCACGGTTTCTACGATGTCGCCAAGCCCGAGGGCCACCAGCTGTTGCAACAGGCCGGAGTGACGTCTGCGGACTACCCGATCATCGTGCTCTTTGACGGCCGCGTGTTGATCGACCCGCCTAACGAACGCATCGCCGAAGTCCTTGGCGTGCAGACCAGGCCAACAAGCAGCCTCTACGACCTCGCGGTCGTAGGCGGCGGCCCAGCTGGACTCACCGCGGCCATGTATGCGGCCTCCGAAGGCCTTGTCACGCTGCTACTCGAGCGAGAAGCCATTGGCGGGCAGGCCGGGACCACATCCTTGATCCGCAACTACCTGGGCTTCCCCCACGGCATCAGCGGCCGTGAGTTGGCAGCGCGCGCCATGGAACAGGCGATGATCATGGGCGCCGAAATGGTGTTCATCCGGTCCGCCGTCGGGCTCGAGTCGCGCGGGGAGGACCGGGTGCTGACTCTCATCGACGGCAGTCAAGCCTGCAGCCGCACCGTCGTCATTGCTACTGGCGTCACCTACCGTCAGCTGAACGTCCCCGGCACTGACACGATGCTCGGTGCCGGCGTGTTCTACGGCGCAGCGGTAACCGAGGCGGCTGCACTGGAAGGTCAGCCGGCGTTCGTCGTCGGGGGTGCCAATGCCGCGGGCCAGGCTGCCGTACACCTGGCGCGATTTGCCTCGCACGTCACGTTGCTGGTGCGCGGTCCGTCGCTGTCTGTACGCATGTCCACCTACTTGATCAACGAGCTCGAACGAGCATCCAACATCAGCGTCTGGCTCAACACGACGGTCAGCGGGGTGCGCGGCCAAGGCCGCCTTGAGGCCATTACGGTGCGAGACTCGACGACCGGCCAGGAACGCACTGCGGCCGCCGCAGCGCTGTTCGTCTTGATCGGTGCCGATCCGCACTCGGAATGGCTCGCCGACGCGGTGGAACGCGACGCCCGGGGCTTCCTGCTCACCGGTTCTGATCTCGGTCGCTGGCCGCTTGACCGACCACCGCTGCTCCAGGAGACCAGCACTCCAGGTGTCTTTGCCGCCGGCGACGTACGGTGTGGATCGGTGAAGCGGGTAGCCTCAGCTGTCGGTGAGGGCGCCTCCGCTATTCAGCAGGTACACCATTACCTCGCGACATCCTGAACAGCACCAGGATCCATCCGCACCCCGCCAGCGCGACTACCGCACCCACGCCAAACGCGAACGGGATTCCGCCAGCCTGAGCTGCCAGCCCAAGCAGCATCGGCCCGCCACCCATTCCAAGATCAAGAAAGACGCTCGCGGTGCCCGACGCGGCGCCCCGCTCGCCCGGATTGGCGGTCGCGAAGATCGCGGAGAAGAACGCCGGCGTACTGAGAGTTACACCCAGGGCCAACACAGCTGAGCCGAGAACCACCCCGACGGGTGCACTCCACAATGCCATGATCACCAAGCCACCAGAGATGATCGCCAGTGCGCCGGCACCCAGCAGCAGGGGTGGCAATCGGTCCAGAACTCGAGCGAGCGACAGCCTTCCGGTCACGACGACGAGGCCGTACACGAACAGTGGGGTGCTCACCGGCATGAGTCCCACCGCCGTGGACTGCAGTGAGCCGAACGCGAAGAGCGCTCCCATGGCGACCACCGAGGCGAAGAACCCGAGTGCCACGGGGACCGCCTTCCAATAGATCAACCGCATCCGACCGGCCGGAGCCACTGCGCTGGACCGGAGATCCCCAATCCCTGCGGCGACCACCGCCGCGATCAGCGAGAGTGCCGCCGCCCCATACCAGGCGGCGCTGAAGCCAGCCAGTCTTACGAGCAGTTCACCGAGCGGAGGCCCGAAGGCCAGGCCGAGATACAGACCGAGCGAGTTGTAGCTGGTCGCTTCACCGATCCGGCTCGGTGGTGCCAAGTCGATGAGCGCCGCGATCGAGGCGACGAAGAAGGCGGCCTCGGCCACTCCGAGCAGCAGGCGCAGCACGACGACCAGCGCAAGGCTGTCGGCGTACGCGGTCGCGAGCATTCCGATGGCGCTGAGGATCGCGCCTCCGACGAGCAACGGCCGCCGTCCCTTGGTGTCGGACAGCCGGCCGGCGAAGGGCCGGAGGATCAGGGCGCTAACCGCGAATGCTCCGAACGCAAGCCCGGCGCCAGACTTGTCCGAACCCACCGGCCCGGTTACCCACAGCGGCAGGGTGTAGATCGCTACGCCGGTGGAGGTGAAGTAGGCGACGTCAGCAAGCGTCAGCCGGATGAAAGCGGCGGTGAGCAGCCGTTCGCGGCTGCCAGGTGTTACGCCGACTGTCGAGAGCGTCACAGCAGCATTATGAGCGCAGTTGATCTTGCGGGGCATGGGCAGAACTACTCAGATCGTGCTTCGAGCGCGATCTGCAGCGAGCGGAGTGAGCAATTTCACTCCAATTGATCAAGCAGCCCGTGCTGCATCGCGAACATCGCCGCGCCAGCGCGGGTGGAGACGCCGATTCTGAGATAGATGTCCTGAATGTGGTGCTCGACGGTGCGTCGGGAGAGCACCAACAGTTCCGCGATGTCGGAGTTCGACAGTCCTCGGGATGCTAGCCGAAGCACCTCCACCTGTCGATCGGTGAGGTTCGCTGGGCGAGTGCGCCTGGCGCCACGACGGAGACCGGCAGCCTCGATCACAGCAGCGGCAGCGTCGGCATCAAGCCGGCCCGCCCGGGCCTCCGCTTCCAGCCGGTCGGCGGCTCGTGCCGGAGCGAGCGCTCGCCGGTGCGGGCGATCCTCGATCAATCGTTGGTACGCGTCGGCGCAGGCTAGGACACGAGACGTCATCGACAGCTGGGTGGCGGTCAAACCTCGGTGATAGCCGCTCCCGTCGCAACGTTCATGATGTTGGCCGGCAAGCGTGGCCAGTCCGGTCAGCGGAGGTATCCGAGCGAGTATCCGTTCGCTGTGATACGCGTGCAGTCGGGCTTGGTCTCGCTCGGCTGTGCTCAACGGGCCGGCCTTGTCCCAGATCGCGCTCGAAACGCCGACTCTTCCCAGATCGTGCAGGTA
>DATLQP010000295.1:0-8407 GCA_035535155.1 Propionibacteriaceae bacterium
TGCCCGGTCGCGCGCTTGTGCCCCGCGTACGGGGAAGGAGAAACCGATCCGATCAAGGCGGCCAAGCTGGTTCGGGAGCCGCGGGGATGAGAAGGGGCTGGCTGGCGGCCGCGGCTGCGGCGCTGGCGATCGTGCTTGCGGTGGCGCTTGCGGGCTGTGGTGGATCCTCACAGGTCCCCCGGTCGGCGCCGCCGGGCCCGGAGTCGACGGCCGATCTTGCTGCCATGAAGAAGGCGGCGGACATTGCCGACTGTCCAGCATCGGATCGGGAGATCGCCCCGGTCTCGTCCGGACTACCCGATGTGGTCTTACCGTGTCTCGGCGGCGGTCGTGTGGTGAGACTGGCTGGGCTGCGCGGCAAGCCGATGATGATCAACGTTTGGGCGCAATGGTGCGGACCCTGCCGGGAGGAGGCGCCCTACCTCGCGGAGGTCGCGACGACGAACAAGTCTGATCTTGAGATCATCGGGATTGATCACGACGATCCTCGGCCGGAGTTGGCGATCGAATTCGCGCAACTCTCCACCTGGAAGTATCCGCAGCTAGCGGATCCAGATGTCACACTGCGCACCGCGCTGCAGATCAGCGGGCCGCCGCAAACCTTCTTCGTACGACCGGACGGCACTATTGCCTATCGGCACGCCGGGCAATTCCACTCGGCGGCGGAGATTCGGGATCTGGTACGCAAGCACCTCGGGGTCACTCCATGACCAACCCGGACATGGCAAGGCCTGAGTGGCTCGAAAAGCTGACTGTTGCACTATCGGAGCAATCTCGGCTGGACCGGGTGGTCGCCATTCGGCCAGGAATCGGTGCTCGACCCGCCGCCGTGTTGATCTTGATCGGCGATGGTCCGAGCGGTCCAGAGATCATGTTCGTGGAGCGAGCGGCTGGGATGCGTACGCACCCTAGCCAGATAGCCTTTCCAGGCGGCGCTGCTGATGATCATGATCATGACCTGGCCGATACGGCGCTGCGCGAGGCTACAGAGGAGACCGGCGTGAACCGGAGCGGAATCGAGGTGCTCGGCGTGCTGCCGCCCGCGCACGTTGACGTAAGCGGGTTCGATGTCACGGCGGTCGTTGCCTGGTGGCGCGAACCGAGCCCGGTTGCTGTGATCGATGCCCGAGAAGCAGCCTCCATCGACATCGTGCCGGTCGCCGTCCTCACCGACCCTGGACACCGCGCCCGGGTCCGGCATCCTTCGGGCTACACCGGTCCGGCGTTCGAGGTGAATGGCCATCTCATCTGGGGCCTGACCGCGCACCTGCTCGACGGCGTACTCGATCTCGCCGGATGGCAGCGGCCCTGGGACCAAGGTCGGGAGGTACCCATTCCCGCGCGCTATCTCACCGACCGTAGGCAAGACCGAGGAGGTCCTGATGCTCACTGATGATCACCGCTCCGAGCTGCTGCAACGCTGGACGGCCACCCTGCCGCGTCAGCCGGAGCTCGGCGATCAATTGATCACCCGCTACAGCGAACCGCATCGGCGCTACCACACCACGCAGCACTTGCTCCACGTGCTGACCAGGATCGACGAGCTGGCGGATGATCATGATCTTTTTCTGGTGCGGCTGGCGGCGTGGTATCACGATGCCGTTTATGCCATTCCGGTCGGTCAGGTCAGCAACGAGGAGGCGTCGGCGCGCCTCGCGTTGCGGGACCTGAGCTGGGTGGGGCTCGAGCAGGAGGACCTGAATCAGGTCGCCCGACTGGTACGGCTGACCGAAACTCACCTCCCTGGGCCGCGGGACCCCGAAGGCGAACTGCTGTGCGACGCAGATCTCGCGATCCTGGCATCCGATCCGCCGGATTACGCCGACTATGTCGCCGCCGTACGCGCGGAGTATGCCCAGCTGCCCGAGGAGCAGTTCCTCGCCGGACGGCTGGCCGTTCTTACGGAGCTCGCCGACCGGGAAATCTTCCGCACGGCCAAGGGACGCCGTCTGACCAATGCCGCCCGAGCCAACCTCGCCACAGAGATGGGTGCGCTGGTAAAGCTGCTCGATATCACTGTGGAAGGATCGGATGTGTGACCTCTGAGCCGACACAGACCTCCGTCTTTGCCGTGGATCGTCCGACCGACTGGTGGAAGTCCGCGGTGGTTTATCAGATCTATCCGCGCTCTTTTGCGGACAGCAATGGTGACGGCACAGGCGACATCCCGGGGATGCTGTCACATCTGGACTACCTCGCTGATCTCGGCGTGGATGTGGTGTGGCTCTCGCCGGTGTTCGCCTCGCCAATGGATGACAACGGCTACGACATCAGCGACTACCAGGACGTCGATCCGCTCTTTGGAACCCTGGAGGACCTCGACCGGCTCATCGCGGGGCTACACGAGCGGAACATCAAGATCGTGATGGATCTGGTGGTCAACCACACCTCCGATGAACACGCGTGGTTCATCGAGTCGCGAGACCCTGCCTCGGCTAAGCGCGATTGGTATTGGTGGCGGCCAGCCCGACCAGGCTTCGAGCCGGGCAGCGAAGGGGCGGAGCCGAGCAACTGGGAGTCCGCGTTCTCCGGCCCGGCTTGGCAGTTCGACGAGCGCAGCGGTCAGTACTATCTGCACCTCTTCAGTCCGAAGCAGCCCGACCTCAACTGGGAGAACCCCGCGGTGCGGCAGGCGATCTACGACATGATGACGTGGTGGGTCGATCGCGGCATCGACGGCTTCCGGATGGACGTGATCAACCTCATCTCCAAGAGCCGAATCGTTGATGGCGTACCTCGCCCGGGTAGGACTCGGGCGCACAGCTTCTTGTTCACCGCAAATGGTCCTCGCCTCGATGAGTTCCTTGCCGAAATGAACGCCGCGGTTGGTCTGGACGAGCGAAATCTGCTCAGTGTCGGAGAGATGCCTGGGTCGACGGTCGAGACCGCCCGCAGAGCAACAGATCCGGCGAACCACGAGTTGAACATGGTATTCACCTTCGAGCATGTCGGCCTTGACTCACGGCCTGATGGCGGCGGCAAGTTTGATCTCGTTCCGCTGTTGTTGCCGGCGCTGAAGAAGAACCTCAATCAGTGGCAGCTGGCGTTGGCCGATGTCGGCTGGAACTCCCTCTACTGGGACAATCATGATCAGCCGCGGGCGGTGTCGCGGTTCGGCAACGACAGCCCCGAGCACCGTGCGAACTCCGCCAAGACACTTGGCACGGTGCAACACATGCACAAGGGCACGCCGTACATTTATCAAGGCGAAGAGCTCGGCATGACCAACACCTACTTCACCAGCATTGACCAGTACCGCGACATCGAGTCGATCAACTACCACACGTCGGCGCTGAGCTTGGGCATGGAAGTCCAAGCCGTCCTGCAGTCGTTGTCGCTTAAGAGTCGGGACAACGCCCGCACTCCGATGCAGTGGGACGACAGCTCGCATGCCGGGTTCACCGACGGGATCCCGTGGCTACCGCTCAACCCCAACTACGTCACCATCAACGCCGCTGCGGAAGTCGATGAGCCAGACTCGGTGTTCCACCACTTTCGCAAGTTGATCAAGCTCCGTCATGATCATCCGGTGATAGTGTATGGCCGGTTCCAGCTACTGCTGCCTGATCACGAGCAGATCTGGGCGCTCACCCGAACGCTGGATGATCAGGTGCTCGTGATGATCGCCAACTGCTCATCCGAATCGGTAAGCGTGCCGCCTGATGCCGTCCCCGATCTGACCGGAGCTCAGGTGCTGCTGGCGACCCACGGCGAGTCCAGGGCGCTCGAGCTGGAGCCGTGGGAGTCACGTATCTATCTCCTTGGCTGAGCTGGTCTGCTGAGCTGTCGGCAGGAGCGCCGTTTCCTGGTCGGCCGGGGTGTTCAGCTTGCGCGCGCGGGCGAGGAAAGGAAGGGCGAGCGCCGTGCCCGCGGCCGACAGCAGGTAGGACGCCGGGTAGCCCCAGACATCGGCGCTCTTACCGAGCGCAGGTTGTGCCACAATCCCGCCGGCGTTGTCGATCAGTGAGTCGAAGGACAGGATGGTCGCACGCTGCTGGGAAGGAATCATGCCGTTGAGGTAGGCCTGCCGGATAGGCTGGCCGGCACTTTCCGCCAGTCCTGAAATCGTGATCGCAACCACCACCAGCCAGAAGTTGCCGACCAGGCCCATCACGACCAGCATCAGCACACTCATGCTCTGCAAGATCAGCAATGCCGACGTGCGACGCTGGAATGCCGCACGGATTCGCTCAGTGAGAAGACCGCCGACGATCTGGGCACCAGCGCTGGTCGCCGCGACCAGGCCGGCGATGCCGTAAGCACGTTGATCTCCCCAAAGGTCCAGCAAATATGGCTGCAGCGCATAGAACACATAGATTCCGACGCCACCGCTGAAGAACCCGGCCAGCATGGTTGCCCGGACCGCCGGCACCTTCAGGCCGTGCTCGACCGAGTTGTCGACGATCTTCCTCATTTCAGTTAGAGGGTGGTCACCGCGATGGGCGGTAAAACCGATGTCGTGCATCGCAAACAATGCGAGGACAAAAACGCCGATCAGGATTCCGGCTCGCACCACGTACGGCACACCGAGGTTGGTCAGCTGGGCAAGATAGCCACCGGCGACTGAGCCGCCGAGCATCATCGCTCCGCCGATGATCTGGCCACGAGCGAAGACGCCCTCGAGCTGACCATCGAAGCGTGTCGCGGTCAGCGCGTCAACGAGCCAGGCCTCCGTGGCACCAGAGAAGAAGGTGAATCCGAGTCCGAGGAGTGCGGAAACGATCGCCCACCAGACGAACGGCGAACGCAGCTGCCACAGCAGGACATAGAGACCGGTAGTCGCAGCGAGCGTCAGCGTCCCGCACAAGAATGAGACTCGCCGCCCCCAGCGGTCTGCGACGATGCCCGTCGGGATCTCGAAGAGCACCATGCCGGCGGTGAAGAAGGCGTTGGCGGCGAATGCTTGAAAGTTGCTCAGACCTGCGTCCAGCAGAAAGATTGTGTTGATACCCCAGATCAGTGAGGCCGCCAAGGTGTTGCCAGCGGTCAATACGTAGTACGTGCGCCTGACCGTTGTGGAGGTCTGCTTCACACAGCAGACACTAATCGGACGATGTTTCCCAGTGATCAAAGAGCGTGAGCCAGTCGAGGATGGCCGTCGTCACGACAGCCGGATCCTCCTCGTGCGGCAGATGGCCAATTCCCGGCAGGCTCACCAGGTCGTGGCGGGCGTCGATCCACCGTTCGGCTGCGGCCATCGCGGGCAGTGGCACAAGCTGATCTTGTTGGCCGTGGATCGACAGGAGGGGCACGGCTCGTGGTTGCCGAAGCGCCCGGCGGAAGTCACGGCCCATGCTGCGGAATCGATTGCGGACGAACATCCGCTGGTATTCCAAGGCACAATGCGGGCTCGGCCACAGCATCAAGGCGTCGCGGTAATACCGAGCTTCTGCTTCAGTGAGGAAGCCCGCCCCATCGGCCGCGCGGCTGCGGAGCAATTCCTCGACGTAGAGCCCGTCGTCGGCCATGATGCGACGCTCCGGTAACAGCGGCACCTGGAAGAACGCCAGCGTCGGAAGGTTCGTGCGCCACGGGAAGGCTAGCGGGTGGGGAGCCGCGACACTCACCATGCCGCGGACGGGCACTGGCGCGTACGCGAGAGTGGCCCACGCGGCCATGCCGCCCCAGTCGTGGCCGATGACCACGCCGCTGGAGAATCCCAGACTCTTGATCACCCCGGTGACATCGAATGCGGTGGTCTGTGGGTCGTACCCGCGCGGGGTCTTATCGCTTGCTCCGTAGCCCCGCAGGTCCATCGCCGCCGCACTGAAACCAGCCTCGTCGAGGGCCGGAAGCTGGTGCCGCCATGCCCACCAAAACTCTCCGAATCCATGCAAGAGCAGGACGAGTTGTCGGTGCGGGCTGAAGTGCTCGCCGACAGCAACGTGGAAGCGGACTCCATTGGCGGCGATGTCACGATGACGCCACGGCCCGTCGAGCAGGATGTCGCGTACCCCGGCCCCTGCCATGGCGAGCGTCGATGCGGTCCCGCTGGCTGCCTAGCCGGAACGCTCCGGCAACGGCCTTGGCGCGGGAACGACCTGGCCTTCGATTTGTGGGGCCCTCGCTGCGGCAAGTGCGTGCTGCGCCGCGTCCTGCACGTCGGTCATCGCGAGGTTGGCCTGGGCGACCGTCCGGTCTGGGCCCTTGATCCGTCGGACGAGAAGGTACCCGATCCCGCCGCAGATGGCGGCGATCAGCACCAGCGCAGCACCTACGATCAAGAATGCGAGCCACGCTGCCAGCCCGGCTGCGACCAGCCCGAAGGCGGCAGCGAAGTAGAGAATGATCGTGGCGGAGATTCCGAAGTATCCAGCGACTCCGAACAGCCCCGCGCCGGTTCCGCCCAACTTCGCGGCGGGCGTGAGTTCGGCCTTGGCGAGCTCGATCTGGTCCTGCACCAGTAACTTCACATCGTCGGTGATGTTTCTGATGATGTCGCCGACTGGAAGATCAGCCACGTCCGCTCCTCTCGTCAACGTCTGAGCTTACCGATCTTTGTCTGCTGGGACGAAGAATCGGCCGCTCTGGGTCAGTCCTCGGCAGCATTTGAGCTGGCAAGGTTTTCCTTGATCAAGTCCATGACCGAAGAGTCAGTCAAAGTGGTGACGTCGCCCAGCTCGCGATTCTCGGCGATGTCGCGCAGCAACCTGCGCATGATCTTGCCGGACCGGGTCTTCGGCAGCTCTTCGACGACCATGATCTGCCGCGGCTTCGCGATCGCCCCGATCTCCTTGGCAACGTGGGTCCGGAGCTCTGCTACCACCTCGGAACCACCATCACCCGCATCGGCTCGCAAGATCACGAACGCCACGATGGCCTGACCTGTCATGGGATCGCTCGCTCCCACGACTGCGGCCTCAGCGACCTTCGGGTGCGACACCAGTGCCGATTCGATCTCGGTCGTCGACATCCGGTGCCCGGAGACATTCATCACGTCGTCGACCCGACCAAGCAGCCAGAGATCGCCGTCCTCGTCCTTCTTCGCTCCGTCGCCGGCGAAGTACCGCTCCGGGAAGCGTGACCAATAGGTGTCGACGTAGCGCTGATCATCGCCCCAGATGGTGCGCAACATCGCCGGCCAGGGCTTCGTGATCACAAGGTAGCCGCCCGATCCGTTGGGCACCGACGCTGCCTCGTCGTTGACGACGTCGACCTCGACGCCAGGAACGGCCTTCATTGCCGCACCGGGTTTGCCCTCGGTCACGCCCGGCATCGGAGAGATCATGTGCATGCCGGTCTCGGTCTGCCACCAGGTGTCGACCACCGGCGTACGATCACCGCCGATGTAGTGCCGATACCAGACGTAGGCCTCCGGGTTGATCGGCTCACCGACCGTTCCCAGAATGCGCAACGACGACAGATCAAAGCCTTCGGGGATATCCGAACCCCACTTCATGAATGTGCGGATCGATGTCGGTGCGCAGTACAAGATCGACACCCGGTACTTCTCGATGATCTCCCACCAGCGGCCCTTGTGCGGGGTGTCGGGGGTGCCCTCATACATGACCGACGTCGTGCCGTTCACCAGCGGTCCGTACACCAGATAGGAATGCCCGGTCACCCAACCGATGTCCGCGGCCGTCCAGAAGATATCGGTCTCCGGCTTGAGGTCAAATGATGCCCAGTGGGTGTACGAGACGCCGACGAGGTAGCCGCCGGTGGTGTGGAGTATGCCCTTCGGCTTGCCCGTGCTGCCTGAGGTGTACATCACATAGAGCGGGTGTTCGGCCGGGAAGTACTCGCACTCGTGCTCGTCGGACTGCTTACCGACGAACTCGTGCCACCACAGGTCGCGTCCCTCTTCCATAGGGACGTCCTGCTTGGTCCGTTGGACCACCAGCACCTTACCTACGTCGCAGCCGTACTTCAGCGCTTCATCGACAGCCGGCTTCAACGTTGACGGTTTGCCCCGGCGATACCCTCCGTCGGCGGTTATCACAACCTTTACGCCGCAGTCGATGACCCGGGAATAGAGCGCGTCTGAGGAGAAGCCGCCGAAAACCACCGTGTGTGGTGCACCGATTCGGGCGCAGGCCAGCATCGCGACGACTGCTTCCGGAATCATCGGCAGGTAGAGCGCGACCCGATCACCGGCTTTCACACCAAGCTCGATGAGCGCGTTGGCTGCCTGCTTCACTTGTCGGGTCAGCTCGGCGTAGGTGATCACTTGGGTGTCTCCCGGTTCGCCTTCGAAGTAGAAGGCGACACGGTCACCGTTGCCCGCCTCGACGTGACGATCAAGACAGTTGTACGAGGCGTTCAGAGTGCCGTCATCGAACCATTTGGCGAACGGCGGGTTGCTCCAGTCGAGGACTTGAGTTGGCTCAGTATTCCAGCTCAACCGCTTGGCCTGCTTGGCCCAGAAGCCGTCGAAATCTGCCTCGGCTTCGGCGTACGTCTCGGC
>DATLQP010000296.1:0-4227 GCA_035535155.1 Propionibacteriaceae bacterium
GATCCTGCTGCTCATCGGTTTCCCCATGGGTGCCACTGGCTTCGGCACCCTGGCCACTCACTTCGCCGACCGCACGGTCGTGACGTACGACCCACGCGGTACTGAGCGCAGTGTGGAGACCGCACCGACTGGTCGAACCCCGGACGGCCACGCCGATGACCTGCATCGGATGATCCAGGCGATCACTCGCGGGCCCGTCGACCTGTTCGCCACCAGTGGGGGCGCTGTCAATGCGCTTGTCCTCGTGGCGAAGCACCCGGAGGACGTACGAACGCTGGTCGCGCACGAGCCGCCCCTCGCCTCGATTCTGGATGACCGCGACCATGCGCTCGCGGCGTGCCAGGCGGTCCACGAGACCTACCAGCGCAGCGGGTGGGGTGCTGGCATGGCGCACTTCATCACCGTCGTCAGCCACCGCGGTCCGTTCACTACGGAGCTCGCGAGCCAGCCGGCTCCAGACCCGGCGATGTTCGGGATGCCAACCGAGGACGACGGCTCTCGCAACGACCCGTTGCTTAGCCAGAGCGTGGTCACCAGCACCCACTATGAGCCCGACTTCGATGCCCTGCGTACGGCCTCGACGCGGATCGTGGTCGCGACCGGCGAGGAGTCCGAGGGCGAGATGGCAAACCGCGGCGCTCACGCAGTTGCCGAGCGGCTCGGCGTCGAACCGGTGATCTTCCCGAGCGGTCACTCCGGATTCCTAGGCGGCGAATACGGCCAGACCGGTGATCCGGACGCCTTCGCCGCGAAGCTGCGCCAGGTGCTCCAGTGAGGTCTCGTCATCCCTGTTATCTGTGAGTCAGCCGCTACGCCATCGTTCCCACGCGGCTTGCCGGGTCGTACCTGCGATATTCGCCACTTGTGACCAGGAACTGTCATGGGCGAGAGTCCGAGCGGCCAGGCCGAGGCACTCTCCCGTTAGGGCGGTCAGCTTGAGCAGATACGCGAAGGCGGCCGGATCCTCACTTTGCGCAAGCAGGCGCAGGCTGGACTCCGCGAGATCGGCCAGCTCGCTCGGCGTCGCGTGAGCGAGGTCCTCCCGATTCCACATAGAGCAAGGTTGTGAAACTCCTGCGCCTGCGTCAAGGGAGCTCGCGGCCGTCGGGCCGATAGATCGCCGCGTGGGTTGCATCCGGTGAGTCGAATCCACGACGCCAGGTGGAGCCAGGCCAGACGTAGTCGACCACACCCTCTTCGGGCCGGTACGCGACCGTATATAAGGTGCCAAAGCCCTGGGCGTACGCGGTGTTATAGAGCGGCGGCTCGAGGAATGCGGATATCGCGGTGTCTGGATCGGGTTGGCGACCGAGCAGATCGAACATCGCTCGCTGGCGCTCAACGCTGCGAAAGCGCTGCGCATAGTCTGGGTCATCGGGGACGGTACCCCGGTGATTTGTGGCAGGGCAATGCGCGGACACTTCTGGCTCGGCGCCGGGCGCCACAAACACGCTTACCGTGTCCCGGTTACGGTCGAGGACCGTGAGGTTGTACGACATGTTCACCGGCACCCGAGCGAGCACGGCCACTGCATCAGACACCGTGTCAGCAACCTCGAGTACATAGCGGAGGACCAACGGGATGCCGAATCCAGCGCCAACGCCACGGCGACCGCCGAAAGCGAGCGAGATGGCAAGTCCCGCGTCGTTCATGCCGTCAAGCAGGCCCCAGAGGCAGTCGCTTGAACCGATCACTCGGCGTCCGGTGAACGCGCTGGAATGGACCACTCGCTCACAAAGGTCCGGCCGGTAGTCGTAGTTGCGGACAAGCATCGGCGTGTCGCCGGTGAGCGCCATCTGGGAGCATCCAGGCAAGAACCGCGGCGGGTCGTACAACGTGAGCATGCGCGCCGCTGTTTCGTCACCGCCGGTGAGCTCGACAAGTCGCTCCCACGTACCCGTCAACTCGGGCATGTGTCGTTTGAGCATGCGGTACGCGAGCTCGACCGGCGGCCGCGTCGCCTGCCCCTCGCTCAGGTACCAGTTCCGGTAGCCGGCCCAGGTGGCGTCGAAGAGTTGTCGCCACCGAGGACCAGGGACCAATTCACGAATGCCGTAGAAGGTTAGTGTTTCCATGGCGTCAAGGTTTCCTTGACAATCCCCATTTTGTCAAGTCAGCCTTGACGCTCGCCGATCAAGGTGCGCGGCTCAGGTAGGTGTGGCCGGTTGGCGTAGTGATCTTGGTCGTCTGGCATTGCCCGTCCAGTCCGCTGGACATGATGTCGATCTTCCAACCGGGCATTTCTCGAACATAGTTACCGCGTTCGCATACCCCGCGCCCGTTGGGATAGACGGTCAAGCCGCCGTCGGTATAGCGCTCGATGTGGTCGATCTGGCGGATCGGTGCCTCACAATATGGGTCCCGGCATCGCTGATCCCGCCACATGATCAGCTTTCTGAGGTGGCCGTCGAAGTTGCGGCGGTGCGGATCCCCACCTAGCAGCGGCCCGCCGACAGGTTCGGCATACAGCCGGCGCCACCACAACCGGCCCTTGCTGGTGGCCAGCAGGTCATGGGCGAGATCGGCTGGCAGATGTCCGTAGCCGTCGAGTTCCACCGGCTTGCCGTTGTGAGAATCCAACAGCGCATCCAGCGGCATCACGATCTGCAGCTCGACGTTCACATCGGCTGCGTCAGCTTGTCCGGTGACCCTTGCCACCAAGGTGTCGGCCATGATCTGATCCCGGCACCGCAGATCGCCGGCCGCCTTGGCCTTGTCAGTGTGGTCGCGCAGCGCCTTCATGCAGGCGACGCCTTGCTCGGCGGGCAGATAGCCCGTCAGCAGGCTCATGGTGTCTGGCGCCGGGCGCAGACTCACCCGACGATGCTTACGTTCGGTCCGGCCGCGCTGCACATAACCGTGCGGATCTGCCTCATACGCATGTCGGCGAGCACACGCCGCGGCGCTTCGCGGCCCCATCTGCGCGATCCCGGCTGCAGCGATCTTGACGTCCACGTCGCGTCTCGTCTGAGCGTCCAGATGGCGCGTCTCGGTCACCACAAGGGACGCTACATAGTCACTGATTTCGCCGGCGGTCAGCAGCTGGTAGGTCTCGGGCAGCTCAAACCACAACGCCCGCGCCACGCCGAGCCGACGGGCCGCCGCAAACCCCGACATGTGGCATGCCAGGCCCAGCTGGTCCGCGATGCCGCGGCCGATCTTGTCCGGATGCACGTCGGCCGCCAACTGCGTCTTCGCCTGCGACTGCGCAAACCGAACCGATTCTGCCGCCTGCAGCGCGGCAGCCGCGGACTTCACCTTCTCCAGCTGGGCGATCCGATCAATGCGTACGTCATCAGGCACCTCGGCTGTGTTGCTCGGCATTGCGCAGGCGGCAACGCCGTCAGCCAGGCCGGCCAGCACATCATCGAGCCAACCGGTCACCGGATCTACCGCCTGATCCGTAATCGCCTCGGGAGCTACCGCAACTGCCACGCCTCAAACGGTACGGAACAGCACCGACAGTTTTTCGCTCACATGTTCGAAAGACGCTAGAGCGGTTGATCGGTCAACCAGGAGCTGTTGTCAGGTTCGCGCTCGTGATCTTCGATCCACTTGATGATCTTGCTGAGATCTAAGCCGTAGACCGGCGCACCCGTGGCCGAATAAGTTTCCAGTCGTCGCCGAGCTCGTGCGATGAGGCGCAGCGCGCCAATCCGGTTGCCCCGCTCGGCATGAGTGATGCCTACGGATAGCTGAGCGAGTCCCTGCCAGAGTTCCCGCTCCGAATCCGGACCTGCTTTCCAGCACGCCTCGTACACCTCATGGGCAGAGAACGGTCGGCCCTCGACGAGCAACTCGTGCGCATAGGAGATTGTCGCCAATGGTGGTAGGGCTTCCTCTGGCACCGGCTCGACGCCGACGCTGCCGTAGGGGAGTGGCCGGCCGAGCCGATCCCGCGGACGCGCCTGCCGTGCTCGCCCCTGGGTGTCTCGATCACGATCTTGACTGCTCGTACGCCCCGCAAGAAATTCGGTGACCTGCGGATCAGTGGCCACGAATCGGTCAGCCTCCTCACCACCGTCGCAGCGGTACAGGCCTACAGTGACCGCGTCGCGATCGAGGCCGAGCACTCGCCATACGCCTCCAGCGTCTTCCCATCGGCGCAGCATGGCGACAAAATCCGGGCTGGCCTCCATGGCACCTGTATACCCCCGTTGCGCTGATCCCGCTGATCGACAAACCTAGGCCGAGTCTCGCCGCAGGGTAGTCGCCTTGACGGGATCC
>DATLQP010000297.1:0-5866 GCA_035535155.1 Propionibacteriaceae bacterium
TGAACCATCCCGGGTTTGGTGCACACCTTCTTGATTGGGAAGGTGGCTGCCATGCCGAAGAAGTACGACGAGCAGGCCCCGGGCCAAGGCGGTCCGGTTGGTGCAGGAGCATCGTGACGACTTCGGCTCGGAGTATGAGGCGATCAAGGCGATCGCGGGCCGGCTGGGGATGAATCCGGAGACGGTGCGGAAGTGGCTGCGTCAGGCCGAGGTCGAGGCCGGCCAGGTCGACGGGACGACGACCGCCGCGGCGCGGGAGATCCGGGAGCTGAAGCGGAAGAACGCCGAGCTGGAGCAAACCGTCGCCATTCTCAAGGCCGCGACGTCTTTCAACGCGTGCGGAGAGTCGGCCCGCAACACCGATCATCTGTACTCTCGTCGCCGAGCATCGTGCTCGGGTCGGGGTCGCGCCGATCTGCCGCGTGCTGAGTCAGCATGGCTGCCAGATCGCCCCGAGAACCTTCTTTGCATGGGCCCGCCGGGCGCCGTCGCAACGAGACCTGTGGGACATCGTCATCACCGAGATCTTGGCCGGCTACTACGAGCCCGACGAGCTAGTGCTTGCGCCACTCAGCGGGTCTTGCTCCCCGCTTTGCTCCCGGCTTTGAACCTGGCGCGGCATGATGCGATCTGACCTGGGATGACATCCGGGAACGGGCTGGTTGCGTCCTCCACGTAAGTCGGCTCGCTTCATGGTCCGCTCCGACGCGATGTGACCCGCCACCCTGGTTCACGCGATAGCCCCAGTCCTCGACCTGCCGGCCGTTGGCCAGGGGTCACGAGGGACGGCGACGGCCGGCGGGCTCGGCCGGAGTGTTGGCCGACCGGCAAGAGCTGAGCAAGAGGAAATCAGCAGCCAGACCAGCGCAACGGCAGCCAACCCCTGTCTGGCCTGCGCTCCCGGTGGTCAGCGTCATGAGGGTGCGCTGTCGGCATCCTCGTGCTTGCGACCAAGCGCGCCATGATCCGATGGACCCAACGGGTTCCACAGCGCTTGTTGCCGCGCAGCCTGGTCCTGACCGCGGCGGCCCGCTGGTCGATGTTGGCGGCGCGGCGGTCGGATGCGCATCGCAAGCACTATCCAGAGCATCTGCAGGCCGAGGCGAATGGCGGTGCGGGTGTCTCCAGTGACTGCCGAAGTGCCGATCCGCGGGTGGTAGTTCACCGGAACCTGGACGACGGTGTCCCGTGCTACCAGGGCAAGCATCAACATCTCAAGCCCGAATGCGGAACCGTGAATGCGGGAGTCGCGCAGCAGGCCAGGGACCAGGTAGTTGGAGACGACGCGAAATGTGCAGCCGACATCGCTGAGGTAGGAGGTGTTAAACAGCACCTCGATGGTCTTGGCGACAGCCCAGTTGCCCCACTGCAGGAACCAGCCCATGTTGGCGCCGTTCCAGATGAAGTTCGACACCGTGCGCGACCCGACCACGAAGTCGCAATCCTCGGTGAAGGGCAGCAGCTTCGTCAGGTCCCTCGGGTTGAAGGTGCCGTCGGGCTCGCAGATGCAGATCAGGTCGGTGTCGACCTCGGCGAGCCCGCGACGGATCGCTGCGCCGTAGCCCTGCCGTGGCTCCAGCACCTCGCGGGCCGTGGTCATGGCCACCTCGTCTGAGGTCCCCTCCGCCGCGTTGTTGTTGACCACCAGGATGTCGTCGACGATGCCGAGTTTGTCGAAGGCTCTGATGGTCTCGGCGATGCTGTCCTTCTCGTTGTAGGTCGGCAGCACCACCGACAACGTCTTACCGTTCCACACGGCCGGACTCCGGCGTGGCGATCAGCAGCATCTGGCCGGCCAGCGGCTTGATGGGAGACCGCAAATACCAGGGCACCAAGAAGGTCAAAGCGGAGCCTTTGCTGTTCATCGTTAATGGAAGAAACCGCGGATACACCTGAATGATCCGCCAATCCTCTGAACGCAGGTAGTCGGCCAGCGAGCGGTCGGTGTAGATCGCCACATGCGTGTAGTCGTCAAAGTAGCCGCCGGGGTTCAGCCGAAAGTTCGGTTGCAGCAGAATCAGGATTCCGCCCGCCCGCAGCACGCGGGCCGACTCGGCGAGCAGTAGGGCGGTCGCCGGCCGCTCCAGGTGTTCGAGCAGGTTGGAGGCGAACACCACGTCGAACGAGCCTGAGTCGAAGCGCGACAAGTCGGTGCAGTCACCCACCTCGGCCTGGACATGCTCGGCAGCGGCGCGCTGCACGGTGGTGTCCAGATCCATGGCCACCACTCGCCGCGCCGTGATGGTGTTGGCGAAGTCGCACCACCCGGCGCCCAGTTCCAAGACGTCGGCGTCTGCGGGGATCCAGCGCTGCAGGTAGGCGCAGAGGTGGTTCCAGACGGCGGCGCGGTGGGCGTTGGGGGCGAGCCGGGTACGGAAGTAGGCGGAAACTTCACCGTCGGCGGGCGGCGGTGAAGCCGGGGCTGACGCACTGTCTGCCACCAAAGCCACTCCTGAAGCATCTCGTCGGGGTCGTGCTCGTGTCAGCACCGCAAGCGGTGCGTCGGTGCGGATAGCCTGATGCCGTCGCACACTACCCGAAGGACCAGTGAATGTCGGTGATCACCGACCCCAAGTCGGACCGCCGAGCCGGGGTGTCGACCCGTACCTTGCTGCTCGCGTGCCTCCCGGCGGTGGCGATCGGGGTGCTGATCAGGGTTTGGCTGATGCACACGTCGCTGGTCCCATTGAACGCCGACGAGGGCGTCACCGGCCTCCAGGCGTACGAGGTCCTGCGTGGGAACTTCCGCCTCATCGTGGCCGGGAATGACTACGGCTCGACGACCGAGACCTACCTGATTGCGCCGTTCCTGGCGTTTTGGAGCGGGGTGTGGCCACTGCGGATCGTGCCGACCGCGCTGTCCGTGGTTGCCGCCTATGCGCTATACCGGTTGGCGCGGCCGATCTTCGGCCGGGTACCGGCCGCGGCACTGGCGCTGATCGGGTGGACCACCTCCGGCGCGGTGGCGATCTTGTTCCTGCGCCTCTATATGGGCTACACGACCGGATTCATCGCGCTGATCGCTGCGCTGGCGTTGGCGTGCCACGCGATGCGTACGGAACAACGCCTGGCCCGGACTGCGGGCTTCGCCGGGTTCGCCGCGGGGTTCGCGATATGGAGCCATCCGATCTTCGGCACGGTCGCGCTGCTGGCGTTGATCGCGCCGACGCTGTACCGCCGGCGGGCGCTGCGCCGGTGGTGGCTGCCGCTCGCCGCCGGCGGGGTGCTCGGAGTCAGCCCGTGGCTGCTGTTCATGGCGCAGAACGGCTGGCCGGCATCAGCCACGCCGGTGGTGGAAGCCACCTACGCCGAGCGCGTGACCAGGTTCGTCACCGAGCTGCTCCCGCGGGCCTTCGGTCTACGCACCGAGTTGGGTGGGGACTGGGTCGGCCCCGACGCGGTGGCTGTCGGGGTCGCGGCCCTACTGATCATCGGTTCGATAGTCGGGATGGTGCTGCTGGTGATCCGCAAGGGCCTACAGGCCCTGCCGATCCTGGTAGCCGGGGTTCTTGCGTTCCCGGTCCTCGCGCTGTACGCCCCACTCAGCAACATCGCGGACGGGCGGTACGCCCTGCCGTTCCTGCCGGAGCTGCTGATGGGGTTGGGGGCGTGGCTGCTGCTGATCCCTGAGCGCATCCGCGACTCGCCGTGGCTGGTGATCACCGTGCCGACGGTATGGGCGCTCTTGCTATGCGTTCCCGTGGTGCATCAGCAGGCCGGCTGGGAGTGGATCGACCCCGACACCGACGCCAAGCAGATGGTCAGCGAGTTGGAGACCCGGCAGATCCGCTACATCGCCGGCGACTACTGGGGCGCGTACGTGGTCGACTACCTCGGCGCGGGGCGCTTCCAGGCGGCGGTTCACCTCCCCATCCGGTTCGACGAGGAGAACGCCACCGTCAACGCCGCCGACCCTTCGGAGGTCGCGTTCGTGTATCAAGACGGTCAGACCCCGTACCTGCGGATGCCGGCGGACCACTACCAAATGATGGACATCGGACTCTTCGACCTCTACGTGCCGGTCGGGGCGTGAGATAGCAGTCCCATCGGTCACGCTGTGGTCCAGGCTCCTTTATCGTGTGGGTTGGATCGGCGTGCCTCAAAACGCCGACCGCGGCGGCTGGCTAACATCAGCCGTCAGGTGCGTCTGGTCTTGACGCGGGTGTCTGCGGGCGCTCCCGGCCGCTGGGCCGGGACCCGGTCACGCATGTCAACTTTGGAACCACAGCCACGGAGAGGGACATGTCTGACCCCGAAGTGTCTTCCAGACCCACGGACAGCCGGTCGCCATCGGTGCCCGTGCTGCGGTTGCGACGTCAGCTGTTCTACTACCTGGTCGTCGGCGGTCTCACCGCTGTCGTCGACATAGGACTGCTAGCCCTACTCCATGAGTCCTATGGGGTTCCGCTTGGCGCCGCCACCACGGTGGCCTTCTGCACCGCCGTGGTGGTGAACTTTCTGCTCAATCGGACCGCAATGTCATCCAGGGGCTCGCGGGGGTTGACGCAGCACGCATTGCGGTACGGCTCGCTGGTTGTGGCCAATTATGTGATCACACTCGCGGTGGTGACTACCGCAGGGCACGTGGGCGATAGGTACCTGGTGGCAAAGGTTGCGGTAGTAGCAGCATCGACCTCGTGGAACTTCCTCCTCTACCGCCACTGGGTATTCACCCCGCCCCGTCCAACGTCGTCGAAGCAGGATCGGGTGCCGTGGATCGGGAGGAAGCCGCGTCATCGTGATGGCAGGTCGGTGGAGCCGAGTCGTCAGATGCTCGTGGTTGTCCCTGCCTACAACGACGAAGAGTCCGTTGGGTCACATGGTGACCGAGGTAGCCGTCGGGAAGGCCTACTCGGTGGTTCAGGCGCAACCGGTAAGCAAGATCCCGGTCACGAGCATCAGGCCTAATGCTTAGCAAGCATTTGCCACCGAGGACTAACAGGCAGCTGCAATGTTTGCGGAACGCCACCCTCCGTAACACCAACGCCTCAGGAAGCGTCCGGACAGTAGTCCCGACTGATGGGCAGTGATTCCCCAAGTCTTCGTCTTCGTCGCGTGTTGGTCGTTGGAGCCCTTCCCGATGCTGACGGCACAGGGCCGGAACGGCTGGGCGTAAATCGAACATCCCGAAGGCGCCCGTGCCCAATTCGTGCCCAATACGACGACGAACCCCAGTCAATCAGAGCCAACCGCAGCTAACGTTCCGTCGCACGCAAGGGAAACCCCCCTGGTCACAGGACCCCCCGGACACGTCTTCCAAGCTGGTCATCCGCCAGACGCTGCTGGGTCGGTCGACAAGTCAATTGCGAGAAACCGGCCACGGGGGCGGTCTCGTCTCGGTTTTCGTCTCAGTTGCCTTCGTTCGCCTCCGTTCGCCGACCCTCCGGAGTGACCCTGTCATGCGGGCAGGCCGGGAACACGCCCGAACGACCGGGAAGCCGGGTTGGAAAGCGTGTTGGACTGACAGCAACCGTGACAGCAACGTGGCTGAGAAGGGACCGGTCGGCGGTGAACCTGTCGGTACAGCTCGCGCCGTCAACGGATTGTCATGGACTGTGGGACAGGCCCGGCCCGGACCTACGGATCAGAAGGTCAGTACAGCAGCGAAGTACAGCACGACCGCGCCGTCTAACACGTTCGGCTTCATCCAGATGCGTCCGGGCCAGCGTGAAAAAGGCTAGAAGCGGCGACTGCGCGGAGTTCGGGACGAAGTGCTGAGTGACCAACTGAGTGACTATGAGGGCGAAGACGGGTACACGACAGCACACGTTGACATACGCAGCTCACGCTCCGCCCGGGACTTCGGCCGAGCATCGGGCATGCTTCACACCGAAGAGGTCACTGGTTCGAACCCAGTATCGCCCAC
>DATLQP010000298.1:0-5407 GCA_035535155.1 Propionibacteriaceae bacterium
CCAGAAGAGGTCAAGTCAAACGCGCAAGTCGAACTGGGGAACGGCATTCCCTTCATCTCCGACACAGACCTGCGCAAAGCACTCGAGGATGCAGGGGTGCCAGCTGCCGAGGCTGACGCCATCGTCGAGGAGAACGAGCAATCCCGGCTCGACGGTCTACGAGCCTCACTTTCGGTCTTGGCGATATTCGCCATACTTGCCTTCGTCTTCGCCAGCGGAATACCAACCCGTCAACCCGGCGCGGCGCCCCCGACCGGCAGCGACGCCTGAGCGGTGAATACCTGACACGGCGCAGCCAAGATGGCTCCTGCAGTCCACCCGACAACTCTCTGGCAAACGGCCTCGGGAACTTCCGCCGCAGCGGTGGCAACAAGCATCTCGACCTGTACCTTGACCGGTCTACTTCACTGAGGCGTCGGAACCACGCGCCCGTGGTCGGCCTCGTGCGTCAGACCGATGCCGGCAAGTAGTTGGTCTCAGCATGACCGTCGTCGAATAGTCATGGCACGTCACGGCCGCTCATGGCTTCAACCGGTTGCCATTAGGTAAGTCGTGGTGTCCCATACCCGATCGCGAGCATGATGCTTCGCCGCGGTTTACCGACGGCCAATCCCGATCGTAGAGTCGAGTCGTGCCGATTGCACAAAAGACGCGGATCGGTGGGCTGAGGATTCGTGTGGACCGGGTGATCTACACGACGATCACCCTGCTGTCTGTGCTGATCATTTACGACGGCTGGGAGCAGCTGCAGTTTTGGAACGTCGTGACCGTCATCGCGGGACCGATTCTGGCCATCTTTCTGAGCCATGTCTTCGGTGCGGCGCTCGGATCGCGCGTCGCTCTAGGTCGCCCGCTGACCCGCCATGAGCACCGCACAGTCTTCGCCGAGGAGTGCCGATTTCTACTCATCGCCGTCCCACCGCTCGTCATCTTGGTGATACTCACCATCGCCGGTGTCTCGTACACGCGGATCATCCAGGTGATCGTCCTGACAGGTGTACTCTCGCTCGGCGTGTGGGGCGGTGTAGCCGGACGGCGAGCGGGACTTACCGGTTGGCCACTGGTGGTCCCGATCACCTACGGCTTATTCGTCGGAGCCATCATCTTGATCCTTCAGGCTTTACTCCAGCCCGGCCACAACCCCCTCCATCCATAGCGGTGTGGGGTTTAATACAGCGTGACTCGGCAGGTGGGACTTTCCTAGCTTCAACCGCGGAAGCTCCCCCGGTCATTCGGGACGTTTGAGCTTATTGAGCTTTCAGGTCTTGTGAACCACGGATTACCGGCCCTCGTGCAAGCCATGTGCAGGATCGATCCAGCGGCGCTCCCTTCTTGGAGTCCAAATATGGGCCCGACCCGTGGGCAAACACCGGCCCGGCCTGAGATCGCTGCATGGACTTCACGTAGGCGCCGGCAGCCACGGCCAAGCTCGCAGCTTTACGGCATTCGGGTACGGCAGGCGGTCCCGCGACAGCGAAGCAGCTAGGCGTCCTCGCGTCGCCCTTCAGTCGGATCATTGCCGACCTCGCCCTGACCTCGGATCTCCCCGTGAATGAGCATGGACCAGATAGCCCCGAGGGCATGCCTCATCGTGGAGCCCTTGATGATCGACTTGACTGCCGCTCCGGCGACCCAGAACCCGAGGAGCCCGATGATTGTCTGCACGACGAGGATGGCTGTCGTCACGGCAGCAACTGATGGCGGGTTACTGAGCCCGCTGAGAGAATGCGCGATGTAGGGAGCCAACGCCCAGAACGGCACAATCCACAAGAGGATGAGGAACACCCCCACCCGCAGACGCAACGGGGACGGGCCAGCCGATTTCATGTCCTCTGTCTTGGACGATCCATCGCGCATATAGATTCCCGACTCCATTAAGTTGGGCCATGCGCTCGTGCTCTCGCACTCCACGGTGATGGAGCTGCCCTGTTGCCAAGAGCATACGACCACCTGTGACTGATCACGGCCTGCCGCAGCATAGCAACCCGGCGCCGGACAGCGAGCCCGCGCTGCGGTGACATTCATGGTCGTCCAGCGAACCGGTTGCACGGGAAGGCGTGGTCAAGATGCACTCTGGCGGACTTTGTACACAAGGGTCTCCATTCGGTTCATGGTCAAATCGAACAATGCCTTGTCCCGTGCCCAATCATGCCCGCGTCCCGCGCCGTAATGATCCCGCGCTGAATGCTGCCCAGGCCGACCGCCAACCCAAGGCGTGGCGTGCGACTTGGAGCCTGTACCTGAGCTCCCGGTCCCTGGACCCGAGCGGGACGGGCGGGGCACGATGGGTGACACGGTGGAAACCGGCTGTGAACGCGTTCGCGATCACACCGTCGAACGCCGCGTCCCGCCCGATGAACACAACCCGACCAGATCAGATCAACCGTCTTCCAATGGACCCCGCTAGGCCCGGTCTTTCATGCGGGCTGCGAATCTCGATGGTCGTTGATCTTGGGCCAAGGAGGCTGAGTGCAATGAGTGCCACGAACAAGGACCTGACACGGGCCCAGCGTCAGCGGGGGATCACCCTCGGGCTACTGCGCGCATTGGGCATCAGTGCAATCCTGATCGCCCTGTACTATCTCGTACCTCTTGATCAGCGGACGGGAATATCGCTGTTGCTGTCCTTGATCACTGGGCTGGTCGTTTTGGCTGCCATGACCGCCTACCACGTGCGGGCGATCCTGCGTGCCGCCCACCCTGGGGTCCGTGCGGTCGAGGCCCTCGCCACGACCGTCCTGCTCTTCCTCCTGCTGTTCGCGGCCACCTATTTCTTGCTGTCGCACACCAGCAGCAGCAACTTCAACGTGCACGCATTGACCCGGACCGACTCGATCTACTTCACCGTGACTGTCTTCTCCACGGTCGGCTTCGGGGATATTTCCCCGGCCAGCCAAGTGGCTCGCCTGGTCGTCACGGCCCAGATGATCTTCAACCTAATCGTCCTCGGTCTGGGCGTTCGTCTTATTGTCGGCGCGGTCCAGCAGGCACGCCAAGACAACCCGGACGGCGGAAACCGGAAATTAGCTCCTGACCGCGCATCCGCGTGATGCGGTGCGTCCGGCGGGACGAGCAGGAACCGGCCCGCCCTCGCCGCGATCCGGGGCGGCAGGCCGAAATCGACGATCAACTGCCACCATCTGTCGTCGAACATTCCGAGCGCCGGCGGAGGCGTCTCGACGACCATCCGCCCCGGTCTCAGATCGACATGCTGAGGAAATAGACGTCTTAAAAAGCTAAACGACACCGGCGGGAGATGCTGATCGGGTTAGCCCACCGCTAGTCATGATGTTCCATCCTCGTCACGCTCGTTGTCCGCCGTGTGATGTTCCGTCGTGCTCATAGCGCCCGCCCGGCATCGGAAGGTCCGAGACGTTCATCGCCCACTTAGCCCCGTACGCCGCGAAGCCGGAGATCATCGGCGGCGGGAACGTCGGGTCGGCGAACGTGCCGACTGCGACCCCG
Source organism: Propionibacteriaceae bacterium (assembly GCA_035535155.1). GTDB lineage: Bacteria > Actinomycetota > Actinomycetes > Propionibacteriales > Propionibacteriaceae > Microlunatus. The sequence continues at coordinate 3,466 of DATLQP010000298.1, forward strand.
AGCATGTCCGGTGCGATGGCCATCTCCCAGTAGACGGTCGAACCGCACATTGGGCAGAAGTGAAACGTGGCTCCCCCGCTGTCGCAGGAGCGGAACTCGGACGGCTTCCCGCTGTCGTTGGGAAACGTCCGCTTCGTCGATTGGCCTTCGATCGTCACGTTCTCGATCGGAAGTCGTGTTTGCCAGCTGAACGCACTGCCCGTCCGCCTCTGGCACTCGTAGCACTGGCAAAGGGAGGTGCGCTCTGGGTCGGGCCCGTCGTACGTAACGCTGAGCTGTCCGCAATTGCACGAAGCCTTACGCGTGGCCATTACTCCTCCTATTTGTTGGGATCTCGATCATGGGTTTGTCTTCACGGCTTCGATCTCGCTCGGCTGCCAGATCTTGTCGAAGAACGGGGCGAGCGGGCTGTAGGTCGCACGGGTGATCAAGGCTTGACCGGTGGTGGGTTGGTCACCGGGCCCAGGGTTATTCGTCGCCGCTGGCGCGATCCTCGTCCCGGCGGGGCTGGATGTCCTGCCTCTCTCTCGCTGACCAACCAGACGGTCCTCATCGGCACGTTGTCGATGAGCCTCACATCTGCTCGACATCCGGCAGTGCCCACGTGCCGTCGAAGAACGGCTCAGTGGGGCTATAGAGGCGGAACATCAGGTAGAAGCCCCTGCCGGGAACCGTCTCGACCCAGTTGCTCTCCTGGCCTGACGGCGCTGTAGGTCCGAAGTACATGTCGAACGAGCCATCCGCGTTCGTCCTGAGCTCGTCGTAGGACGCATGGGCCGCGTCGTTCGTCGGGTTCTGCACCATGGAGCGCGTTGCGCTGTCGTACGCGGTCAAGGACCAGAAGGCCGCCGCCGGCGGGTTCGCGGGCACGTGCAGGCAATAGGACTTGCCGCCGTCGAAGTGGTTGCCGTCCTTGTCCCTGAACGCCTGGATATAGTTCCCCCCGGGACCGGCTTTCATCACTCCGAGGGCGGGCGACAGATAGATCGCGCCGTAGGTGTATTGCAGCCGCTCGTCGAGCTGGCTGTAGAACTCGGTTTCCTGGCGTGGCTTCACGTAGAACACCCAGTCCCATTGCGTGCCCGGAAACGCGGTGACGCCGGTTTCGCGCTGGGAGCCCTCGTACATCACATTGCGTGCCATCGCGTCGCCGAGCAGTGCGGCGTCCTCGAGGATGGCCTGCTGCCGGGCGTCGGGCTTGAACGGCCGGCCTTTTTCGATGCCCAGCGGCTTCAGCATGGCCATGAAGAAGCGGTCGTGCTCTTGCACGGGATTGTTGTCGATGACCGTGGCCAGTCGCGCCCAGTACTCCATGCCGCCCGGGGGGGTCGTGTCGATCAGCTGGCCCGAGATCGAGATGAACTTGTTCGGCTTCGGATCTTCGCGCTCGCTCCACGGGTAGACCCTGACGTCCCGGATGCGCGCTACGGCGTCGGGCACGTCGTTGTCGACGATGATGCCGCGCACCAACAGGTTGTGGCTGTGCATCGTTGCCCGAACTTCGTAGTAGCCGGACGGAACCTCGCCGTCGAAACCGGGTGGCAGCATGAGGAACTTTCCGCCGTTGCCTGCGTCGGGGCCCGGCAGGCCGACGTCGACCAGCGAACGCTGCCAAAAGTCGTCCAAGAGGCCGACGATGGCTCCGGGTGGGATGTCGATCACGACCGGACCCTGGGCGACATCGATGTTGACGAAGGCGTAGATCGTCGTGTCGTTCGCCGTGAGCCAGACAGACTCGGGGTGGACGAAGCTGTCGGCGATGCCCATGTCGTAGAAGTCGATGCCCAAGTCCTGCTTGGCTGTGAGCCGGATGGACTCGAACGACACGGCGGGATAGCCCCACAAATAGGCCTGCACCGCGCGCTGGAAGTCCATCTCGTCGAAGAGCCTCCGCGAGGTCTCGGGCGTCGGGAAACCCAACTCGTACCGCAGCGCGCCGACA
>DATLQP010000299.1:0-3205 GCA_035535155.1 Propionibacteriaceae bacterium
TGGCGGAGTGGCTCGGCTTGGAGACTGTGCAGGTTGTCCCGCGAGGCGACCTGGCGCCAGCCCTCGCGGCGGCCTGAACCCAGGAAGCATCTCGAGCCAGGTGCATGCGTGCTTAGGAAGTCGAGGGTCCGGCCGTAGCAAGGGGCCCTGGCTTGAACGTCCTGATAGTCCCCCTTGATCCGGCAGCTCAACCACCAAAGCCGGCTCCATAGGTACGTTTCGCAGCACAGCCGTCAAAACGAACCAACCAAGCCGGCTCCATGGGTGCGTTTCGCAGCACAGCCGTCAAAACGAACCAACCAAGCCGGCTCACGAGGCCCTACGCGGGTGAATCCGCAGACTTTGTCGTCGCTCGCGGCTGATCGCGTCTCGGATTCTTCCTTCCAGCTGGCTTACCATGGTTGGCGCGTTGCGGCGCTTCTACGATGGAAGAATCCTGGCGCCTAGGCCGAGCCGCATAAAGGGAACATATCGGCGCTGGAATCCGTGCAGGTAATGAAACGACGTGAGGGAGCCCAATTTCCGTGGCTTTGATGGATAGGTTGTTGCGCCTAGGTGAGGGCAAGCTTCTCAAGCAGCTCGGCAACGTCGCCAAGCAGGTGAACGCGATCGAGGATGACTTCGTCGCGATGAGTGATGAGGAGCTCCGCGGCCAGACCGACGAGTTTCGAGCGCGCTACGACAAAGGCGAGACGCTCGAGTCGTTGCTGCCCGAGGCCTTCGCGACCGTACGCGAGGCCAGCCACCGGGTTCTCGACAAGCGGCACTTCGATGTCCAGGTGATGGGCGGCGCCGCACTGCACATGGGCAACATCGCCGAGATGAAGACCGGTGAGGGCAAGACGCTGGTCGCGACCATGCCGTCCTACCTCAACGCCCTGACCGGCCGCGGCGTGCACATCGTCACCGTCAACGACTATCTGGCCAAACGCGACTCGGAGTGGATGGGACGTATCCACCATTTCCTCGGCCTCGACGTCGGGGCCATCCTCTCGCAGATGAATCCTGCCGACCGCCGGAAGGCGTACCAGGCCGACATCACCTACGGCACCAACAACGAGTTCGGCTTCGACTATTTGCGCGACAACATGGCGCTCAGCCTGGAGGACTGCGTACAGCGCGGGCATCAGTACGCCATCGTGGACGAGGTCGACTCGATCTTGGTCGACGAAGCGCGTACGCCGCTGATCATTTCTGGACCGGCCGAGGACACCGTCAAGTGGTATCCCGAGTTCGCCAAGCTGGTGAACCGGCTGCGCCGCGACGAGGAGTACGAGGTCGATGAGAAGAAACGGACCGTCGCGATCAATGAGGCTGGGATCGATGCGGTTGAGGACTGGCTGGGCATCCACAATCTGTACGAGTCCGCGAACACACCGTTGATCTCGTACCTGAACAACGCCATCAAGGCCAAGGAGCTGTTCAAGCTCGACCGTGACTACGTGGTGATCGACGGCGAGGTACTGATCGTCGACGAACACACCGGGCGTACCTTGATCGGACGCCGCTACAACGAGGGTCTGCATCAGGCCATCGAGGCCAAAGAGAGCGTCCAGATCCGCGAGGAGTATCAGACCCTCGCCACGATCAGCCTGCAGAACTATTTCCGCATGTACGACAAGCTCGCCGGGATGACGGGCACAGCGCTCACCGAGGCCAGCGAATTTCAGAAGATCTACGGCCTCGGCGTCGTGCCGATTCCCACGAACATGCCGATGATCCGCGGTGACCATCGCGATCTGATCTACCGCACTGAGGAGGCAAAGTTCCAGGCCATCGTCGACGATGTGGCTGAGCGATACGAGAAGGGCCAGCCGGTGCTCATCGGCACGGCATCAGTCGCGAAATCCGAGATCCTCTCCGGGCTGCTGAAGCGCGCCGGCGTCAAGCATGAGGTTCTCAACGCCAAGCAGCACGAACGTGAGGCAGCGATCATCGCCATGGCGGGCGCCAAGGGTGCGATCACGGTAGCTACGAATATGGCCGGCCGCGGGACCGACATCATCTTGGGTGGAAATGCCGAGTTCCTTGCCGACAAGAAGCTGCACGATTCCGGCATAGACGCACTGGAGAATTCCGAGGAGTACGAGAAGCTCTACCCGGAACTCTTGGAGGACCTCCAGAAAGAAACCGAAGCCGGTCACGATGAGGTCGTCGAGCTCGGGGGGCTCTACGTCGTCGGATCAGAACGGCATGAGTCACGCCGGATCGACAACCAGCTACGTGGTCGTTCTGGGCGCCAAGGCGATCCGGGGGCGAGCCGGTTCTATCTGTCTCTCGGTGACGATCTGATGCGGCTGTTCAAGTCCGACATCGTCGATTGGGTCCTGCAGGCCCTCAAGATGCCGGACGACGTGCCCATTGAAAACAAGCGGGTGACAGCCTCGATCGCCAGCGCGCAGAGCCAGGTCGAAGCGCAGAACTTCGAAATCCGCAAGAACCTCATCAAGTACGACGACGTGATGAACCGCCAGCGCCATGCGGTCTACAACGACCGTCGCAAGGTGCTGGAGGGCGCCGATGTCGAATCTCGACTGCGGTCAACTGTCGACACGGTGATCGAGCAATACGTGCTCGGAGCGACAGAAGGTTTTGCCGAGGACTGGGACCTGGAGCAGCTGTGGAGCGATATGAACACGCTGTACCCAGTGTCCTTGGTACGCGCGGAGTACGAGGAGCGCGACGACCTCGACCGGCAGATGCTGACCGATGACTTCAAAACCGACGCTCAGGCCGCGTACGACCAGCGCGAGGAGAGCCTCGGCACGGAGGTCATGCGTGAGCTGGAGCGCCGCGTCCTGCTGACCGTCCTCGACCGCAAATGGCGCGAGCATCTGTACGAGATGGACTACCTCCGTGAAGGCATCGGCCTGCGGGCCATGGCGCAGCGCGATCCGTTGGTGGAATATCAGCGCGAGGGCGGCGACATGTTCAACGCCATGATGGAAGCGTTCATGGAAGAGGTTGTCGGGTTCGTCTTTCACCTCGAGGTCGAGGTCCAGGAGACCCCAATGGTTGGCGTTGTCACCGATTCTGACGGCCAGGCGATTCAGATCGGGTCTGATCGGGCCGATGCTGCCGGTTCAAACGGTCACGACCGAAGTCACATCGTGGAATCTGGGCCCGACCCTGACGGCCCAGGCGTGGCGGTGCACGAAGTCGAGAACGCGGAGCCTGAGCCGGCCGGGTTGGTCGAGGAGCCGGC
>DATLQP010000300.1:0-2831 GCA_035535155.1 Propionibacteriaceae bacterium
TGAGATCACAGCAGAGCGCCCCGGCGAGCCGACATAGGCTTCAGCCCATGCGCAACGCGTGGATCCGCTACCGGATCATGGCCTGGGTCGTAGGCACGCTGCTGGTGGTTCTGGTATGCGTCGGACTACCGCTGAAATATCTGAGCGACGACTCCACAGTGGTGACCTGGACCGCCATTCCACACGGCTATCTCTACATGATCTTGCTGATCACTGCCGTTGACCTAGGCCTGCGCGCGAAGTGGAGCTGGAAGCGGCTGATCTTGATTGCGCTCGCTGGTACGGTGCCCTTCCTCTCGTTCGTCGCTGAGCGCTCCGCGACCAAGGACATCAGGGCCAAGCTGGCTGCTCAGGCAGAGACCGCCGAACCAGCGGTTACCTCACCCTGAATGTCGGTTTGTCGATATTCTTCGGCTGGCTCCGGCTGATCGTCGATGAGCGCCACAATCCGCTCCAGGTCGTCAACCGTGGCGAACTCAATGATGATCTTGCCTTTGGTCCGGCCCAATTCGACCTTCACCCGGGTCTCGAAGTGGTCAGAAAGCCGATCGGCGAGATCCTTGACTTTGGGCGCAACGATCTTGGTCTGACGCCGTTGCCTGGGAGCCTGATCGCGGTCATCGCCTAGAGCCACCAGTTCCTCCACCGAGCGAACGGATAGACCCTCCGCCACGACTCGCTGAGCAATGCGCTCCTGACTGGCCGGATCCTCGATGGCTAGCAACGCCTTGGCGTGCCCGGCGCTGAGCACGCCAGCTGCAATGCGCCGCTGCACCGTCGGTGGTAGCCGGAGCAGGCGGATGGTGTTGGAGATCTGGGGCCGTGAGCGCTTGATGCGACCGGCAAGCTGCTCCTGGGTGCACCCGAAGTCTTCGAGCATCTGCTGGTACGCAGCGGCCTCCTCAAGAGGGTTGAGCTGAGCGCGATGCAGGTTCTCCAGCAGAGCGTCGCGAAGCAGCTCGTGATCTGCAGTCTCGCGAACGATCGCGGGGATCGTATCGACACCAGCGTGTTGAGCGGCCCGCCAGCGGCGTTCACCCATGACGAGTTCGAACATCGAGCCGCCTAGCGGCCGGACGACGATCGGCTGCAGCATGCCGACTTCGCGGATGGACTCGACGAGCTCATTCATCGCCTCCTCGTCGAAAACCATTCTCGGCTGGCGAGGATTCGGCGTGATGGAGTCGAGGGGAAGATCGGCGAAGTAGGAACCGTTGGGCACCGGTGCGAGCGGCGCTGCCTCCACCTGGCTGACAGGCTGGACTCCCGCCGGTCGTGGCTCGGTCCGCTGGAACAGCTCGCCCAGGCCTCGGCCGAGGCCGCGGCGCTCCGTACCGGTGTTCATGGGCTCTCCTCTACTCCCCGCTGGGCGATTTCCCGCGCGGCTTCTAGATATGAGACGGCGCCTGCCGAGCTGGGTTGGTAGGTCAACACCGTCTGGCCGTAGCTGGGTGCTTCCGAGATCCGGACTGAGCGTGGGATGACGGACGTCAGCGTCTCGGCTGGGAAGTGGTTGCGGACCTCGTCGGCGACCTGCGCAGCGAGCTTGGTACGCCCGTCGAACATGGTGAGCAATACAGTGGTCAGCTGGAGTTCGTTGTTGAGCTCGCCCTTGACCAGATCGATGGTGCGCATCAGTTGGGTGACGCCCTCTAACGCGTAGTACTCACACTGGATCGGCACGAGGATCTCATTCGCCGCGACGAGAGCGTTGAGTGTCAGCAGACCCAACGACGGTGGGCAATCTAGGAAGACATAGTCGGCGTCGTGGTTGTGGAGATAACCCCGGAGCGCGCGGAGGAGGCGGCTTTCGCGGGCAACGATGGATACGAGTTCGATCTCAGCGCCGGCTAGATCAATCGTGGCTGGCAGCACTTTGAGATTGGGCGCCTCAGGCGACTCGACCACATGATCGGCGACGGCAGCGCCCGCCATCAGCACCTCGTACGTCCCGAGCGTGCCGGGTGGATGGTCGACCCCGAGCGCCGTGGTCGCGTTTCCTTGCGGATCGAGGTCGACGAGAAGCACGGTCAGTCCACCCAATGCAAGGGCAGCCGCCAGATTCACACTGCTGGTCGTCTTGCCGACGCCGCCCTTCTGGTTCGCGACGACGAAGATCCGGGTTCGAGCCGGGGCCGGCAGTGTGCCGGATGGGAGACGGTCGACGGCTGAGACCGTGGGCGGGCTTTCCTCGACACCAGGCGAGCTGAACTCATCCTCGTCAAAGCGGGCGCGGCGGGGACCTGGTGGTATCTCGATCTGCGGCGGTGCAGTCGTTGTGGCGGCGACGCTACTCGACCACGATCGGGCCGTTGCTCGTTCCGGCCAATCGAGCGTTTCACGTGGAACATTTGGCCAGCCGATTCGCGGATCAACCTCGACGTAGAGCGGCCACCCCAAACCCGGCGTGACCCGAAGCTCCGCCACCGGCGGTGCCAGCATGAACCCCCTCCTGACCGTTCCGCAACACCGTAGCAATCTGAACGGTGCTTCACTGGAAGCCGCGCCAAAACAACGGTGGCGTCCGCTTTGAGAGTCAACCTGCCGCGGTGGGCATGGTTGGGGCGGCCTAGACAACGCTGCGGCTGAGTGAGCGGCGCCGATGGCCTTCCCGCGCGTGAGTTTCAAGCATCTTAGGTCGTTACGGCCGCCCCAACCATGCCCACCGCTCTTGTTCAGCGTCGCGGCGCGAGGCGTACTACCGTTGCTTCCTGCGCGGCTGGGTGGGCTCGTACTGACAAGACCTCGGCCCTGAGCCGCGCGGCTTTCAGCTGACTCCTGGCCGCTGCAACCTCATCCGACGCCGAGCGCCCCTTGAGTGCCAGGATCAT
>DATLQP010000301.1:0-3192 GCA_035535155.1 Propionibacteriaceae bacterium
TCGGCGGCTGCCGTCTCCAGCATGGCCGTGGCTTTGGCCAGCGTGGCTTGCTGATCCATGAGTACGTAGGCCGCCTGAACAGCAGCGACTTTGGCTGTCGGTGCCACCGTCCCTCTATAGCACACGTCAGCCGGGCGCTGACTGCTCAGCTACCGCTCGGTCGAGCGGCGCTGGGGTGCCTAGATGGAGCCGCCGTGGGATCGTCGATCTCGGCATGCCATCTGCGGACGATTTCCTCCCGCGGGAATGGATAGCTGTCCTGGGGGAAGATGTGGCTGAGACCTAACACACCGCCTTCCTGCTCAAGGGTGACGATGGCGAGGATGTCCTCAGCCACCGCTCGTCGAAAGATCACAGCGTCCACAATGACACTGAGCGAGCAGTATTACGGTCGCGATGGTGGTGCCGACCACGGCACCCAGAGGAGGTAGCCCTGACCGAGCCCGCGACCCCGACTGAGCCATTCTCGGGCCGGACGGCGTGGTCGCGCAGCCTGCCGGCCCCGCTGCGTACGTTCCTGCAAACCGAATCTGGCAGCGCCGGCATATTGCTGTTGGCGACGGTGGCGGCGCTTCTCTGGGCCAACCTCGCTCCCGAGGCTTACGCCTCGGCATGGGAAACCCCGCTGACGATCCGGCTCGGAGACGTTGGCCTCACTTTGACGCTCCGCGAGTGGGTCAACAGCGGCCTGATGACCTTTTTCTTTTTCGTGGTCGGGCTGGAGGCACGTCGGGAGTTCGACCTTGGCGAGCTCCGACAGCGACGTCGGGTCACGCTTCCGGTGTTGGCGGGTATCGGGGGGATGACCGTGCCGGTTGTCATCTTCCTGGCCCTGAACGCCGACCGGGACTCAGCCGCTGGCTGGGGGGTGACGATGTCCACCGACACCGCCTTCGCCCTGGGGCTGCTGGCGCTGGTGGCGCGTGGACTTCCCGAGCGGGTCCGGATCTTCCTGCTCACGGTGGTCGTAGTGGACGATCTCGTGGCCCTACTGGTGATCGCCGCTGTCTACAGCGGCCCGGTTGCGCTCCGTCCTTTGTTAGTGGCGCTCGGCATCTTCGGCGGAATACTGCTGCTACGCCTCGCCCGGATCCGCTTTGGGCTGCTCTACTTCCTGCTCGGCGCCGCAGCGTGGGTCGCACTGCAGGCATCGGGGGTAGAGCCGGTCGTGCTCGGTCTTGCGCTCGGGCTCCTCACCTCGGCGTACGCGCCGGCGCGTGGTGACCTGGAGCGCGCCACCGACCTGTTCCGGCTCTTCCGCGAGCAGCCCACCCCCGAGCTCGCCGAGTCTGCGCGGGTAGGGCTAGCCCAGTCGCTGTCGCCGAACGAGCGCCTGCAGCGGGCCTACCACCCGTGGACGAGCTATGTGATTGTTCCGCTCTTCGCGCTGGCCAACGCCGGCATCGAGATCAGCAGAGAGTTCTTGGCTCGCGCCGCTACCTCACCGATCACCCTCGGTATCGTCGCGGGCTACGTACTCGGCAAGCCGATCGGCATCGTTGGTACCGCCTGGCTCGTCAACCGCCTAACCCGGGGACGACTGCGGATCCCGGTCGGCTGGGCGGCGCTAGTAGGGACCGGTGCAATCGCCGGCATCGGTTTCACTGTCTCGCTGCTGATAGCCAGCCTCGCCTTCTCCGGGCCCGAACTGCAGGAAGCCAAGCTCGGCATTCTGTTGGCGGCCATGCTTGCAGCCGTGCTCGCCTGGGTGGTCTTCGGGATTACCGCTCGACTCTCGCCAGCTCAGCGGACCCGCGCGCTGCTCGGCACGACCGAGACGTTGATAGACCTGGCCGCGCCGGTCGACCCGGATCGCGACCACATCCGCGGCCCCGCGGAGGCGAAGGTAACCCTTGTGGAATATGGCGACTTCGAGTGCCCCTACTGCGGGCAGGCCGAGCCCGTCGTACGCGCGCTGCTCGCCAACTTCGGCGACCTCCGGTACGTCTGGCGACACCTGCCGCTGACCGACGTGCATGCGAATGCTGCGCGGAGTGCTGAGGCGGCCGAGGCGGCCGACCGGCAAGGCGCGTTCTGGCCCATGCACGACGTGTTGTTGGAGCATCAACGGGAGTTGCGGCCGGTTGACCTGGTGCGTTACGCCGCCGAGCTCGGGCTGGACGTCGACCGGTTCCGCGAGGATCTGCGACGCCATGTCGGCGCCGACCGAGTGGCCGAAGACGTCGACTCGGCCGACTCCAGCGGGGTGGCGGGCACCCCGACGTTCTTCATCAACGGCCGCCGCCAGTACGGCGCCTACGACATCGACACCCTCACCGCGGCCGTCAAGACGGCAAAGGCTCAAGCCAGGCTCGACGTGCCTGATCGCTCCCGGTCAGGTCGACGACAAGCAGGCTGACGCCGGTATTGGGCTACCGAGCGGGGTCTCGGGCGGTTTGGTTGTCGAGCGAGGTACGCCGTCGGCGGCGGTATGCGGCTGCTTTGGCGCGATCGCCGCAGCCCTTCATGCCACACCAGCGGCGTCGTTGCCCGCGTGAACGGTCGATGAATGGGCGGGTGCAGCTCGCGTCTGCGCACCAGTGCAGGGCCGCTCGGTCAGGGCTGTCGAACAGGTCGAGACAGTCCCGGGCGAGGAGTGCGAGGACCGCGTCGGCGTCCCCGCAGCGGTGCAGCCCGTCGTCGTCGAGCCGCAGCACGGGCGGCGACGCCTCCGCCGCGGCGTTGACGAGGGCGCAGTCCGTCGCGCTCGGAGTCTGATGGTTGATGAGTGTTGCGACCAGGCGGAACATCGCCTCGCGCAGCGCCTTTGCGCGCTCGAGGTCCTGCGGCGTAACCGGCGGTGCGGTGTCGACGATTCCTGATTCCTCGATCCAGTCCGCCAGATCCGGCTCGGACTGCAGTTTCTCCTCCTCGATCGCGCCCCGCTCGGCAATGGTCGGTAGGAAGTCGAGCACGGGTCGGTCGGCGATGAACTCAAAGCGCACGTCACCAGTTTGACAGGTGATGGACCAGGGTGCAACGCTCGAATCATCACCGCTTCAAGGGGTGACGCCAGCTAGTGGACGACAGCTAGTGGATCGGAGTCAGCGTGCGCGCAATCCATGCGACACATGGGGACGAGCCCCCCACATCCGGTCGACCGTGGCTCTTGCCGCACTACCTCAGCGCGGCCGTGCTGGCGCGGATCGCCGACGAGGGTGCACGGATATCTCTGGTGCTGCTGGCGCTAAA
>DATLQP010000302.1:0-2055 GCA_035535155.1 Propionibacteriaceae bacterium
GTGCTCGAGCCGCAAAGTCATTGGTGGCAAGATCAACGGATCATTCTCGGCTACCGCTGCGCCAACTCCAAGATGACCCTGGCGGTCGGAGTTGATCATCAGATCTACACCGACAACGACTATCGCACCTTCACCAGCGCCGATGAGGACACCGGCAAGATGGTGTATCGGGTGCAGGCCAAGGCAGGCCAGTCGATCAAGGTCACCAAGGTCGTTTCCTACCACACCTCACGCGGCGTGCCTTCCCGGGAGCTCGTCGATCGCTGCCGGCGAACCCTTGATCGGGTTTACGAACATGGCGTCGAACCTGAATTTGCCGCCCAGCGGGAGTGGCTGGACAGATTCTGGGAGCGGTCCGATGTCGTGGTGCACGGTCAGCCGGTTTTGCAGCAGGCGATCCGCTGGAACCTCTTCCAGGTGGCCCAAGCGACGGCCCGGGCCGAGCAGTCGGGCGTGCCCTCCAAGGGTGTGACCGGCACCGGCTACAGCGGGCACTACTTCTGGGACACCGAGATCTTCGTGGTTCCGTTCCTCACCTACACCTCGCCACAGATGGCGCGCAGCGAGCTGCGTTTCCGTTACAACATGCTCGATGCTGCCCGCCGTCGCGCGGAAGAGCTTGCCCAGAGCGGCGCGCTCTTCCCTTGGCGTACGGTCAACGGTGAAGAGGCATCGGCTTACTACGCGGCCGGCACGGCGCAGTACCACATTGACGCCGACATCGCGTACGCCTTGTGTAAGTACGTCGCGGCCAGTGGCGATCAAGACTTCATGAATCGCGAGGGCGTGGACATTCTTGTCGACACCGCCCGACTGTGGGCGGACCTTGGCTTCTGGCGCGAAAACGGCACTGGCCGCCGCAGCTTCCACATTCACGGGGTGACAGGGCCTGATGAGTACACCACGGTCGTCAACGACAACCTCTTCACCAACGTCATGGCCCGATACAACCTCGCCCAGGCAGCCGAGCTACTCCGACAGTTGAAGCGTGAACTGCCGCGCGCGTACCAGCGGGTGGCGCAGCGGCTCGAGCTTACCGACGAGGAAATTGAGGAGTGGGCCGAATGCGCGCAGGGCATGTCGATCCCGTACGACAAGATCACCGGCATCAACCCGCAGGACGCCCACTTCCTTGATCGAGAAGTCTGGGATCTGAAGAACACACCGCCCGAGAAACGGCCCCTGCTGCTCCACTATCACCCGCTGGTGATCTACCGGTTCCAGGTGCTCAAGCAGGCCGATGTCGTGCTCGCACTGTTCCTTCAGGGTGATCATTTCAGCAATGAGCAGAAGCGCAACAACTTCGAATACTACGACCCGATCACCACGGGCGATTCCACGCTGTCCGGCATCGTGCAGTCGATCATCGCCGCGGAGGTGGGCTATCGCGATCTTGCACTGCGCTATTTCTACAACGCGCTGTTCGTCGACCTCGCCGATCTGCATGGCAACACCAGCGACGGGGTGCATGTGGCCTCGACCGGAGGCGTGTGGAACATCCTGGCGTACGGGTTCGGCGGCATGCGGGACTACAACGGGAAGATCACCTTCGACCCCCGGCTGCCTGAGTCGTGGGCCGGCCTGACGTTCCAGGTCACGCTCCGCGGTACGCGGCTCAAGGTAGACCTGACGAGTCATGAGATCGCTTTCACCGTGGTCGAAGGCGAAAGCGTCGCCCTATCGGTTCGCGGCGACAACTTCATCGTCGTGGCGGGTACGCCGGTACGGGTGCCATTGGCCGACCAAGGCCCGTGGATCCGAAGCCCAGTGCCATCCAGAACCGTCGATGTCCGGCCGGACGGGACGCGGATCACGGCGTCGGTGCCTCAGGCCGTCATCGTAGGGCGCTAGCGGCCGAAAAGATCTGCGAGCTGGCAGCTTGCATATGCTTGCAATTGCAAGCACACTGGGTGGCATGGTGCGAATTCGAACCGACAGGCTCGCGGGCCAGATCGGCTCGCTCGGTGAGTTCATAGCCGGTCAGCGCCGAGCGGCGCAGTTGTCGCTGCGGCAGCTCGCGGAACAGACCGGCATCTCCAATCCATACCTCAGCCA
>DATLQP010000303.1:0-3294 GCA_035535155.1 Propionibacteriaceae bacterium
GCGAACACCAGACCGGCGCTGGGTCCACCGATCTGCTGCCCGAGGTCGAAGGAGATCTCGGGGTCGTAGCGATAACCGGTGGCCAGAGTGATGCCGACGACCGGCACATCGGACTGGACGTTCGACTCAACGGTGGTCACGCTCACGTCGGTCTGGACCTTGTCGCGGATGACGACGAACCTTACTTTTTCGCCGACCCGGTGGGCTCGGATCGCGTCGGCCACCGCCTCGTCGTCAGGGGTGGCCTTGCCGTCGACCGAGACCACGAGATCCCCCGGGAGCAACAACTTGTGGGCAGGCCCTCCGACAGTGACCGAGTAAATGGCTGGCATCTCGGTGACCAGCCGTCCGTCGGCGCGCAGCGCGGCGACCACCGCGTCATCTTGCGCCGTCTCCATCATGTCGGCGTCTTCGCTTTCCACTTCCTCGGCCGACTTGCCGGGCGCGTAGACGGCGTCGCGTGGCAGGACGTCGCGATGCGGCATCCAGTAAGCCAGCAGGGCTTGCGGCAGGCTGAGCCGAGCGTCAGCAGGAGTGACCGCGACAATCGTCATGTCGAGCCGCCCGGTCGTGGCATAGGTGTCCATGCCCTGCACCTTGATCATCGGTTCGTTGCCGACGTTTCCGAGAGTGTCCCGAGTGCCGCCGGGGCTCCAGCTGACGAAGGGCACCGGAACGACAACGAGCAGCACTGCTAAGCAGATGAACGCCAGTGCCGAGAAGAATGCGGTCCAGGTTTGACGGGTCACGGCCTACCTGACTGCGCCCTGGGTCGGCAGCCCCACCCACTCGGAGTCACCCGAGGCAAAGTGCTGCTCCTTCCAGATCGGCACCTCTGCCTTGAGGATGTTGATCAGGTGCGCGCACGCCGCCAGCGCTTCACCACGATGAACAGCCCCGACGGCGACGACAACAGCGATGTCGCCGACCTCGAGATGCCCGATGCGGTGCTCGACAGCGATCGCCTCCACATTGTGCAATTCGGCAGTCTGCTCAGCACATCGTGTTAGCACCTCTGCAGCACTGGGGTGCTGGGTGTAGTCGAGTGAAGCGACATCCGAACCATTGTCGCGGTTACGCACCGTGCCGACGAACAGCCCAATGCCACCGACTGTCGGACCCGACACCAGACTGAGCACGTGACCGACATCGAGCGGCAACTCGCTGATGCCGACAAGGCGAACCCTCTGGTTGGCAATGTCGGCCTGAGGAATGTCGGCTGGCATGCCCCGACCTTAGTACCCGGCACCTATGTCCTTGGTCTGTCTAGGCCCCGCGGGTTCCTACGCTGTCAGCGATCAGCGGTGCGCTTTCAGGTCAAGACACAGCCAGCCGCGTACGGTTGAATGAATCGCACCTCCCGAGCTGCGAGCGCCAGCTTGCGCCGAGCAGCTCCCGAATGAATCACCCATCTGTCAGGAGTCAGCATGGCCGAGGATCTAACGCCAGATCCGGCCGATCAACCCGAGGATGACACGACGCCGCCTCGAGACGATCCACCCGAGCCCTACCGCCTAGGCGGCTCCAGCCGGTCCGGCAAGGGCCCCGAGAGCTCGTCGGGAAAGAGTGGCGGTGAACCGGGCAACCCGTTCGAAGCGTTTCTTTCATCGTTGGCCGGTGGGGACATGAACGCGCTCGCAGCCCAGTTACAGAATGCGTTCGCAATGCTCGGCGGCGGCGGCTCGATGTTCACCAGCGGCCCCACCGAGGCCGGGTCGGGTGTGAATTGGGAGGTGACCAAGGACACTGCCCGTAAGGCCGTTGCCTCGCTGGGTCCTGACCCGACCCCCGACGCCGGCCAGCTGCGTGCCATCACCGAAGCAGTCGAACTCGCCGAGGTGTGGCTTGACCAGGCCACCACGTTTCCACGGGTGAGTGCGACGGTGGCTGCCTGGAGCCGGGCGGAGTGGATCGAGCAGACGATGCCGGTGTGGCAGCGACTCGTTGAGCCGGTGGCGGTGCACATCGCGGACGCGATGGAAGGCGCCCTGAGCTTCGGTGGCACTGAAGAAGCTGGCGGCCTGCCGGGAATGGCCGGCATGGAACAGATGCTGCGCCCGATGCTGCGGACATCCGGAGCAAGCATGTTCGGCCTGCAGCTCGGCCAGGGACTCGGCCAGCTCGCGACCGAGGTGGTCGGCGCCACCGATATCGGCCTACCGTTGAGTGAGCCTGGACGCGTCGCGTTGTTGCCGACCAACGTCAAGGCCTTCGGCGAGGGTCTGGAGCAGTCGAGCTCCGACGTCACCCTCTATCTTGCGTTGCGCGAATGCGCCCGGCAGCGGCTTTTTGCCTCGGCTGGTTGGCTGCGGGCCCAGATGCTCACCTTGGTTGAGCAGTATGCCAGCGGCATCACGATCGATACCTCCGCCTTGGAGCAGGCCGTCAGCCAGCTCGACCCCAGCAATCTGGAGGAGCTGAGCTCGTCGCTGGAGGGTGGCCTGTTCGAGCCGCAGAAGACGCCGCAACAGCTGGCGACGCTGCAGCGGCTGGAGACCATGTTGGCCTTGGTCGAAGGCTGGGTGGATGAGGTCGTTACCCAAGCGACGGCGCAGTTGATGCCTTCGGCAACTGCGCTGGCCGAAGCGGTACGCCGGTCCCGCGCCGCCGGAGGTCCGGCTGAGGAAACCTTTGCCACGCTGGTCGGGCTTGAGTTGCGGCCGCGTCGGATGCGCGATGCCGCCAATCTCTGGGCCGCGTTGCGCGACGCTCGAGGGGTGGACGGTCGGGATGCCGTCTGGTCGCACCCAGACCTCGTACCGAGCTCGGCTGATCTTGATGATCCGCTGGGGTTCGTCGCCGGTGAGGCGCGCACGGAGGGCGGAGACAGCGCAGACTTCGACGCCGCCCTCGAGGAGTTGCTCAAGGCTGAGGGCACCGAAGGCGAGGAAAAATCCGAGTAGCTCAGTCGCCGACCGAAGGGCTGGAGCTGAGTTGTCGCAGCACCTTGCGGACGTGGTCCGCACCTGACCATCAGCAAGATCAATTACGACAGTATTTTCTTGATCATCTTGCGAAGCGGTCCGACGGCTGGTCGCGGGCCTGCCTTGGGGCTCACCTGACCGCGAGCTCGCTGATCTGTGCGGCGCCGCAAGGCAAGGTGCTGCTGACGCTGCACGCGCGCATCGGCCGGTGGCTGCAAACCGGCGGTCACATCGAGCCAGCCGATCCGAGCTTGGAGGCCGCGGCCCAACGGGAGGCACATGAAGAAAGCGGACTCATCGATCTCGTGTTGGATCACAGTCCGCTGCTGCTCTCCCTGCACGAGGTACCGTGCGGTCCGGTACGCCCCAC
>DATLQP010000304.1:0-2621 GCA_035535155.1 Propionibacteriaceae bacterium
GCGTCAGCTCACTCCGCACGAGGCATGAGCCGCGGGAGTCAGGTGAAGCTCTGGCGCCCTGTCCCTCGAGGAACCTTCAGCGAAGATCATCGCCCAACTAGCGCAGTCCGCTGGTGCTTAACGGTCGGTGATTAACTCAGCTGAACGCCTGTGCGGCGGCGGCTACGACCTCATCGTGTGGCACGTCGCGCAGGTGTTGAGCGATGTTCCAGCGATGCCCGAACGGGTCCTCAAGCTGGCCGTGCCGGTCGCCCCAGAACATGTCCGCCAACGGTTGACGAATCTGTGCGCCCGCCGCCACCGCCTGCGCGAACATGGCCTCGACGTCGGCGACGTCGAGGGCCAACACCACCGGCGTACCGCCAATCGAGGGCGGCGCGAGCACCCCCATCTCAGGGAACTCGTCGGCGATGTGCAGCAGACCGTCGCCAATCCGCAACTGGACCGACATCAGCCGTCCATCAGGAACTGGGATCCGGCTCACCTCCTCGGCCCCGAAGGCGTCGCGGTAGAAAGCCACAGCGCGCTCGGCGCCCTGAACGACAATGTGGGGAGTGATTGGCATGAGCCGAGCCTAGATTGCCAGCATCGGGAGCTCTCGAACGCTGTTGCCGCCCAGCATTGCCCACATGGGGACGGAGAGGTGGGATGCTCTTGTCGCAAGCCGAAGGTCTGTCGAAACGTTGGGCCATCGCAGGAACCTGTGCATGATGTGAAGGCCGACGGACCCATGGTCAGGATGTCGGAAAGCTTTCGGGACGGTGGCGAGAATCGTGAAGCCTAGCGACTCCCACAGGCGGACGCCGTGGGCGTGCCAGGCTCCCAGTGTGCTCGGTCAGCTCACCCGCTTGCCCTCGAGCAGGAGAGGCTCGGCGAGTCTCAGCGGTTGTGAGCCGTCTTCGCTGAGGATCGGCTCGGCCGAATATTGCGCTACGTAGACGCGACGCACCCGGTCGGTGGTGTTGGGGCCGCTGCGGTGGAAGAGCGTTGATGAGAAGCAGGCGATGCTGCCGGCCGGCACGATCACCGGGTCGCCCGGGTCGTGCCCGAAGTAGCCGACCAGATCGTTGCTCTCCTCCTCGCGCGCGTGCTTGACGACGTCTCGGGTGCCGGCGCGTGAGTAGGGCAGCAGATACACGGTGCCGTTGGCTTCGGTCATGTCGTCGAGTGCGATCCAGCAGGTGAGGTACGGCCGGTGCGGGTAGTCGATGAAGCCCGAGTCCTGGTGCCAGCTGAACGGCATCCCCTGCTCGGCGGCCTTCACCACGTACTGCTCGTTGAACAGGTAGACGGTGTCCCCAAGCGCCGCCTGGCCGATCCGCGCCATGAGGTCTGATGACAAGAAGCGCTCCACTGCTGGGCTCTTGCCGTAGGCGTGGACGAAGTAGCGGCTGCCGCGCCGGTCGAGGTCGAGCTTGTCGACGCCGAGACGATCCATCTCCCGGTCGCGCTCGTCGATGAAGCGCTGGCATTCCCCACGCAGCGTGTCCAGATCGCCTGGCGGCACGATGCGATTCAGCACGAAGAGACCCTCCTCGCGGAACTGCCGCGCCTGCTCGGACGTGATGCGCAGTGCTGAGACGGCCATGCTTTGCCCTCCTGTGATCGTGGACGATCACATAATCTGCGGTAATGGTGATTGGGTCTTCGCGTAGGTCCGCGAGTTTTTATCGTTTCTTGCGATGATCGACGACCTTGGAGTTCGGGCTGGCCTCGATGGACGCGTGGTACGGCACAGGGTCGGCGACGTTCGACCCCGCGCCCACCGCCATGCCGAGCTCGAGGTCAACCTCGTCGTGTGCGGCACCGCCTCCTACCTGCTCGGCGACCGGCGCTATGAGCTCACGCCCGGCACGCTGACCTGGCTGTTTCCCGGTCAAGATCACGTCCTGGTCGACGAGTCGTCCGACCATGAGCTCTGGTGGGCGGTGTTCCGGCCCGCTCTCGTCGCTCAGATCGCGACGGTCCGGCACGCGCGACCCCTGTTGGAGGAGGACCCGGTTGGGCAGTTCTCGCGCCGTCTCGACTCCAGCAGGGTTCGTCCTCTCAGCACCCTCTTCCACGAAATACAGCATGCGGAGACGGTCGACGACATTCTTGTCAACACCGGGTTGGCGTACCTGCTGAGCTTCGCCTGGCGAGCTTTCCTCGACAGCGACGACGTCGTCGAAGGCGTCGATCTGCATCCGGCGGTGGAGACGGTCGCTCGGATACTGCGAACCGACCCGGACGCAGGTGATCTCGCTACGCTGGCGCGGGCTGCGCGTCTGAGCTCGTCGCACTTGAGCCGGATATTCAAGGAGCAGACCGGCGTGTCGATCAGCCGGTTTCGCAACCAGCAGCGACTGCAGCGTTTTCTGCCGCTTTACGGCAGAGGGCGGCGCACCACAGCGCTGGCGGCCGCCCTCGAGGCTGGCTTCGGCAGCTACGCCCAGTTCTACCGCGTCTTTCGCGAGCAGACAGGACGGAGTCCGTCCGCGCTGCGCGTCGACTCAATCCGCGACAGCGCGCTCGGCGCCCTGAACGACAATGTGAGGAGTGATCGACATGAGCAGAGCGTAGCGACGCCAGCATCTGGAGTCTGAACGTTGTTGCCCGACCAGCATTACCACATGGGGACC
>DATLQP010000305.1:0-2631 GCA_035535155.1 Propionibacteriaceae bacterium
CATGCTGCCCATCGCGTACGGCGACGTGGAGAAGAGCCCCGGTATCCATATCTACGGCATCACCCAGGCCGCGATTGCGGGCGAGCAGGCGGTGACCGACCTGGTCACGGGCAAGAGCGGGGCCTGGACCGACGAGCCGTCGGTGAAGGCCGCGCAGACCATTCAGGACTGGGCCACCAAGGGCTATATCACCGACGGCGCCAACGGCATCTCCCGCGACGACGCCCTGGCGGAGTTCGGCAAAGGAAAGTCGGCCTTCGTCATCACCGGCACCTGGGAGCAGCCCAAAGTGATCAAGAGTCTCGGTGCCGACGGCGGATTCGTGGCGCTGGGACCGGACGGGTCGGACACCCCGGTCACGACCGGTGGTGTCGGATTGGCCTGGGCCATCACCACAGGCAGCAAACACCCGGACGTCGCCGCGGCGTACATCGACTTCATCACCAACGCCGGGGCCGCCCAGGTGCTGATCGACAACGGCAACCTGCCGGCCGTGCCGCCGGCAGACTGGGCGCCCAAGGCGGGTACCCTGCAGGCCGACGTGGCTAACGAGTGGAAGCGTGTCAACACCGGATCGGGCCTGGTGCCCTATCTGGACTACGCCACCCCGACCTTCTATGACACGTTGTCGGCGGCGGTCCAGCAGCTGACGGCGAAGAAGCTGACGCCGCAGCAGTTCGCGGAGCAACTGCAGAAGGACTACGCCGCGTTCCTGAAGACGAAGTAGCTCATCGGTGACAGCTCCTGCCGCTTCGGCGACCAGCGTCAACTCGTCGGGCGCAAACGATCCGCGGGCCCGGCGGGGCGGCAAGAAGCGCAAGGTGGAGTGGAAGGCCTACCTCTACATCCTGCCGGCGTTCGTGCTGTTCACCGTCTTCCTCGGAGTGCCGGCGGTGCAGACCGCGCAGTACTCGCTCTTCAAGTGGAACGGCATCGGCCCATCCACCTGGGTCGGACTGCAGAACTACGCCGACCTGTTCAGCGATTCGGTGCTGCGCAGCTCATTTCTGCACGCCGGCGTACTGATCTTCTTCTACGCGGTCATCCCGCTGGTGCTGGCCCTGTTCCTGACCGCGATCATCTCCCGCGGTGCGAACCTCAGAGGGATGTCGCTGTTCCGGACCTTGTTGTTCCTGCCGCAGGTGGTCGCCTCGGTCGTGGTGGCCACCACCTGGGTCGCGATCTACTCGCCGAACGGGCTGATCAACCAGTTGCTCCGCCTCGTCGGGCTCGACTCGCTGACCCGGGCCTGGCTGGGCGACTTCGACACTGCCTTGCCCGCGGTGGGGATCGTGGGCAGCTGGCTGGGCATCGGACTCTGCCTGGTGCTGTTCCTGAGCGGGGTGGCGAACATCCAGCCGGAGCTGTTCGAGGCGGCCCGGATGGACGGCGCCGGGCCGGTGGGGGAGTTCTTCTCCATCACGCTGCCGGCGCTGCGCGGTCAGATCGCGGTCGCTCTGACCCTGACCGTGGTGGCGGCGTTGAAGACGTTCGATCTGGTCTACATCACCACCCGCGGCGGGCCGGGGACAAGTACCACGTTGCCCGCCTTCGAGGCGTACAACCGGGCCTTTAACACCGGCAAGGTCGGTTCCGCAGCGGCCGTCGCGATCGTGCTGACGGCGCTCATCCTGGGCGTCACCGTGCTGATCCAGAAGGTCCAACCGGACGAGGTCGAATGACGGCCTCTGCGACGGGGGGCTCGGGGGGTGTCCCTCCGGGGATGAACACGACGGGGGGCTCGGGGGGTGTCCCCCCGAGCCTGAACACAGCTCCGGGGCGCGCCCGATGAAGCGGAGCGCGGGCGAGGTCGGCCTCAACTATGCGGTGCTGGTCGTCTTCAGCGTGGTCGCGATCATCCCGCTGATCGGAGTGCTGCTGTCGGCGATCACGCCGCCCGACGATCCACAGGACGGGCTCCGGATCCCGTCGGAGATCGATCTCGGCAACTTCGTCGAAGCCTGGAGCCGGGGCCACTTCTCCAGCTACATGCTCTCCAGCGTCTTCGTCACGGTGTGTGTGGTGGCGCTGACCGTGGTGCTCGCCACGCTCGCCGGCTTCGCGTTCGCCCGGATGGAATTCCCCGGAAAGACCGCGCTGTTCTACCTGTTGCTCTCCGGCCTGCTGCTGCCGGCGGAGGCCTTCATCATCCCGCTGTACTACAACCTGCGTACGGTCGGACTGACCGACACGTACTGGGCGCTGGTGCTGCCGCAGACCGCGCAGTCGCTGGCCTTCGGGATCTTCTGGATGCGCAACCAGTTCCGGACGTTCCCGACCGAGATCATGGAGGCCGGGCGGCTGGACGGCGCGACGGACTGGCGGCTGCTGTGGCGGATCATGGTCCCGCCGTCGACTCCGGCCATCATCACCATGTGCCTGCTGGT
The DNA here is from genome assembly GCA_035535155.1 of Propionibacteriaceae bacterium. Lineage (GTDB taxonomy): Bacteria > Actinomycetota > Actinomycetes > Propionibacteriales > Propionibacteriaceae > Microlunatus. The sequence goes on from DATLQP010000305.1 coordinate 2,388, forward strand.
GAGCATGTGGACCTGGAACGAGTTCCTGATCCCGTTGATCATGGTGTCGGGGGAGAGCCTGCGGACCGCGCCGCTCGGGTTGGCCTTCTTCCAGGGCCAGCACCTGACCGAATACTCGCTGCTGGCCGCGGCCGGGACGATCGTGGCGCTGCCGATCGTGGTGCTCTACTTCTGCCTGCAGCGTCGGTTCATCTCGGGCATGCTCAGTGGGATCTCGAGTCGCTGAGGCCCGTACGCCTCGCTC
>DATLQP010000306.1:0-2396 GCA_035535155.1 Propionibacteriaceae bacterium
GCTGTATCCGATCATCGACGACCTACTCGACGACTGGCGTAAGGCTCATCCCGATCACACCTCTGACGTTCGGGTGATCGGGCACCGGTGGTCTGACCGCAGCCACGAGATCAAGATGTTCCTGGCCCGGAACCATGTGCCCTACCGCTGGTACGACGTCGAACGTGACGCCGAGGGTGAGCGGCTGCGTACCCTCGCCAAAACGGCACCGGAAGACCTTCCGCTGGTGTTGGTCCCGGATGGCGAGACCCTGCAATCGCCTTCGACGCTCAGTCTCGCCGCAGCACTCGGGTTGCATACGAATGCGCACCAGCCGCTCTATGACCTCTGCATCGTCGGCGGAGGCCCGGCCGGCCTGGCTGCCGCGGTGTACGGAGCATCCGAAGGCTTGAGCACGGTGATCGTGGAGCGCGAGGCGCCCGGCGGCCAAGCTGGGATGAGCTCGGCGATCGAGAACTACCTCGGTTTTCCGAAGGGGCTGAGCGGCTCCGACCTCGCGCATCGAGCCATCGCCCAGGTGTCCCGGTTCGGTGCCGAGATGGTTCTGGCGCGCGATGTCGTCGGATTCGAGACCCGCGGCCCAGCACGTACGGTTCTCTTTGACGGGTCCGGCGAGATCGAGAGCCGGGCGCTCGTGGTCGCTACTGGCGTCTCGTACCGCAGGCTGGAGGTGACCGGGCTCGCCGAGCTCACGGGCCGCGGTGTCTACTACGGCACAACGGTCGGTGAGGCGAACCAGTGCGAGGGAGACGTGGTCTATGTCATCGGTGCTGCCAACTCGGCGGGCCAGGCTGCGCTGAATCTGTCTCAGTTCGCCAAACAGGTGGTGCTGGTGGTGCGGGCAGGCACGCTGACCCAGACTATGTCGTCCTACCTGATCGCCAGAATCACCTCGGCACCCAATGTCGTGGTGCGCTATCACAGCACGGTCGTGGCGGTGCACGGCGCGGGTCACCTCGAGGCACTCACCCTTGCCGACACCGAGACCGGGACAACAGAACAAGTTCGGTCCAGCTGGCTCTTCATTTTCATCGGCGCCTCGCCACGGACCGATTGGCTGGGCCCCGACGTCGTCCGGGACGAAAATGGGTTCCTGGCGACAGGTCAAGATCTTTTGCAGGTCGACTCGACCCGGTGGTCGCTGACTCGGCCGCCGTTCACGCTGGAGACCAGTGTGCCCGGCGTCTTCGCGGCAGGCGATGTGCGGCTCAACTCGATGAAACGGGTGGCTTCAGCGGTCGGTGAGGGTGCGATGTCGGTCTACCTCGTACACCGCTATCTGGCGACGATCTGATGCGAGTCGATGATCTTCGCTCCTTGAGCATCTTCGAGAGCCTGACAGATGATCAGCTTGCTGAGTTGATCAAGGACGGCACTGAGATCCGCATCGAGCCGGGCATCGACTTGTTCCATGAGGGCGAGCATGCCGACTTCTGGTGGGTGCTGGTCGACGGCGCCATTGACCTCGTTCGCCATGTTGGTCGCGAAGACACTGTGGTCGCACGGATGGATATGCCGGGTCGCTGGGCGGGCGGGTTTCGTGCCTGGGATGAACACGGCACCTATCTCGCGACTGGCCGGGGAGCCAGAGCCGGTCGCGTCTTGAAGGTGCCGGCGGAGGCGCTTCGGGATCGAGCCAATACGTGGTTTCCGTTCGGCGCACACTTGATCGCCGGTCTCTACCGCACCGCGCGTTCTGTCGAATCAATCGCGCGGCAGCGCATGTCGCTGGTTACGTTGGGCACCCTTGCCGCTGGCATCGCCCATGAGATCAACAATCCGGCGTCAGCTGCCAGCCGCGCGGTCAACGCCTTGGAAACGGAGTGCCAGATGCTGCTGTCATCGGTAGGCCAGCTGGCCGACCAGCAGATTGCGCCGGAACAGTTCGCCGCACTTGATCGAATGCGGAGCGAGATCAAGCCGGGGACGGTGGATCTGGACCCATTGGTTCGAGCGGATCGGGAGCAGGCGCTCGCCTTCTGGCTCAACCGTCAAGGCGTGACACGGGCGTGGACCATCGCGCCACCGCTTGCCGCGGCCGGAGTTGATCGGGATTGGTGCACCCGGGCCGCAGCTGTACTCGACGAATCGGCCCTCGGACCAGGCTTGGAATGGGTGGCGAGCACCCTCTCGGTCGCCACCTTGTTGTCGGAGGTCAAGGAGTCGACCCGCCGCATCTCCGAGCTTGTCGCCGCCGTTCGCTCCTACACCCAAATGGATCGAGCGTCGATGCAGCACATCGATGTGACCGACGGACTCGACAGCACGCTGGTGATGCTCGCGCACCGGCTCCGCGGCGTGACGGTGGTACGCGAGTACGGCGCCGACGTGCCGATGATCGACGCGTACGCCGGCGAGCTCAATCAGGTATGGACGAATCTGATCGACAACGCTGT
>DATLQP010000307.1:0-4561 GCA_035535155.1 Propionibacteriaceae bacterium
CTGGATCACAACCTATCCAAAGGGTCGGCCGCCAGGCTAACCTTCTGCGTCAAGGAGGTTGGCGATGCGAATCTACGAACTGCTCCGCGGCAAAGGCTTCGATGTCATCACCGTCCGGCCGACAACATCAGTATCTGAAGCCATCTTGCTGCTCAAGGAGTACAACCTCGGGGCCGTCGTGGTATCCAACGACGGAATGCACATCTCAGGCATCATGACCGAGCGCGACGTGGTGCGTCGGCTCGTTGATGGGCCCGATTTCCTCGATTCGCCGGTTTCGACGGTGATGACCAGTGAGGTCCTCACCTGCCGGCCGGACGAGTCGGTTCAGTCGCTGATGAACACCATGACGGAGCAGCGAATCCGTCACCTGCCGGTCGTGGATGACGAGGGAAGATTGGCGGGACTGGTCAGCATCGGTGACGTCGTGAAGTCACACATCACCCAGATCGAGTTCGAGCGCGATCAGCTGGAGGGCTACGTCTCCCATAGCTGAGGGTGGACGGTGCCGGGTTACAAGTTGATCATGTGACCGGATACGCCGTGGGCGACTTCCTTGAGCGCCTCGGAGAGTGTTGGGTGTGCGTGTACGTTGCGCGCGACCTCCTCGGCCGTCAAGTCCCACAATTGCGCGAGAGTGAGCTCCGGCAGCAGCTCTGTGACGTCGGGGCCGATCATGTGCAGCCCGAGAATCTCTCCGTACTTGGCGTCGGCCACGAGCTTGACGAAGCCGCTCGCCTCCCCCAGCCCGTGCGCCTTGCCATTGGCTGTGAAGGGGAACTTGGCAGTCTTGACGTCGTAGCCCTTGTCTTTGGCCTGCTGCTCGGTGTAGCCGAATGAACCGATCTGCGGCTGACAATAGGTTGCGCGCGGGATCATGTCGTAGTTCACCGGCATTGTCTCCGCACCTGCGATGGTTTCCGCTGCGACCACCCCCTGCGCCTCGGCGGTATGCGCCAGCAGCAACTTGCCAGTGCAGTCACCGATCGCATAGACGTGCGGCACGTTGGTACGCATGTAATCGTCAATCTCGATCGCACCACGGTCGGAAAGCTTGACGCCGGTCTTCTCCAGCCCGTATCCCTCGGTACGCGGGGCGAATCCAATCGCCTGCATCACTTTGTCGGCTTCGAGGACACGGCTGTCACCGCCCTTCGTTGGTGACACCGTCACGCGCACCTGGGCGCCTGAATCGTCGATCGTCTCAACCTTGGTGCCCGCGAGCACCGTTACTCCGAGCTTCTTGTACGCCTTCGCCAGCTCGGTCGACACCTCCCGCTCCTCCAGTGGCACGATCCGATCAAGGAACTCCACCAGAGTCACCGCTACGCCGTAGTTGGCCATCACGTAGGCGAACTCCACACCGATCGCCCCCGCCCCGGCGATGATCATCGATCCCGGGAGGTTGTCGGTCATGATCTGCTCTTCGTAGGTGACCACGCGCTCGGTGAGCGAGGTGCCCGGCAGCAAGCGGGTCGTGGCTCCCGAGGAGATGATCACATTGTCGAACGTGACGGTCTCGGTGCCATTCGGCCCCTTCACACTCAAGGTGTGATCATCGGTGAAGGTTCCCCAGCCGTCAATCTCGGTGATCTTGTTCTTCTTCATCAAGAAGTGCACACCCTTGGCCATCCGATCGGCCGCCGTGCGACTGCGCTTCCACGCCGCACCGAAGTCGAACGTGACGTCGCCACTGATCCCGAACACGTCGGCCTCGTGGTTGAAGATGTGGGCGATCTCTGCGTTGCGCAGCAGGGACTTCGTCGGAATGCATCCGACGTTGTTGCAGACACCACCCCAGTACTTGAGCTCGATGATGGCCGTTTTCAGGCCAAGCTGTGCAGCACGAACGGCGGCGACATAACCGCCCGGTCCGGCGCCAAGGACAACGACCTCAAAGTGCACGCTCATGGGCCAACTTTATGGTCCACTCTTGGGTGTCGGCCAGTGGGCCTGCTATGGTCGTGGCCCGTCACCGAGCGAGTATCTCAGGTGCGCCAATCCATAGAGCTGGCCATCTATTCGGTGAGTTGTCCACAAAGTATCTCATATATGAGTTATCGTGCCTTGGTGACCGAGAATGACTGAAACGTACTTGGACCGGATCGGCGGCCTCATCCGTGACGCCCGCAAGCATCGTGGCCTGACCCAGACCCAGCTGGCGGACGTTCTCGGCACCAGTCAGAGTGCTGTGCATCGCATCGAAGCCGGCAACCAGAACCTCAGTCTGGAGATGGTGAGCCGGATCGCCGAGGCGCTCGACTCACCATTGATCTCGGTGGGGGGCGGCGGGCCGCAGCACCTGCGGGTCCAAGGCGGAGCCAAGCTCAACGGCACGATCGAGGTTCGATCGTCGAAGAACGCAGCGGTGGCGCTGCTGTGCGCCAGCTTGCTGAACCGCGGCCGTACGGTCATTCGCGGCATTGCCAAGATCGAAGAGGTCAACCGGATCCTCGAAGTGTTGATCAGCATCGGGGTGCGAGCCAGCTGGTCTCTGGACGGCAATGATCTTGAGCTGGTACGACCTGCAGAACTTTCGCTGGATGAAATGAATGTCGAGGCGGCCCGGCGTACCCGCTCGGTGATCATGTTCCTTGGCCCGCTGTTGCACTCCTACAACCACTTCAAGCTGCCATACGCCGGAGGCTGTGATCTTGGGGCCCGTACCATCGAGCCGCATCTGCAGGTGCTGCGCCGGTTCGGCCTGGACGTACTGCCCACCGATGGCTTCTACCACTGCTCGGTCGATGAGTCAGTCGAACCGTCCCGGCCGATCACGCTGACCGAGCGTGGCGACACCGTGACCGAGAACGCATTGCTCGCAGCCGCTCTGTCACCCGGAGTGACCGTGCTGCGCAATGCCAGCCCGAACTACATGGTCCAGGATCTCTGCATCTTCCTCACCCACCTCGGCGTGGAAATCGATGGCATCGGGACCACCACGCTGCGCATCCATGGCGTGGAAAGCATCAATACCGATGTCGAGTTTGCGCCGTCCGAGGATCCCATTGAGGCGATGAGTCTGCTGACGGCCGCGATCGTCACCAAGTCAGACCTGACGATCAAGCGGGTGCCGATCGAGTTCCTCGAGATCGAGCTCGCGATTCTCGAGGAGATGGGTCTGGACTATGACCTCACAACGGAGTATCTGGCCGTTAACGGTCATGCCCGGCTGGTGGACCTGACCGTCCGGCCGTCGCTATTGCGCTCTCCCATCGACAAGATTCACCCGATGCCGTTCCCGGGGCTGAACATCGACAACCTGCCGTTCTTCGCCGTGATCGCAGCGACAGCGCAGGGCAAGACCATCATCCATGACTGGGTCTATGAGAACCGGGCGATCTATCTGACCGAGCTGAACCGGCTGGGTGCCCGGGTGCAGCTGCTGGATCCGCATCGCGTCATCGTCGAAGGACCGACCCGTTGGCGGGGCCAGCAGGTGGTCTGTCCGCCGGCGCTGCGACCGGCGGTGTGCATCCTCCTCGGCATGCTCGCGGCCCGCGGCGAGTCGCAGCTGCGGGACGTGTACGTGATCAACCGTGGTTATGAAGACCTTGCCAACCGGTTGAACGCCCTGGGCGCCAACATCGAGGTCTTCCGGGACTAGCCGAGATGCTCCCTGAGGCCGTCGAAGGCGCTCTCTTCGACGGGCTCAGGGGTCAAACTCATCAGCGGAGACGCACCACCTCGAAGCGATGGCTCGGATGGAGAAATTCCTCCTGAGCATCGATGAGAGCCAACTCGGAGCGGCCCAGGTCCGCAGTGATAGCGAGAAGGCCGTAGCTGACCGCGGCCGCGTGTGCGAGGGCCTCCGGCACATCACGCAGCCGCAGCAGGGCAGCCAAGAAGGTCGCGGCCGTGACATCGCCGCTGCCCGTGAACGTACGCGGCAGCCGCGGAGTGGACACCAGCCATGCCCCGTCACTGTCCACGGCGACCATCTCGATCCTTGCTGGTGGCGTATCGCGGCGCACCACACTGGTGACCAACACAACCTCCGGTCCGAGCGCACGTGCGACATCTGCGGCGTCGAGCACGTCCGCCATCGTCGAGACCTGCCGGTCGGTCAGTGCGGTCAACTCGAATTGATTTGGCGTAATGATCTGTGCGGCAGGCACGACCTGTTCTCGCATGAACTCCGCAATGCCTGGGAGGACGTAGCTGCCGACGTCCGCATCACCCAACACCGGATCACAGCAATAGATCGCGGCCGGGTTGCGCAGCTTGACCAGTGCCACCGCGTCCAAGATCATCGCGCCGATATCGGTGCCGCCCTGGTAGCCCGAGAGCACCGCATCGACCTCACCCAGCAGCCCCCGCTCGTCGATTCCTTGCACGACGTCGCGAAGATCCGCCGCGCTCAGCAGCGGGCCACGCCAGGATTCGTAGCCCGTGTGGTTGGAGAAGTGCACCGTTATCACGGGCCACACGTCCACTCCCATCCTCATGAGTGGAAAGGTGACCGCGCTGTTGCCGACATGCCCGTAGGCGACCGATGACTGAATCGACAAGATCGTCGTCACGCGGGTCATTGTCGCAGTGTTTGATTGCTCCGCTCGCT
>DATLQP010000308.1:0-7955 GCA_035535155.1 Propionibacteriaceae bacterium
GTTAGATCGCCGACCCACTCCAGCGCATCGTAGGGGCACTCTTCAACGCAGATGCCGCAGTACATGCACAGCGACCAGTCGATGGCGAAGCGATCAAGCACATTCTGAGTGCGATCACGCGCTCCGGGTGGCAATCCAGCCACCGGCTCGGTGTGGGAGTCAATACTGATGCACCAGCTCGGGCACTCCCGAGCGCAGATCATGCACGAGGTGCAGGCGGGTTCGATCAACCGGATCCAGCGATGCGATGACTCCGGCGAGCTCACGTACGCCTCCGCTGGACCCTGCCGCCAGCAGCCGACTCGGCCACCTCTGCCGGTTCAGCCGCCGGCTGCCGCGCGTCACGATCGCCCCATACGGCAGGATCCGGAACCCCCGGAGGCACCATGCGCCGCCGACTCGGCGAGGCGCTTGTCTCCCCTGCCTCTGCTAAGTTTCCGTCCTCCCCCGGCTCTTTGGCTCCCGGCCAGTTCAGGGCTGTCCGCGCAGCCAGCACCTCATCCTTACGCAGCGGCGTTCCCTCAAATTCCGGGCTGAGCAGCAGCCGACTGCCGTCACCGCCGACGAACTCGACACCGAACAGCTCCGCAACCTCCCGCTCATGCCACGCAGCGCCGGCAAACACACCACGCACTGTCTGGATCCGCGGATCATCCCGAGGCAGTGAACAACTGAGCATCCTTGGCTCCGCTGAGGCAGTGAGGTTACGAACGACCAGGACGATACGGAAGCAATCCCGCCGACCGATCTCGTCCACACAGCCGAGCCAATCGAAATAGTCGAAGCCCTCTCTCTCAACCGCCTCGACAGCGGCCAGCCACTCCTGCGACGAAACCTCGGTCACGATGCCACAAGTCCGGTGATCTCGTCGAGAACCCTTGACAACGCCTCCGGCGGAGGCGGACAGCCGGGCACATACGCGTCCACCGCAACGAGCTGATCGACGCCCTTCGTCACGGCGTAGGAATCCCAGTACGGACCTCCCGAGGATGCGCATGCCCCAAAGGAGATGACCATGGGTCGCTGCCCAGTCTGCTGCTCGCAGCCATCGACGATCGCCACGATTGCCGGCGCCAACCGATCGGTCACGGTGCCAGAGATCACAACCGCGACCTGTGCACCGTCGTGAAGACGCGGCAGCGGCCCAGCAGCGAACCTCGTCGCGGCATCGAACTCCAACGTGCAACAAGCCAGCCCGACATCCAGCACATAGAGCGAGCCATCGCCGTACCAGTCGACCCAGCGCATGGCACCACGGTAGTCCGGAGCATCGACACCAAACCGTTGCAGGGGAATCGTCGAACATCTCGCTGGGCTCTCATGAGCTGAAAGTCGGTCAATTCATAGATAGGCCTGCCTATTATGGGGTAATTGGCAGCCTCAGCGGAGATCGCAGCCACGAACCCCGACCCCCTATCAGGCGAGTGAGGCGCGCCAAAGAAGAGAGGCAAGCAGAGTCGTGAAGCACGTCAATACCCTCGACCGGGTCGTGATCCGGTTCGCCGGGGACTCGGGTGACGGCATGCAACTCACCGGCGATCGATTCACCTCAGACTCGGCAGTCTTCGGCAACGACATCTCAACGCTGCCGAACTTTCCAGCAGAGATTCGCGCACCCGCCGGCACCCTGCCTGGCGTCTCGAGCTTCCAGCTGCACTTCGCCAACTTCGACATTATGACCCCCGGCGACCGGCCAGACGTGCTCGTCGCCATGAATCCCGCGGCCCTCAAGGCCAACATCGCAGATCTGCCACGCGGCGGCCTGATCATCACCGACTCCGCAGATTTCACCAAACGCAACCTGGCCAAGGTCGGCTATGACAGCGATCCGCTCACCGATGGCTCATTAGCCGACTACCAGGTCCACGCGCTTGATCTGACCGGCATGACCGTCGAAGCGGTGAAGCCGTTTGGCCTAAGCCGCAAGGACGCCACCAGGGCCAAGAACATGTTCGCGCTCGGGCTGCTGTCCTGGCTCTATTCGCGGCCCACCGACGGCACGATCAACTTCCTGACAACCAAGTTCGCATCCAAGCCGGAGATCCGCGACGCCAACATCACCGCGTTCAAGACCGGGTACGCATTCGGCGAGACAACCGAGGTGTTCGCTGTCACCTATAAGGTGGCCCCTGCGCCCATGCCACCGGGGCAATACCGGCAAATCTCAGGCAACCTGGCGTTGGCGTACGGGTTGATCACCGCAGCCAGAAAGGCCGGCTTGCAGCTGTTCCTTGGCTCCTATCCGATCACGCCGGCGTCGGACGTGCTGCACGAGCTCAGCAAGCACAAACGCTTCGGCGTGACCACCTTCCAGGCCGAGGACGAGATCGCCGGAGTAGGTGCCGCGCTGGGTGCGAGCTTCGCCGGGCAGCTCGGGGTGACGACCACCTCCGGCCCGGGCGTTGCCTTGAAGTCAGAGACCATCGGCCTTGCTGTGGCGACAGAACTACCGCTGATCGTTTGCGACATCCAGCGCGCCGGACCGAGCACGGGCATGCCGACCAAGACCGAACAGGCCGATCTACTGCAGGTGATGTTCGGCCGCAATGGTGAGGCACCGGTTCCCGTTGTGGCAGCGCAATCTCCCGCCGACTGCTTCCCCACCGCGCTCGAGGCGGTGCGGCTCGCGATCAAGTACCGGACGCCGGTTGTGATCTTGTCCGACGGCTATATCGCAAACGGTGCTGAGCCGTGGCTGCTGCCCGACATCAACGCCATTCCGGCGATCGATCCGCAGTTTGCGGCAGCGCCCAACGCCACGGACAAAGCGGGAGAACCGGTCTTCCTGCCCTACCTGCGTGATCCGCAGACCCTCGCTCGGCCATGGGCCATCCCGGGAACTGCGGGGTTGCAGCACCGTATCGGTGGCATCGAGAAGGCCAAGGACACTGGTGTGGTCTCCTACGACCCGGCAAACCACGAGGAAATGGTGCGCACCCGGCAGGCCAAGATCAATGGGATCGTGCAAGACATTCCTGATCTCACCGTCGACGATCCGGCCGACTCAGAGGGCCGGCGGGCACGGGTTTTGGTGCTGGGTTGGGGGTCGACATACGGACCGATCATCGCCGCGGCGCGCAGAGTGCGTAAGACTGGCCGGCTGGTCGCGTGTTCGCACCTGCGGCATTTGAACCCATTCCCCGCCAATCTTGGTGACATCCTGGGTAGCTACGAGCGAGTGATCGTTCCGGAGATGAACATGGGACAGCTGGCTTTGTTGCTGCGGGCGAAATACTTGGTAGACGTCCGCAGCTACTCTCGGGTTCGCGGGCTGCCGATCTCGCTCAGTGAACTCGCTCGTGATCTTGAAGCCGAAATCGATCAACTCGAAGGGACCAACTCGTGACCGCCGTCGATCAGCTGCATTCGGAGCTTGATCAGCCGCTGAATAGTCAGCAGGCTTTGGCTATGCCTGCCTCCCCGCCCGGCCCGGACGGCACGAGCTATCGAGGACTTGCCGGCGTGCCACTCTCCGTCGAGCCGCTGAACCGCAAGGACTTCACCAGTGATCAAGAGGTCCGCTGGTGCCCTGGCTGCGGCGACTATGCCGTGTTGGCCGCGTTCCAAGGGTTCATGCCGGAGCTGGGAATCAAGCGCGAGAACACCGTGATCGTTTCCGGTATCGGCTGCTCGTCACGGTTCCCTTACTACGTTGACAGCTACGGCATGCACTCGATCCATGGCCGAGCGACGGCGATCGCCACCGGTGTAGCGACGTCGCGTGAGGACGTGGCGGTATTTGTGATTACTGGTGACGGCGACGCATTGTCGATCGGCGGCAATCATCTGATCCATGTGCTGCGCCGCAACGTCAATCTCACGATCTTGCTGTTCAACAACCGGATTTACGGGCTGACCAAGGGCCAGTACTCCCCTACCTCGGAGATCGGCAAGATCACCAAGTCGACCCCCATGGGCTCGCTCGACAATCCGTTCAATCCGGTGTCTCTGGCACTGGGCGCGGAGGCGACCTTCGTTGCGCGCACCGTCGACTCCGACCGGAAGCATTTGACCGGAGTACTCAGAGCGGCCGCCGCGCACCGCGGTAGCTCGTTGGTAGAGATTTATCAGAACTGCCCGATCTTCAATGACGGGGCATTCGATGCGATCAAGGATCGGACCACGTCGGCAGATGCGATCATTCCGCTAACCCACGGCGAGCCGATCCGATTCGGTGTGGACGGTCACCTTGGCGTCGTTCGTGATCAGCAGACCGGCGCCTTCTCCGTGGTCGAGGTGGCCGATGTCGGTGCAGAGGCTCTAGTCGTTCACGATGCTCACCTGTCCGATCCATCGTTCGCTTTCGGGCTCTCCCGGCTCACCGACGCCGGCGTACTGCATCGCGCGCCAATCGGCATCTTCCGCGATGTCGAGGCCCCCACGTACGACGACCTGGCCCGCCAGCAGGTGGCACTGGCGGCCAGCCTGGGCAACGATGACGACGCCCTGCAGTCAGTGATCAATGGCGGAGACACCTGGACCGTCCGGTAGCCGGCTCGGTTGGGGGCCTTTCACGCAGTGCAGATCAGCTACTTTGCCGCATCGGCAGCACACCTGACCGGCTCGCTGACTAGAGTTCGCTGCATTGAGGACGCCTTAGGATCGCGAGCATCGGCGTGCGCGAGGGATCACCAAGAAGCCCGGTCAGGAGACGAACCATGAGCTCGAACAACCCCTACGGTGCTCAATGGGCCGAAGGGGGGCCTCAGTCACCATGGCCCGGCCAAGGGCCGAACGCAGATCCGGGTCCCGAGCAGCAGCCGTCACCCTACGGATACCCGCAACAGCCTCCGGCTGGGTACCCTTCCGAGCCGACGGCGGGCAGCCCGCCGAGCGCGTCTGGCTACTCGTTCGGACCGTACGCCCCGGAACAGCAGCGAACCGGTTGGGACAGTGGTCCTCCGCCAGGCCAGTACGGTGGTCCGCCACGCGGGTACGGGGCAGAACCAGCTCGGCCGGCACCGCAGCAGCCCAATGGCAAAACCAAGATCTTGATCATCATCGGGGCGGCCGCGCTGGCAGTGATCCTGGTGGCTGTCATTGTGATAGTGGCGACCCGAGACAAGCCCAGCGCAGATCCCCAAGGCAGCCAGAACCCGGGAGGCCAGACAAATCCGCAACCCAGCGGCGCCCCACAAAGCACGCCACGGCCATCCGACGCGGTGGCGGCGTACCTGCAAGCCCTCGCCGCGGGCGATGCGACCGGCGCCTTGTCCTATGCCGCGGATCCAGCCCCCGCCGGGCCGCTGCTCACCAATGAGGTGCTCGCCAAATCCCGGAACCGTACCCAGCTGACCGGGATCGATGTGCCGGTCGTCGAAGATCAAAACGTGAAGTCGGTATCGGCCACGTACACGCTCGGCAGCTCGGTTGTCAACGAATCGTTCGACGTAGTCAAGGTGGCGGATACCTGGAAGCTGAGCCGGGCCGTCAAGGATCTCGACCTCGCGTTCATTGTCGACGGGCCCGTTCCGGTCAAGATCAATGGTGTGAAGGTGAACGAAGAATCGGTGGCAGTGCTGCCCGGCTCGTACGCCTTTACTACCGGCCTGCCTTATGTCGGCTTCGGGTCCAAGAACGATGTGCTGGTGAAGAGTCCCTATGCAGACGCCGACACCTACAACGTTCAAAGCCAGCTGACCGGCGCCGGTGAGAAGGCGGCCATTTCAGCCACCAAGAAGAGCTTCTACAAGTGTCTGAAGATCAATTCGCTGACACCGAAGAACTGCCCGCAGAAGTTCAACTCCAAGTACCGCTACACCAAGAGCACGATCACGTGGCGGCAGACCGGGAAGGACCCGTTCCGGAAACCGTCGGTGACATTCAGTGGCACGAAGGCGCGGATCGAGATTCCGATCGACTTGAAACTGTCGGGCAGTTGCACCTATCAGGGCCGATCCGGGAACTGCTCGGGCTCGCTGACCGGAACCTCGGTCGCGGTGATCAAGGTGACGACGAAGCCGCTCAAAGTCAGGTGGCTCTGAGAAGTCGAGTAAGTGGCTACCGATCGGTAGCATGTGCCGCGTGACTGAGACGCCTGCTCACAGACCTGTTATCGACTTCTCTGCCTTTGACGAGAGCATCCGTATTCAGGATGATCTTTTCCGGCACGTGAACGGAACATGGCTCAGCACCACCCAGATCCCGGCTGACAAGCCGGTGACCGGTGCATTCATGGAGCTGCGCGACCAAGCCGAAGCAGCGGTCCGCGACATCATCACCACCATCGAGAGTGGGGAGCCTGGATCGGACGAGGCAAGGATCGCCGACCTGTACGCCAGCTTCATGGATGAGGAGGTGGTCGAGAAGGCTGGATCGGACCCGATCTTGCCGCTGCTCGCGGCGATCGATTCGGTCGAGACTCTGTCGGACCTGACACGCATGCTGGGTGGTTTCGCACGCCATGCGGTTGCTGGCCTGCTGGCGCTACAGGCCGAGCCAGACCCTGGTGATCCACACCGCTATGTGATGTTTGCAGGGCAGGGCGGGCTGGGTTTGCCGGACGAGGAGTATTACCGGGTCGAGGAGTATGCCGACATTCGCAGCAAGTATCTCAGCCACATCGCGACGTCCTTCACTCTTGCCGGCATTCCGGACCCCGAGGCGGAGGCGCAACAAGTAGTTGATCTTGAGACCGAGATCGCCGCGACTCACTGGGACAAGGTGAAGTGTCGAGATCTCCGGCTGATGTACAACCTGATGAGCCTCGATGAGTTCGCCGCCAGCTGTCCTGGCCTGCAGTGGCGTGAGTTCCTGGCAGGCGGCGACATCGCCGAGTCGAAGGTGGCTGACCTGGTGGCGATGCAACCATCATTTTTCACCGCGGTCTCGGCACTACTGATCGAGGATCGGCTTCCGGCCTGGCGCGCCTGGGCCAGGTGGAAGGTGATCAACTCACTGTCGCCGTATCTGTCCAATGCCTTCGTGGAGGAAAACTTCAGCTTCTACGGCACCGTGCTGATGGGGACGCCCGAGCTTCGTGAGCGGTGGAAGAGAGGCGTCGCACTGGTGGAGATTTCAGTCGGTGAGGCGGTCGGCAAGACCTATGTCGACCGGTACTTCTCACCGGTAGCCAAGGAGCGGATGGATCAGTTGGTCGGAAATCTGATCGAGGCGTACCGGCGCTCCATTACCGATCTTGACTGGATGACTGAGGAAACTAAGGAAAGCGCGCTCGGCAAACTCGCGAAGTTCCGGTCGCACATCGGCTTCCCCACCAAGTGGCGGGACTACTCGGCGTTGCTGATCAGTCGCGATGACTTGATCGGAAACGTCATGCGGGTGGCCGGCTTCGAGGTGAACCGAGCCCTGAACAAGATCGGCCAGCCAATCGACCGCGAAGAATGGCTGATGACGCCGCAGACGGTGAACGCGTACTATCACCCGCTCAAGAACGAGATCGTCTTCCCGGCGGCGATCTTGCAGCCTCCTTTCTTCAATGAGTACGCCGACGACGCCGTCAACTATGGCGGTATTGGCGCAGTGATCGGACACGAGATCGGCCACGGCTTCGATGATCAAGGCTCCACCTGCGACGGCGACGGCATGTTGCGCGACTGGTGGACCGAGAAGGACCGCGAGGCCTTCGAAGAGCGGACTCGGGTGTTGATCGACCAATACGATGCGCTGGAGCCGGCGCAGGCACCGGGACATCATGTCAACGGCAAGTTGACCATCGGTGAGAACATTGGTGATCTTGGTGGACTTTCGATCGCGTTCAAGGCGTATCAGATCGCTCATGAGGGCAACCCCGAGCCGGAGCTGGACGGCTACGCGCCAGCGCAGCGGCTCTTCCTGAGTTGGGCCGCCGTGTGGCAGGCGAAGGTACGAACCGAGATGTTGCTGCAGCGGATGGCAACCGACCCCCACTCCCCGGCTGAGTTCCGCTGCAATCAGATCGTGCGGAACCTGCCCGAGTTCTACGCTGCCTTCGACGTAGCCGAGTCCGACGCCCT
>DATLQP010000309.1:0-27375 GCA_035535155.1 Propionibacteriaceae bacterium
TTGCTCACCGCCTTCTCAGGGGCGACGCTGGTATAGACCTGATGCCGAGCCAGATCCTCTACAGACTCGATGGCCAGGTAGGGGTTCACGGCGGCGGCGCCATAGCCGATGAGCAGTGCGATGTGGTGCACCTCGCGTACGTCGCCGGCTTCGACGATCAGTCCGACCTGGGTACGCGACTTCTCCCGGACCAAATGATGGTGCACGGCCGCTGTGAAGAGCAGCGACGGGATCGGCGCCAGCTCGGCGTTGGAGTGCCGATCGGACAGCACGATGATCCGCGCGCCGTCGGCGATTGCCCCGGAGATTTCGGCACAAAGCTCCTCGAGCCTGGAGGTCAAGGCTGCCGCTCCACCATCCACCTCGTACAGCCCGCGGGCAACGTAGGTCTGATATCCCGGCAGGTCACCCTCACGGTTGATCTTGACGATCTTGCTCAGGGCGTCGTCGTCCAGCACCGGGAACGGCAGCACCAACCGGCGACAGGAGGCAGGACCCGGGTCGAGCAGGTTACATTCCGAACCGATCGTGTTGTACAGCGATGTCACCAACTCCTCGCGAATCGCATCCAGCGGTGGGTTGGTGACCTGCGCGAAGAGCTGAGAGAAGTAGTCGAAGAGCAGCCGTGGCTTGACGCTGAGGGCAGCTAGCGGTGTGTCGGTGCCCATCGAACCGAGCGGTTCGATACCCGCGGAGGCCATCGGAGCCAAGATCAGCCGCAACTCTTCCTCGGTATAGCCGAATACCTGCTGGCGACGGGTGACCGAAGCATGGGTGTGCACCACGTGCTCGCGGTCAGGTAGGTCCGACAGCAAGATCCTGCCCCCGATCAGCCACTCCCCGTACGGCGCGGCTGCGGCAAGCTGGGCCTTGATCTCTTCGTCGGAGATGATCCGGTGCTGACCAAGATCAACGAGAAACATCCGGCCCGGCTGCAGGCGACCCTTCCGCACGACCTTGTGCTGCGGGATGTTCAACACGCCGGCCTCGGATGCCAGTACCACCAGGCCGTCGTCGGTGACCCAGAAGCGCCCCGGCCGCAAGCCGTTGCGATCAAGCACCCCGCCGACCACGGTGCCGTCGGTGAACACGACACCGGCCGGGCCGTCCCACGGCTCCATCAAGCAGGAGTGGAAGGCGTAGAAGTCGCGGCGGCTATGGGCCATTGCATCGTTGTTCTCCCAGGCCTCCGGGATCATCATCAGCATCGCATGTGGCAGCGAACGTCCGCCGAGGTGCAACAGCTCCACGACTTCATCGAATGATGCCGAATCTGAGGCGTCGGGGGTGCAGATCGGGAACAACCGTTCCAGGTCGCCCGGGATGACGTCGCTGGCGAGCAATGCTTCGCGGGCCCGCATCCAGTTGCGGTTGCCCATCACGGTATTGATCTCTCCGTTGTGGGCGATCATCCGGAACGGATGTGCGAGTTCCCAGGCAGGGAAGGTGTTGGTGGAAAAACGGGAGTGCACCACCACGAGCGCGCTCTCCATCCGCTCGTCCAGCAGCTCGGGAAAGACCTGAGCCAACTGGGCGGTCGTGACCATGCCCTTGTAGACGAGCGTCCGGCAGGAGAGGGATGCAAAGTAGATCCCGGTCTCATGTTGGGCTCGTCGGCGCAGACAATACGCCATCCGGTCCAGAGCAATGCCCATCAGCGGGGCGCCCTTTGCCGTCACGAAGAGTTGCTCGAAGGACGGCATGTTCGATCTGGTCAAGTCGCTGAGCGAGGCGTCGCTGGTAGGTACCCGTCGCCAGCCGAGAACGGTCAGGTTTTCCTCGGACGCGATCTGCTCAATGCTGGCCTTCGCCTTGCCGGCGAGCTCCGGGTCAGTCGGAAGGAAGGCATTGCCGACCGCGTACGCGCCCTGTCTCGGGAGATCGAAATTCACTTCGCTGCGGAGGAACCCGTCGGGAATCTGCAGCAACATGCCGGCGCCGTCACCGGTCTTGGGGTCTGATCCGACCGCGCCGCGATGGTCCAGGTTGCGCAACGCCTCCAGACCCTGGGCGACGATCGCGTTGCTGGGAATTCCGGTCAGCGTGGCGACGAAAGCGACACCGCACGAGTCATGTTCGAACGCCGGATCGTAGAGGCCCTCGGCCTGGCGGACCTTGGAATGCATGTGAGCGGCTGTCATGGAACCAACTCCCGTCGTCGAAGCCGGTGAGCAGAGTCGGTGACCTCTGCCACGGGTCACGGCTGAGCGGCACCGCTTACGGGCGAAAGTGCGCGCCACAGAGCTTGCAGGACAACATTGGCCCAAAGTTGTGGAAAGGGTAACGCACGCAGCCGCGATCCTGGAACGTGAAATCTGCTTGATAACGATGCTGGCTGAGCCTCTCGAAGCCCGCGACCATGCGCCCTTCGACAAGCTCAGGGCACCTGACGCCAACGCCCATCTCAAGGCGTCGCGGTCGGGTCCTTCGTCGGGGTTTCGGCAGGCGATTCGCTGTCCGACGAATTGTCTGCCTCAACCGCATCCTCAATGGACGCTGTCTCGGAAATGTCCTTTTCCGCAATAGATTCCGCACCTGGCAGCCCGATGCCCTCGACAACGTCCTCGCGACCCGGACGGTTGCGGACAAGCCAGATCAGCCAGACGAGAGCGACAATGAAGCCGATCAGCGACGTGTAGTTGTTGAGCCGGAATCCACCGATCTCATTGACGGTGTCGATTCGGAGCGCCTCGATCCAGAACCGACCGGCGGTGTACAGCAGGACGTAGAGGGCGAACACCTTGCCATGCCCGAGCCTGAACCGGCGGTCCAGCCACACCAGCAGGGCCGCTGCGGCGAGGTTCCACACCATCTCGTACAGGAATGTCGGGTGGAACGTGGCGAACTGCTCGTAGCCAGGCGGGCGGTACTGCGGCGCGATCTGCAGCGCCCACGGCAACGTGGTCGGGCGGCCGAACAGCTCCTGATTGAACCAGTTGCCCAGTCGGCCGATGGCCTGTGCCACGAGGATGGCCGGTGCTATCGCATCGAGGACGGCGGGAAAGGCGATCCTGCGGCGCCGGGCCACCAGATAGCCGCCGAGAACCCCAAAGGCGATGGCTCCCCAGACCCCGAGGCCACCCTCCCAGATCTTCAACGCATTCAGCGGCTGCCGACCTGGGCCGAAGTAAAGCTGGTAGTCGGTGATCACGTGATACAGCCGAGCGCCAACGATGCCGAAGGGCACGCCGACGACGACCATCATCTCCATGCTGTCCGCCGTGCCGCCGCGGGCACGCCAGCGACGCGTCGCGATGATCATGGCGACGATGATTCCGGCGATGATGCACAGCGCGTACGCGCGGAGCGGGAAGGCGCCGATGTACCAGATGTTCGTGCTCGGACTGGGAATAGACAGCACGACGTGCGCCCACCTGGCCATCATCACGGTGTCCCCATCCCTACCATTCCTCCGCTCGCCGGCGTGGTCGGCAACCTAGGTTAGCCCCTTGTTTGATTGCTCCGCTCGCTACGCTCGCTCCGCGCGGATCGCGCTCGGCAGCCGCCTACTTCGTCGTCGCTCGGGGACGAAAAACGTGTCCCCTCCCTCCTCCTCAGCACGACGGCGCGCGATCCGAGTTTGACTGCTCCGCTCGCTGCGCTCGCTGTGCCTGACCGCTCGCTCCGCTTTCGAATGCTCCTCCTCCGCTCCCTACTTCTGGGCTGCGTTGGTGATCATCGCCTTGAGGGAGTCCGGCGTCAGTGACGCCAGGTCAACGTTCTTGCCGTTGATCAACATGGTCGGGGTCTGCGTGACGCCGTTCTGATCCGCCGCCGCGTTCATCGAGGTCACCCAGTCGGCGTGCGCCCTCCTCATCACACAGGTCTTGAACGCGTCTGAGGGCGGCGAGCCAGCGACCTTGGCTGCAAGGTCGATCAACTGCGGATCACTCCACTGCAATGTGTGGTTGGCGAACAAGCCCAGGTAGTAGGCCTGGCCGAACCCGGCTTCGGCTGCGCAGGCCATCGCATTTGCGGCGGTCACTGAACCTTCGTCGATGAAGGCCATTGGGTAGAGCTCCACCCGCGCGGCGCCGCTTTCTTGAGCTTGGCTGATAGTCGGTCCGAACTGCTCCTCGAAGTCGGCACAGTGCGGGCAGTGAAAGTCCTCGTACAAGGTGATCGTGACGGGTGCGTCGGCCGAGCCGAGCGGGATTGGGCGTCCATTGGTGATGGTGACCGGACTCGCCGAAACCGTGGCGGGGGGCGCCGACGATGGTGCGCGGCTGGTACGCCAGGCCTGGAAGACGATGCCGCCGGCAACCACGAGCACGACGAAGGCAACGACCACCGAGATCAGGATCCGCTGATCGCGCTTGCGCGCCGCGGCCTGCTCCGCGGCTAGTCGGGTCCGCTCGCGGGCATTGAGATTCTTTGGATTGCTCATGGCGATTCCTGTGTCTCAGGCCGCGCCCCGGACAACCTGTCCAGCGTGAACCGACTACGCGGCCGCCACACCAGCCATACCGCCAGCAGCAGCAGACCAACGTCGCGAACGATCTCGATGCCGTACGCGGTTTGGCCGGGCGCGACCTCGCCGCCTCCGCCGAAGCATCCACAGTCAATGCTGAGGCCACGCGCCGCTGCGGAGGCGACAGCGGCAATGAAGATCAGCAGCAGCACCGCGCTTGCCACGGCAATCACTCGGGTAGCGATGCCGGCAAGCAGCAAGAGCCCGAGCGCGATCTCGGCAAACGGGAGTCCCCATCCGACGATCGTCGCGAGCGACGACGGGAGCAGGCGGTAGGCACGCACGGCCGTAACGGAGGACTGTGAATCGATCGCCTTGAGCCCTCCAGCGATGAGAAGCACCGCGCCGAGTACGAGCCGCGCTGCAGTCGAGACCCACACGGCGACTGCGGCGAGCCTCGGTTCGGTGCCGACGGACACGCTCAACGCGATCGCTCCACCAACAACGCGAAGTCATGCTTGAGCGAAGCGATGGGTGTTCCCGGAGTCCAGATCACGATCCCGGAGTTGCGATCAAACCCGATGACCTGCGCCGAGTGCCCCACCTCGTAACCACCGCTGGGAAGCCGTTTCATGCCCTGAATATCGACTCCGACCTCGCTTGCGGTGTGTTTGATCGTCGAGAGCGGGCCGGTCAGACCCACGAAGCTGGGATTGAAGCGATCGAGATAGTGCCGGATCTGTTTCTCTTTGTCCCGGGCCGGGTCGGTGGTCACGAAGACGAGCTGGATCTGGTCTCGCTCGGCTGGTGACAGTCGCTGCAAAGCCAGCGAGACGTCTGAGAGCACCGCGATGCAGACATCCGGGCAATGGATGTAGCCGAAGAACAGCAAGGTGACCGGCTTGGACGGCGTGGTGGAGAGGTTGTACGGCCGTCCGGAGGTGTCGGTCAGGGAGATCTCCGGCATCGAATACGGCTGGGGCAGCGAGGATCCACCGGTGTATCCGGCCGGATCGGCGTTCCGTTGGCCGCTAGGCCCACTTGGCGCCGCCGTGCAGCCAGAGATCACGAGCAACACGCCAAGAGCCCACAACGAGCAGGCTGCGATGCTCATCCGTGCGAGGCCAGGATGCGTGGTCGCCGACCAGGCTCTGCCGGATCGTACAGTGCAACTCACGTCCCGACTAACCCTGGCGATCGCTGTGAAGTTCCCGAGCCTGTTGAACCAGCGGAGGACGCTGCCGAAGGCTCACCAGCCTGGTGACCGCGACCAACGCGTACGCCAGCGGCGAGATCGGCGACGAGGGCGCGCAGCCCAGTCAAGTCCTCCGCTCGCCCGGCGTCTTCGGCATCGAGCAGGGTCTTGACCAGCGCGGAACCGACGATCACCAGGTCCGCGAAACCGGTCACCTCGCGAGCCTGTACGCCACTGGACACCCCGAGTCCGACCCCGACCATCGCGGACGGATCCGCCTCGCGCACCCGTCGGACCAGCTCGGGGGCAGCTGCCGAGGTCTGTGCCCGTGCGCCGGTGACACCCATGAGTGACGTGGCGTAGACCCACCCGCGGCAGGCTCCCACTGTCGATCTGAGGCGCTCGTCGGTTGAGGAGGGCGAGACCAGGAAGATCCGGTCCAGATCATGATCATCGGAGACGGTCAGCCACTCCTCCGCCTCATCCGGAGTGAGATCCGGCGTGATCGCACCGGCACCGCCTGCAGAGGCAAGATCACGGGCGAAGCGATCCGCACCGTAGCGCTCGATGAGGTTCCAGTAGGTCATGACAACGGCCGGAATGCCGCATTTCGCGACAGCTTCCACAGCAGTGAACACATCCCGAGTCCGTACGCCGCGCTGCAGCGCCTTGGTTCCAGCGCGTTGGATCGTCGCCCCATCCAGAACGGGATCGCTGTACGGCATGCCGACTTCGACCAGGTCGACGCCCTCGGATTCACCGTTTCCGGTGAGCGCCTTGAGAGCCTCCAGCGACATGTCAACAGTGGGGTAGCCGACGTGAAGGAATCCCGCCAAGGCTCCGCGACCCGCCGCCCGGACCTGGAGCAGCGTCTGCCCGGTGTGGCCGGGGTCTACCCTCACCGCTCTAGCCCGGTGCCGGCCGAGCCACCCGGGGACTCTGATGCCGTGCCGGCGGTGTCAAGACCGAACCAGGTGATCGCGGTATCCACGTCCTTGTCACCGCGCCCGGAGAGGTTGACCAAGATCAACGGTGGGTCGCCGGACTCGGTGGCTGTCAAACGAGGACCCAGCTGGAGCGCCCCGGCCAGGGCGTGCGCCGACTCGATTGCCGGGACGATTCCCTCAGTGCGGGACAACAGCCGAAAGGCCTCCATTGCCTCGGCGTCAGTGATCGGTTCGTACTGCGCACGTCCGATCTCCGCCAGCCAGGAGTGTTCGGGACCAACCCCCGGATAGTCCAATCCTGCGGAGATGGAATGCGAGGCCTTGGTTTGGCCGTCCTCGTCTTGCAGTACGAAGGTTCGCATCCCATGCAGCACACCGATTTCTCCCGCCGAGATGGTCGCGGCATGCCGTCCGGTCTCGATGCCTTCGCCGCCGGCCTCGAAGCCGTACAGCGCGACGTCGGCGTCAGGAATGAAATCAGCAAAGATGCCCAGCGCATTGGAGCCACCGCCAACGCAGGCCGAGACCGCATCGGGCAGCCGGCCGTAGCGATCGAGAAGCTGAGCTCGGGCCTCGGTGCTAATTATCCGCTGAAACTCGCGTACCAACATCGGGAATGGGTGTGGCCCAGCGACCGTGCCGATCAGGTAGTGGGTGTTGTCGACGGAGGCGACCCAGTCGCGCATCGCATCGTTCATGGCGTCCTTCAGGGTCTGGGTGCCCGACCCGACGGCGATCACCTCAGCCCCGAGTAGCCGCATCCGGGCGACGTTGAGTGCTTGCCGCTCGGTGTCGATCTTGCCCATGTAAACCGTGCAGTCGAGTCCGAACAGCGCGGCCGCGGTAGCGGTCGCGACCCCATGTTGGCCGGCGCCGGTCTCCGCGATCACCCGGGTCTTTCCCATCCGCCGAGTGAGCAGCGCCTGGCCGAGCACGTTGTTGATCTTGTGCGAGCCGGTGTGGTTCAGATCCTCTCGCTTCAGCACGATGATCGGGAGCTGTCCAATCTGGGTTGGAGCAGCGTGTTGGCTGAACCGTTTGGCCTCAGTGATGGGGCTCGGTCGCCCGGTGTAGTCGGCCAGCAGTTCACTGAGCTCAGCGTTGAAAACCGGATCGGCCATGGCAGCGTGGAATTCCCGTTCCAGCTGCAGCAGCGCCGCGTGGAGCGCCTCAGGGACGAATCTGCCCCCAAACCGGTCGAAATGACCGCTTGCGTCCGGCAGGGAGCCACCACCGAGCGGCGGCAGCTCCGAGGTCACGTTGAACTGCCTGGACAACTCGATTCCTTACTGTGATGTGCGCGTGCGGTGACGGGTCAGGTTTAGTGCTTGTGCACCGCCGGGTGTGCCCCTGCGGCCACCAAGTCCGCCACGCCACTGCGTGGATCCCGACCTGTTACCAGGGCCTCGCCGACGAGAACCACGTCCGCGCCGGCCCGCGCCAAGTCGATCACATCGTGCGGGCCCCGTACGCCGGACTCCGCAATCCGGACGATGCCGCCGGGAATCAGCGGCGCGAGGCGCGCGAAGATCGCGGAGTCGACCTTGAGCGTCTGAAGGTTGCGGGCGTTGACACCAATGATCGAGGCACCTGCGTCCACCGCTCGTCGTACCTCATCGGCAGTGTGCACCTCGACTAACGGAGTGAGACCGATTGAGCGAGCCCGCTCGACCAGGGATACCAGTTCGGGATCGGACAGAGCGGCGACGATCAACAGCACCAGGTCGGCTCCCGCGGCACGAGCCTCGAAAAGCTGGTACGCGGTAACGATGAAGTCCTTGCGGAGAACGGGAATGTCAACTGCGCACCGTACCCGGACAAGATCATCCAGAGACCCGGCGAAGTGTCGCTGCTCGGTCAGCACAGAAATCGCAGCCGCACCGCCAGCCTCATACTCCACCGCCAAGGCGGCCGGATCGGCGATGTCAGCCAGCGTGCCCCGGCTGGGACTCGACCGCTTCACCTCCGCGATCACTGCGACCCCTGGGCCACGGAAGCGCGGCATCGGATCGATCGCGGCGTCGATGTGCTGGCATCGTTCCTTCAGCCGTTCCAGCGGGACATGGCTCTGACGGACCGCCAGATCGTCGCGGACTCCCGCCAAGATGTCGTCTAAGGCATTCATGATCTCGACCGATCAGCTAGCCCCGTAGCCCATGCGCTGCAGGACTACGGTCACGATCACTGCAATGACCGCCAGGGCGACGGCCACCCAGAACATCGGCCAGTACTGCACGACCACCGCGATTCCACCGACGATGAACGCCAACAGACCGACAGCAGTGCCGACCCACGCTGCAAGGGTGCGGCCGTGATGCACACTCTTGCCGCGCCGATTGACGATATGCGTCAGGTTTCTCATGTCTGACTGATGCGCTGTGCCTGCCATGGTTCCCTCGTTTCTGCGAATCGGGATCTGCATTCCGAGCACGTACCGGACCGCGCTACGCCTCGTTCCCCCGCCAGTCGCGCTCCACGTGTGCCGGAATGCGGCTCGTGAGCGACCAGAATGATTGCTGCGCCTGTTCGGTGGCATCCATTGTGTCTCCTGGGCTTCGATCGCGCATCTTGGGGTCATCCACGGTCGGCGTGTCGTGATCATCGGCGGTCGGATCGGCACCTGCGTCCATGGCTTTCCACAGCCCTGCCGGGTCGTCGATCTCGGCAAGCTGCATCGTGTCCTTTGCTGGGCCCACCTCGGGCCTGAATCGCTCGTTCTGCGACGGCCAGCGACCTGCGGTGACTATGGTCAATGCCGCGCCGGCGACGATCAACACTCCGGAAAGGGCGAAGGCCCAGGGCCACGCCGTCACACCTAACTGGAAGACGTCCGCCAAGCTGACCTCACGTACCTGGCTGCGTACGGCATCGGCGCTTGGCCGCAGCCGAAACGCTCCGGTCAGGACAACGCCCATGCCTACCAGGAGCAGCAGGGCGCCGACTACGCGGCGGCCCCGGGCCTTCAGCACCAGCATGAGCAGGGTTCCGGCTAGGGAGACAATTCCGAGAGCCTGGCTCAATCCGCCCGTGACCTGGGTTCCGGTGAACTTCATCACGACGCCTTCACCGGTGGCCCGCCACCAGGGTTGCGCGCTGCAGATCAGCGCCAGTGCCCCGCCGACGAGCAGGCAGCCAAACGCGAGTGCCCGACTTTTCATCCGGCTACCGGTTCGGCCGTGGGCGGCGCAGCCGACGGCTCAACCCCGACAAAGCTCTCCGCCACCGAGATGGCCTGAACAACTGCGGCGGCTTTGTTCTGGCTCTCCTGATCCTCGGTGGGTGGGTGTGAGTCCGCCACGATTCCCCCACCGGCCTGCACATAGGCCACGCCGTCGCGCAAAACGGCGGTCCGGATTGCGATCGCCGCATCGGCGTCGCCGGCGAAGTCCAGATAGCCCACCACGCCGCCGTACAGGCCCCGTCGGGTGATCTCGAGCTCATCGATGATCTCCATTGCGCGAACCTTGGGAGCACCAGACAGCGTGCCGGCTGGGAAGGCGGCTAGGACGACATCGAGGGCGGTGCGGTCCTCCGCGATGGTGCCGATGACGGTGGACTCCAGATGCATGATGTGGCTGTAGCGGCGGACTTCCATGAACTCCACCACCTCGACGGTGCCGGGCTGGCACACCCGGCCGAGATCGTTGCGGCCGAGGTCGACGAGCATCACATGCTCGGCGCGCTCCTTGGGATCGGCCAACAGGTCCGCCTCCAGGGCAGCGTCCTCGGCAGGAGTGGCGCCGCGCGGCTTCGAACCAGCGATCGGATGCGTCACGGCCGTGGGTCCCTTGACGGTGACCAGCGCTTCTGGTGAGGAGCCGACGATGTCGAAGTCGTCGAGCCGTAGCAAGTACATGTAAGGGCTCGGGTTGGTCAGGCGAAGCACGCGGTAGATATCCAGCGCGTCGGCGGTGGTATCAACCTCGAAGCGCTGGCTGACGACGATCTGAAACGCCTCGCCAGCCTTGATCTCCTCGACCGCAGAGCTGACGGCCCGCTGGTAATCCTCGGATGTACGCTGCCGCCGGATCGGAGGAGCGCTCTGATCAAAGCTCGCCGAGACCACACCGGCAGGCGCGGGCTCGATCAGCAGCTCCGTCATGGATTGCACCCGTGCCGCGGCGTCGGCGTACGCCTCATCAACTCGCTCGTCGGTGTTGTCGAAGTTGATCGCATTGGCAACCAACCACACCTCACCATTGTGATGATCTAGAACGGCAAGATCTGAAGCCAGCAGGAAAGCCAGCTCCGGAATCTTCAGGTCGTCGACGCAGGTGTCGGGTAACCGCTCCATGCGGCGTACCGCGTCGTAGCTGAGATAGCCGACCAGGCCCGAGGTAAAAGGCGGCAGGTCTTCGCTGCGCGGCGTGTGCAGCAAACGCAGCGTCTCGCGGACGGCCGCCAACGGATCCCCACCGACGGGCAGGCCGACGGGCGCAGGGCCTCTCCAGGTGGCTTGACCGTGGTGTTCGGTGAGCGTTGCGGCTGCGCGCACCCCAACGAAGGAGTAACGAGACCACACGCCGTGCTCAGCCGACTCCAGCAGGTAGCTGCCGGGCCGGTTCCTCGCCAGCTTGCGATACAGCCCGATGGCCGTCTCCGTGTCGGCGAGCAAGCGCCGGTGCACGGCGATGACGCGCCGCTCCACGGCCAGCTTGCGAAACTCCTCCAGCGTTGGGGAAAGCTCGTTCACCGCGCGGCTCCCTCGCCCCGCTGAGCGACCAGAGCAGGCAGCAGGCGTTCGTCGAAGCAGGTGCGATCGCCGGTATGGCACGCCGCACCTTCCTGGTGCACTTTGACGAGCACGGTGTCGCCGTCGCAGTCCAACCGGACCTCACGTACCCACTGCCGGTTCCCACTGGTCTCACCTTTCACCCAGTACTCACCGCGGCTGCGTGAAAAGAATGTCGAGCGTCCGGTGGTCAGTGTTTTGTGCAGGGCCAGGTCGTCCATCCACCCAACCATCAGCACCTCTCCGGTGCTCTCTTCCTGGATGACGGCAGTGACTAGTCCGGCCGCGTCGCGCTTGAGCAGCGCGGCGACCTCCGGGTCAAGCGTGCTGCCGGCGAACACCGGCGCTGAGTCGGTCACCCGCCCATTGTTCCAACATGGCGATGCGGTGATCGTCAGGTTTCCGGCCAGTGGCGGGTTTCCCGGCTGGCGCGTCGGTGCCAGCTTGAGTATCCCCGGCTACGATGGGCGCTCGTGACGTTTGCCAAGTCCGAACGGGCGGAGCTGTGCGACCTGTTCGACAAGGTTGGCCCACATGCACCCACGTTGTGTGAGGGCTGGGAAACGCACGACCTCGCAGCGCACCTGTGGATCCGGGAAACCGACCCGGTGGGAGCGACCGGCATTGTCGCTAAGCCGCTGTCCAGCTTGTCCGAGCGCCGGATGGCCGAAATCAAGCAACGATGGGATTACCCCGAGCTTGTCGATCGGGTGCGGCGTGGTCCGGCGCGGTTTTCGATCTTCGCGATTCCTGGTGTCGACGAAGGCGCGAACACGACCGAATTCTTCATCCACCACGAGGACGTACGCCGAGTCGGGGACTCCCCGCAAACCTCTCGGCAACTCGGCGAAGACGTTGAGGAGTGGATGTGGCGCCGGCTCAAGCTCTTGGGCCGTGCCTGGTTCCGCCGGGTTCAGGTCGGTGTCGTTCTGGAGCGCCTTGGTTCGGAGGCGGCAGATGGAGCGCCCGAGACCATCCGAGCCGTGAGCGGCGCGTCGACGGTCACCCTGGTCGGCAATCCCAGCGAGCTGATGTTGTACGCCCACGGCAGGACGAGTGTCGCCGAGATCAAACTAGTCGGCGAGCCGGAGGCGATCGAGATCTTGAACTCGGCGGACCTACGGACGTGACATCTGCCTTGAGTGCACAGGCCAGACTGTTGTGGTGACTCCGACGTCCGCGCCAGCCAGACATCGGTGGACAATTTTCCGATCGGCAGCCGTCTGCGGAGCGCTGCTCCTGGCCACCGGCTGTACCAGCGCCGCCAACGAACCAAACGCCGAGACTCGCACGGCAGAGCCCACCCCAGCAAGCTCAGCGCCGGCGTCCTCGAGCCCGCCATCGAGCAGTCCCAGCTCCAGCGGTGTCGCCTCCCGCGGCGATCCTCGAGCACGAGTGATCGCCTCCAATCTGGCTGCGCCGTGGGGACTGATCCCCCTCAAGGACGGCAGCTTCCTGATCGCCGAACGTGACGAACAGAAGATCGTCAGAGTTGATAAAGGCTCGACGTCGTCGGTGCGGACCATCGACGAGGCAGATCCGGCTGGTGAGGGCGGTTTGCTCGGGCTAGCGATCACCCCGAACGAAAAGACTGTCTTCGCGTACTACACGGCAGCGAGGGACAATCGGATCGTCTCGATGAGCTGGGACGGCCGCGAGCTGGGGACGCCGAAGGTCATTCTCAAAGGCATTCCCAAGGGTGCCATCCATAACGGTGGCCGAATGGTGATCGGTCCGGACGGCTATCTGTACGTCGGTACCGGCGAGAGCGGAACCGGGCGGCTGTCCCAGGACAAGGACTCGCTCGGTGGGAAGATCCTCCGAATTCGACTCGATGGCAGACCGGCCCCTGGGAATCCGTTCGACAACGAGGTCTTCAGCTATGGCCACCGCAATGTTCAAGGGCTCGCCTTCGACGAGGCAGGCAGGCTGTGGGCGTCGGAATTTGGCCAGAACCGCTGGGACGAACTGAACTTGATCACGAAGGGTTCCAACTACGGATGGCCTGAGGTGGAGGGGTCTGGCGACGTTCGAGGAATCACCAACCCCAAGGTCGTCTGGCGGACCGATGAAGCCTCGCCGTCTGGTTTGGCGTACTGGCAGAACTCGCTGTGGATGGCTGGGCTGCGCGGCGAGCGCCTTTGGGAGATTCCGGTTGACGGCACCAAAACCGGGGATCCAATCGCCCACTTCAGGGGAGACTACGGCCGGCTGCGGACTGTCCAAGTGGCCGCTGACGGTGGAAGTCTGCTGTTGACCAGCTCCAACACCGATGGTAGAGGCGATCCGGCGTCGAATGACGACCGCTTGTTCCAGATCACCCGCTAGGAGAAGGTTGACATGCGGTCCAAGGCTGCTCGGACAGCCAGCTTGATCGTCGGAGGCCTCGCCGTGCTGGTCGGTGGCGTCTGGATCGGTAAAGGCGCCGGACTGATCAAGGGCAGCTTCATGACAGGCAGCAGGACTTGGCTCGCGATCGGCCTGCTGTGCCTGAGCGTTGGCCTGTTGCTGATCTTCTTGGCCGTAAAGCGCCGCCCAACCGGGGGAAGCTAAGCGGGATCACCCCGATTAGCGGCGGCTGGCCGCGGGGCAGTTGATCAGGGACAGCTTGCGCCGCGATCTGCGACGCGCCGCTCGGATCCCTCAGCCGTCCCAGCCCTCATTGATGTCGCCTGAGCCGCCCCGCGCCTGTGCATAGTCGGGCAGCTGCTGCACCGCCCAACGGTTGCCGTCGGGATCGCGAAAGAACACGAAAGATCCCCACGGCAACACGTCGACGTCGCTCACGTCGACCCCGCGTCCGGAAAGCTCGTCTCGGGCCTGGTGAATGTCGGACACGACGACCTGAAGAGCATCCATCGCTCCGGGCGCGACCTGCGTCAACCCGTTGCCGATGGCGATGGAACAGGCCGAGCCGGGCGGAGTCAGCTGCACGAAGCGGATGTCCGCACTGACCGCGTGATCATGGTCGAGGGTGAAGCCAGCCTGGTCGACGTAGAAGGCCTTGGCGCGATCGACGTCAGTGACCGGCACTCCGATCAGTTCGAGTTTGAAATCCATGGATCGACATTATCGGCGGGCTCGGACAGTTTCGGTGAGCAGTTGCCTGCTGCCCCGATGCTGCTGTGGAAGCCTGGGATCATGAACGGCGGCCCCCGTATCAAGGCTTTGCCCAAGGTCTTGTCGTGGACCGTGCTTGTCCCCGTGCTGGCGGCGGTCTTGCTGGTGTTCACCTGGGGTCGCGGCATCGGCGTCCTGGTCCAGGTCCTCGTAGCTTTCGCCCTGGCTGGCGCCGTGCTCGCCGCGGTCAATCATGCCGAGATTGTTGCTCATCGCGTCGGTGAACCGTTTGGATCACTCGTGCTGGCTGTCGCCGTGACGATCATCGAGGTGGGCCTGATTGTCACGTTGATGATCGCGGGCGGCAAGGGGAGCGAATCACTGGCTCGTGACACCGTGTTCGCGGCAGTCATGATCACCTGCAACGGCATCGTCGGCCTTGCCCTGTTGATCGGTGCCGTGCGATTTCACCTCACCATCTTCAACGCGGAAGGGAGTGGCGCAGCACTGGCCACGGTGGCAACGCTGGCCACCTTGAGCCTGGTGCTTCCGACCTTCACCTCGAGTCGTCCGGGGCCGGAGTTCACGCCCGCCCAATTGGCCTTTGCGGCGATCGCGTCACTTGTCCTTTACGTGATATTCGTCATCACCCAAACAGTTCGGCACCGCGACTTCTTTATTCCGCTCACCAGCGCCGGTGAGGTCGTCGAGGCCGAGGACCATGCTGACCCGCCCACTGCGCAACGAGCGCTCCTCAGCGTAGGCATGCTGGTGGTCGCGCTGGTTGCCGTCGTCGGCTTGGCCAAGGTGGAGACACCAGCAATCGAAGCGGGCGTCGCTGCGGTCGGATTTCCCCCATCATTCGTCGGTGTCGTGATCGCGCTTCTGGTGTTGCTGCCCGAGTCACTCGCGGCCGCGCGGGCCGCCAATCGGGACCGAATCCAGATCAGTCTGAACCTCGCCTTCGGCTCAGCCATGGCGAGCATCGGCCTCACTATTCCCGCCATTGCAGTCGCCTCGATCTGGCTCAAGGGGCCGCTGCTGCTCGGATTGAATGCCACCCAGATGGTGTTGCTCGCGGTGACGGTCGTGGTGGCGATCCTGACTGTCGTACCCGGCAGGGCAACCCGACTCCAGGGCGCAGTTCATTTGGTGCTCCTTGCAGCCTTCCTCTTCCTGGCCGTCGTCCCCTAGTTGATCTTTTCCAAGATCAGCTCACGAACCCGGGCCGCGTCGGCCTGTCCACGAAGTTGTTTCATTACTGATCCGATCAGCGCGCCGGTCGCCTGTACTTTGCCGCTCTTGATCTTGTCGACGATGTCAGGATTCGCGTTGATCGCGTCGTTCACGGCTGCGGCCAGCGCATTCTCGTCGGAGACGATCGCCAGCTTGCGGGCGGCCACGACCTCAGCTGGAGAACCTTCGCCGGCGATCACGCCTTCGAAGACCTGGCGGGCCAGCTTGTCATTGATGGTGCCGTTCTGCACCAGCGCCTGAATCTCGGCCACCTGCTGCGCAGTGACCCCAACGTTTTCAAGATCAACTCCCAGCTCGTTGGCGTGCCGCGCAATCTCGGTGAGCCACCATTTGCGAGCTGACTGCGGCGAGGCGCCCGCGGCGACCGTCGCCTCGATTGCATTGACTGCACCGGCACTGACCACATCGCGCATCTCCAGCTCGGAGAACCCCCACTCGGCGCTTACTCGGTGGAGCCTTGCTGCCGGAGGCTCCGGCAAAGTGGCGCGCAGCTGGTCCACCCACCCGCGACTCGGCGCTACCGGCACCAGGTCCGGCTCAGGGAAATAGCGGTAATCTTCCGCGGTCTCCTTGCTCCGTCCAGGGGTCGTGGTGCCGGACTCCTCGTGCCAGTGTCTGGTCTCCAGGGTGATCTTGCCGCCTTCGGTGAGCACGGCAGCCTGGCGCGTAATTTCATAACGAACCGCCCGCTCAACGCTGCGGAGAGAATTGACGTTCTTGGTCTCCGTACGGGTGCCAAAGGTCGACGTGCCGACCGGCCGCAGCGAGACATTGGCGTCACAACGCAGCGAACCCTGCTCCATTCTGACGTCGGACACGCCCAGCGCACGCAGCAGATCGCGCAGCATGGTGACGTACGCCCGCGCCACCTCGGGCGCCTGCGCGCCGGTGCCCTCGACCGGCTTCGTCACGATCTCGATCAGTGGTACGCCGGACCTGTTGTAGTCCAGCAGTGAATAGTCAGCGCCGTGGATGCGTCCGGTTGCGCCGCCCACGTGTAGTGACTTGCCGGTGTCTTCCTCCATGTGGGCCCGCTCGATGCCGATCCGATAGATCTCCCCATCAAGGACCACCTCTGTCCAGCCGTCGTACGCGATCGGCTCGTCGTACTGGGAGATCTGGTAGTTCTTCGGCATGTCCGGATAGAAGTAGTTCTTGCGGGCAAAGCGACACCACTCGGCGATGGTGCAGTTGAGTGCGAGTCCGATGCGGATCGCGGACTCGACCGCCTTCACGTTCACCACCGGCAGCGAGCCGGGCAAACCCAGACACACAGCACAGACCTGCGTGTTCGGCTCGGCACCGAAGACGGTTGAACATCCGCAGAACATCTTCGAGATGGTGTT
The DNA here is from genome assembly GCA_035535155.1 of Propionibacteriaceae bacterium. Lineage (GTDB taxonomy): Bacteria > Actinomycetota > Actinomycetes > Propionibacteriales > Propionibacteriaceae > Microlunatus. The sequence continues at coordinate 16,949 of DATLQP010000309.1, forward strand.
GAGTTCGACGTGCACCTCGAGCCCGAGCACCGGGTCGTAGGCTGCGAGCGCCTCTTCGTACGACAACACCGTCATCGCACCGCTCCCGCCTCTGGACGATCAGCAGAAGTACGGTCCAGCAGCGGCCCACCCCAATCCGACTCAAGTGCGGCCTCTAGCGCGGCTCCGACCCGATAGAGCCGGTCGTCGGCGAGCGGGGGCGCGATCACCTGCAGCCCCACCGGCAACCCGTCCTCGGGTGCTAGACCTACGGGGAAAGATGCACTCGCGTTGCCGGCCAGATTGGAGGGAATCGTGCAGAGGTCGTTCATATACATGGCAAGCGGATCATTGACCTTCTCGCCGATCCTGAACGCAGTGCTTGGGGTGGACGGCGAGACCAGCACATCGACTCGGGAGAACGCCTGGTCGAAGTCGCGCGAGATCAAGGTCCTGACCTTCTGCGCCTGCCCGTAGTAGGCGTCGTAGTAGCCGCTGGACAACGCGTAGGTACCGATGATGATCCGCCGTTTGACCTCCGCGCCGAAGCCGGCCTCCCGGCTCATCCCCATCACCTGTTCCGCGCTCGCCGGCCCGTCGTCGCCCACCCGCAACCCGAATCGCATCCCGTCGAACTTCGCGAGGTTGGAGGAGCACTCGGCAGGCAAGATCAAGTAATAAGCGGGCAACGCGTATTCGAAATGCGGGCAGGAGACCTCGATGATTTCCGCGCCCAGCGAGGCCAGGAGTTCGACACCCTCGTGAAAACGCTGCTCTACCCCGGGGGCATATCCTTCGCCGCCGAGCTCACTGACCACGCCGATCTTCATGCCTGAGATGTCTGCGGATCGGGCTGCCCCCACCACGTCGGGCACCGGCTCATCGATCGATGTTGAATCGCATGGATCGTGACCGGCGATCACCTTGTGCAGCAGAGCCGCGTCGAGCACAGTACGGGCGCAGGGACCGGGTTGATCAAGACTCGAGGCCAGCGCAACGAGGCCGTATCGAGAGCTGCCGCCATAGGTTGGTTTCACCCCGACCGTCCCGGTGACAGCCGCCGGCTGCCGGATGGAGCCGCCAGTGTCAGTGCCGATGGCCAGCGGTGCTTCGAACGCAGCCACCGCGGCGGCCGACCCGCCACCGGAACCACCCGGGATCCGGCTGGTATCCCATGGATTGCGGGTTGGCCCGTACGCGGAGTTCTCGGTGGAGGAGCCCATCGCGAACTCATCGAGGTTCGTCTTGCCCAAGATCACGATGTCATGATCAAGAAGCCGCCGGGTGACGGTCGCGTCGTAGGGCGGTAGCCAGCCCTCCAAGATCTTGGAGCCACAGGTGGTTGGAGCGCCGGTGTAGGTGAGAATGTCCTTGAGCGCGAGGGGCACACCTGCAAGGGCACCGACTTGCTCGCGGGCCGCGATCTTGGCATCGACTCGGGCTGCAGCTGCTAGGGCACGCTCGCCGTCAATATAGAGGAAAGCGTGTACCTCGCCATCGACCTCGGCGATTCGATCAAGGTGCGCGCGGGCTACTTCGACGGCACTCAGCTCCCCCGATTTGATCTTGGCTGCAAGATCAACAGCAGACTGCCGAATGATCTCCGAAGCCGCCGGCTGCCGGATGGTCACGCCTCTTCCCCCAAAATCCTCGGGACTCGGAATCGCATCTGCTCCGCGGCTGGCGCAGCAGCCAGCACCCAGTCGCGCGGCAATGATGGCCGGAGCTCGTCCTCGCGGAACACATTCGTCAAGGGCAGCGCATGCGAGGTAGGGGGAATCTCTTGTGCTGCGACCTCGGACACCCGGGCGACTGATTCCAAGATCACCTCCAACTGAGGTGCCAGTACGTCCAATTCGGCGTCGGTCAGCTCGATCCGCGCCAACCTCGCCAGGCTCGCCACCTCTTCAGCGGTGAGTGCCACCTGTCACCTCTCCTTGGTCCCACATCAGGGGTCATGGGGTCCGGCTCATCCTAGTGCTGCGCCGTTTTCATCCACTCATCGAACGGATCACAAACCCGGTCTTGAGCTTCGGGGTGAAGAACGTCGACTTGGGCGGCATCAGCAGGCCTTCGCGGGCGGTTCGTTCGATCTCAGCAACGCTGACGGGCCGAATCAGCACGGCCGCCGAGGCGCGGCCACCATCCACTTCCTGAAGGGTCTCGGCAAGCCCGTGTTGATAGCTCACAGTCAACGGGACGTCGGCAAGAGCCGTCTCCAGCCAGCCGCCATCGAGTGGACGTACGCCATCAAACTGTCGCGGTCTCGGCTGCATCTGCCACGCCGCGTCGCGACTGACCAAGATCAACAATCCTTGCTTGTGTAGGTCGGCAAGGTCTGCATCGCTCGGCCGTTCGGTGGGAACGAGCTCGAACGATCGGGCAAGCGCCTGAGCAAGATCACCAACCGCGATGTCGGCGTAGAGTCGATGGATCGCGGCAACGCTGAGCTGTTCCTCAATGAGCTCGTTGACGAAGGCCAAGGTGAGCTCCGCCGGTGTATCGGTACGACCGGTCGCTTCTCGAATCTCGTTCCGGTAGCTGCGTGACACCCCGTAACGGTGATGCCCGTCCGCGATCAGCACATCGTCGGCGGCCAGCTTGTCTCGGATGGCAGCAATGCGCTGCGGATCGGTGACTCGTTCCACGACATGCACAACGCCCTCGTCGGTCACAGCCCCCAGCGGCTCACCAGGCTCGGCGAGAAGCTCGGTGAGTCCGTGGGAGAGCGAGAGGCCCCAGACCGGAGACAGGTTGGCGGCGGTAGCCCGGGTGAGGTCGAGGCGATCGGTAGACGCTTTCGCAGTCGTCCGCTCGTGCGGCAAGACCCCGCCAGCCTCCAGATCAACCACCTCGAGACCGCCGAGCGCCCCAACGATGTCGCGCCGTACGCCGGTCGAATCTGTGAAGCGCATCCGGTAGATCGTGAAGGAAGGTTCCTCGTCGACGGCAAGGATTCCCTCCTTCAACCACGCTTCCATGGTTTTCGCCGCCAGCTCGTAGCGATCCTTGCCGCCTCGCGGTACATCGATTCGCACGATATTGTGCAGCGATCTCGCCTCGAGGGAATCGACGTCAGCGTCGGACAGCACGTCGTACGGTGGAGCAACAACAGGTGCGAGGTCCTCGGTTGCAAAACGGATCGCGGGAAAGGGTTCGAAGCGCGGCACGGCACAAGGCTTCCATGCTTCGCCGCGGTATCGGACCACGGCTCAGAAGTCGCGGACACTGCCCCCTTCATGAACCCGAAACATGCCAGTAATCGAGGTAAGGAAAGATGTTCCTGTGTTCCTGATGCGGATCACCCTCCCAGACCGACCGGGGTCTTTGGGCTCGGTTGCAACTGCGATGGGCGGGGTTGGCGCTGACATCAATGCCGTCGAGATCGTGGAAAAGCGGGTTGACGGGAGCGTTGTCGACGACTTCATCGTCGACCTGACTCCCAACCAGCTACCCGAGACGCTCGTCACCGCGTGCCAGAACCTCGCTGGCGTACGCGTGGAGTGGATCGCACGCTACCCCGAGGGCGGCGGGCTTCAGTCCGACCTGGAGGCACTGGAACGGATGGCAGCCGATCCACCGCACGCTGCGGAAACACTCGTCTCGTTGTGCCCAGTGGTGTTCCGTTCGCACTGGGCAAGTCTGATTGACATCTCCGATGGCACCCCGAACCCCTGCTTCTCGACGACCCTCGCACCGGATTTGTCGCCTGAGGTGGCCGCGAAGTTCACACCGTTCGACGCCACCCACCGCATCGACCTGGAAGCGGAGTGGAGTCCCGGCTGGGCTGATACCACCGCCGTCGTGACTCCGCTGACTCGTGATCGGGTGATCATCATTGGACGGCTGGGTGGGCCCTCCTACCTTGACTCCGAGATTGCCCGACTGCATCACCTCGCCGCGCTGGTGAAGTAGCTCACATCACCTCAGGTACCTTCGGCGCGTGGACGCGTTCGGGTGGCCTGAGCTCGTCGCCCTGCTGACCTCGATCGGGTTCGGGGTCGTGTCGGCGATCGTTCCGGTCGTGAACGCGGAGGCGTATGTGATCGCCTCCCAGGTGTCCGCTGTGGTGGGGCCCATCCCTATTGCGATCGGCACCGCCATTGGCCAAACAATTGGAAAACTGGTGCTCTTCTTCGGCGTACGCGAAGGAAAAGAGCTTCCGTTCGTCAAGCATCGCCGGGATCTTCAGAGGCAGCGCCCGATCGGGCCAGCCCGAGCGCGGTTCCGCGCGGTTGTGGCAAAACTGCTTGATCTGGTCGGCCAGAAACGTTGGGGGCTGCCGATCGTCCTGATCGCCGCCATCGTCGGCTTCCCTCCGCTCTACGCGGTCGCGCTGCTGGCCGGCGCGACGACGATGCGACCGCTCTGGTTCGGACTGACCGTCTTCGCGGGCCGGCTCTGTCGCTTCCTGCTTGTTGCCACCGGATTCCAGGGACTTCATGACTGGCTTATCTAGCTTGCGCGTACTTAGGTTGACTCTTTGAACGTCGCGAGAAGCTCCTAGTAAATTGGTGCGGTGCCGAAGATTTTCAGCAACCTCAACCTGCACGGAGCGACGCCGCCACGGGTACAGCCCTCGGTCGGCGAATGGGGTCCGGTGAAGGTGCCGAGCACCAAGCACAAGAGGCGGATGCGAATCTGGGCATCCCTCGCGCTGCTCGGAGGCCTGATCGCGATCTTTCTTCTTGGCTGGTATGTCTACTACGCCATGACCGGCAGTTGGGGCTTCGGAATCGGCGAGGAAAAGCAGTTCTTCCAGATCTTCCTGCTGTAAAGACCGACTGATCTATGATCAGCGCCCTAGCCCAGCGGGTGAAGCGGCGTCAGGTACGCATCCCCGAAAGCGCTGACACATGCCACGTAACAGTCACGACATCATGTCGTTTGCCAGCACTTTCTGGTCGTGATCAGATGGTGGAAATCTTGAGGGCCGACGCACGACGCACCGGCTACTCCCCCACCGTCGCGACCCTGCGTGCGGCCTCAGAACCCTGCTGCAGCAGCACCTCGAACGCCTCGGCTCCACTCAGGATGGGAACCTTCAACTCCACGGCCTTGTCGTACTTCGATCCCGGGGCATCGCCCACAACAACGAAGCTGGTCTTCTTCGATACCGAGGCGGCAACCTTCCCGCCGCGCGAGGTGATCGCATCGGCTGCCGAGTCGCGGGTATACCCCTCCAGTGAGCCGGTGACCACAATCGACTGGCCGGCGAGCGTCTGCTCCTTTGTGGCCCTGGGCTCGTCCCGCATGACACAGCCAGCGGCCTTCCACTTCGTGACGATCTCACGGTGCCACGGCACAGCGAACCAGTCGGTGATCGCAGTCACGAGGGTCGGTCCGATGCCCTCAACCTGTGCCAACTGTTCGGGTGTCGCATTGGCCAGCGCGTCGATGTCGCCGAACGCAGCCGCAACGTCAGGCGCCACGCCCTTGCCGATATGCCGGATCGACAAAGCGACCAGAAACTTGTCCAACGGCCGGGTCTTCGCCAACTCCAGATTGGTGAGCAGCTTGGCGCCGTTAGCGGAGAGAGCTCCTGACTTGGTCGTAAAGAAGTCGGTCTTGTTGAGTTTTTCCTCGGTCAGGCTGAATAGGTCGCCCTCATCGACGAGCAGCCCGGCGTCGAGCAGCGCCTGACCTGACTGGTATCCCAAGACCTCGATATCAAGGGCCTCGCGGCTGGCGAGATGGAACAACCGCTCCCGCAGCTGAGCGGGACATGATCTCGCATTGGGGCATCGCAGATCGGCGTCCCCCTCCTTCTCTGGCCGCAGCTCAGTGCCGCAGGCCGGACAGTGGGTTGGCATGACAAACGCCCGCTCAGTGCCGTCGCGCAGGTCGACCACTGGGCCGACAATCTCAGGGATGACGTCGCCGGCTTTGCGGAGCACCACTGTGTCGCCGATGAGCACACCCTTACGCACCACCTCACTCGCGTTGTGCAGCGTCGCCATCCCCACCGTCGACCCGGCGACCTGGATCGGCTCCATCACGCCGAACGGGGTCACCCGGCCCGTCCGGCCCACATTGACGTTGATGTCGAGGAGCTTGGTCGTGACCTCTTCAGGCGGGTACTTGTACGCGATCGCCCACCGTGGCGCGCGAGACGTGGAGCCCAGCTGATCTTGGACCGCTCGCTCGTCCAGCTTCACCACGACGCCGTCGATCTCGTGCTCCGCCGAATGCCGATGCTCGCCGAAGTATTCGACGTACTCCCATACCGCAGCAAGGGTTCGGGCCAGTTTGCGATGCGGGCTGACTGGGATTCCCCACCGATCCAAGGCGGCGTACGCCTCGGAGAGCCGCTCGGCCGTGAAACCTTCGAGAACACCGATGCCGTGGCTGACAAACCCGAGATTCCGCGCTGCCGTGATCTTGGGATCCTTCTGCCGCAGGGAACCAGCTGCTGCGTTGCGGGGATTGGCGAAGGGTGCCTTGCCATCCACGACGAGAGACTCATTGAGAGCCGTGAATTCGGCAACCGCGAAGTACACCTCGCCGCGTACCTCCAGTGTTTCGGGAACATCGGTGCCGAGTAGCCGATGCGGGATGACCTTGATCGTTTTGACGTTTGCCGTGACGTCTTCCCCGACTCGTCCGTCGCCCCGGGTCGCGGCGCGTACCAGCCTGCCGCTCTGATAGAGCAGATCGATTGCCAGGCCGTCCACCTTGAGCTCACAGAGGTAGCCGGACTGCTCGAGCCGCTTTTCGCCAAGCTCCCGGACGGCGCGCAGTGCCCAGCGGTCCAGCTCGTCACGGCTGAACGCGTTGTCCAGGCTCAGCAGTCGTTGCGGATGCTCCACAGCCGTGAATGTGGTTGACGGCGGCGGGCCGACCTGCTGAGTCGGCGAGTCTGGCGTACGGAGTGCGGGGAACGAGTCTTCAAGATCACTGAGCTCCCGCAAGATGACATCGAACTCGCCATCAGACATGGTGGGCGCATCGAGGACGTAGTAACGCCAGCGGGCGTCATTGACCCGCTCGCTGAGATCGGCATGGCGCTGACTCGCCTTGGCCAGGGATTCCGGACGCTCAATCTCATCCTGGCCCACTCGTGCCATATCTCGCTCGCCCGTCGAGGGGAAGCTTTCGTCCGTCACGTCAGCACATTAACGCCCGGTGCCGACAGTGGCGGTGGGCGCCGTGCGGAGCCGCAGGCACGAGAAATAACGAAGCAATAACGCTGGTTCGACCTCGCGTCAAGGTTGCAGCTGTTAGCGTCGGGCGGGTCGGTCCGCCAATTGATCATGTTTGAGGAGCCTCGATTGTCTGCTGATCAGCGTCTCGCCACGGCATCTGCCTTCCGCCCACGCCTTTCGGCCACGCTGGCGATCGGTGCTCTGGGACTCGGCCTGCTAGCCACCCCGAGCGGCATCGCCATCGCCAAACCGGCAGCGCCGACGCAGGCGTCAACCGCCTCGCGACAAGCTCCCGATTCGCTGTTCCCCGAGGTCGGCAGCAGCCGGTACGACGTCAAGCACTACGCGATCAGCCTCAGCTTCCAGAGCTCAGGAAATATCAAGGCGAAAACGAGCTTCACCGCCAAGGCCAAGAAGCCCTTGAAGTCGTTCTCACTTGACCTGGAAGGCTTGATCGTCGACAAGGTACGGGTCAATGGACGCACGGCTGACTTCTCTAGGCGCGACAACAAGTTGATCATCAAGCCGTCCAAGACCGTAGCGGGCCGCTTCTCGGCCAGCATCCGGTACCACGGCAAGCCTGTCACCCACATCGATCCCGACGGCGCTCAGGACGGCTGGATCCCCACCGACAACGGAGCCGGAGCCACCGTACTCAGCGAACCGATCGGCGCCATGACCTGGTTCCCGAACAACAACACGCCACGCGACAAGGCGACCTTCGATATGAAGATCACCGTTCCGACCAAGCTCGAGGTGGCTGGCAGCGGCGACCTCAAGAGCGTCCGGAAGCATGCCGGCAAAGAGACCTGGCGATGGGTGCAGCCCTACCAGCAGGCGACGTACCTGGCCATGATCTCGATCAGCGATTACGACGTTTACCACTCCATTATGAGGACAGCGACCGGACGCAAGTTGCCGATCTGGAGCTTCATTGAGCCAAAGCTCGGGACCGTTGCGGCCGAGCGCGCGCTCATCCCGAAGATCATCCGCTATGAAGAGCGTCGGTTCGGACCGTACCCATTCAACAGCGCCGGAATCGTGGTGAAGGAGACGGAAGTCGGATACGCCCTCGAGACGCAGAACAGGCCAGTCTTCGATGGCATCCCGGACGACACGACCAACGTTCACGAGTGGGCCCACCAGTGGTATGGCAACTCCGTGTCGCTGAGCGACTGGGGCGACATCTGGCTCAATGAGGGTTTTGCAACCTACGCCGAGTGGCTCTGGGCTGCCTCTCATGGCGGGCCAAGCACCGCCGAGCAGTTCCAGACGGAGTACGACAGCCACCCGCCCTCCTCCAGCCTCTGGTCGCCCGCGCCGGCAGCGCTGAAAGATCCGGCCGATCTGTTCGGCCCGCAGGGCTATCTTCGGGGCAGCATGACGCTTGAGGCACTGCGGCAGAAGGTGGGATCGCGCGACTTCTTCGTCATCCTGCGCACCTGGGCGAAGCAGCATAAGTATGGGAATGTGACGACAGCCCAGTTCATCCGACTCTCCGAAAGGGTTTCCGGACAGGACCTGGATGCGTTATTCCACGTCTGGCTCTACGTGCCGGAGCGGCCCGCACTGAACTGAGGAGACGCCAACACGTTGGGTGCCCCTGAGCTTGTCGAAGGGGCACCCAACGCGCACTTCGACAGGCTCAGCGCACATGCTGAATTCAGTCGGCGCGCACTGCTGAATTCAGTCGGCGAGTTGCTCCGTGACGATCTCGGCGGCGGAGCGCAGGGTACGCAATGCACACACCGCGCCGTCACGAGTCGCTGACGCCAGCCCGCAAGCTGGCGTGATCACAATGCGCGCCGCGACTGGTGGCTCGAGGCCGAGATCGCGTAGCGGCTGGAGTACGCGGCGGGCCACCTGATCGGGCCCGAGCATGCGGTCGGTCGGCAGTGCACCCATCCCGATCCACGGTCCGGCTTCCAGAGTTGCTCCCACGACGTCCCAATCCGTACTGGACAGCTGGTCGATGTCGAGAAGCACGCCGGAGACGCCGGCCAAGCGAAGCAGTTCGATAGGCGGATCCGCCGCGCAGCAATGCACAACAACAGGGGTCGTCGCCAGCCGGTCACGGGTATGGATGATGGCACCGCTAACCTCGCTCGACTCGATGGCCCGATGCCGCAACAAGCCGCTCGCGTTGGCAATCGCGCCGCCGAGCACTGCCGGGAGCATCGGCTCGTCGAGCTGGACCAACGGCTCGACATCGGGGAGCCGCCCGACCAGCTCGGCAACGAGCTGGGTGATGCCTTCCGCGAGCGATTGGCCAAGATCGCGCCGCGCTCCAGAGTCGGCAATCACACGATCACCACGCGGGCGCTCCATCATGGCCGCCAGTGTCCACGGGCCGGCGACCGAGAGCTTGAGGGTGCCTGCGTATCCCTGAGCGTGCTCCTCCAACAGATCAAGATCACGGCGGAGCGTGCTGACCGCCAGCCGATGGTCCCGGCTGGAGGCATCGGTCAGCCGCCACCCGGCAGGTTGCAGGTCGGCAGCCAGACCCGCCAGAAAGGCGGTCGAGCGTCCGATCAGCTGCGCGTAAGGCCCCCGTGCCGGAAGCTCAGGCAGGTAAGGAACATCAGGGCACTCCGCGAATGCGATCTTGATCGCATCCGCCATGTCAGTTCCGGGCCAGGAACCAATTCCTGTGGTCCGAATCAACGGCAGCTCGCCGTCCGGCGAGGTGGCGGTCACGCCCGGGTGGCCGAAATGGTCGCGCTGCCCACAACTCGCGAGCCGGCGTAAAGAACTACTGCCTGACCAGGTGCGACACCGGTGGGGGCAGAGTCGAGCTGGATCTCAAGATGCTCGTCCTGCAGCTGGACGCTGGCGTTCATCGGTTGCCCATGGGCTCGAACCTGTACCTGCCCGGACCACTCAGCGCTCAGCGGCCCGGCTGTCCACGTCGGACGAATAGCGTTGATGATCTTGACGGCGAGCGCATCCCGAGGGCCAACAGTGATGGTGTTGGTCGTCGGGGTAATGGCGACGACGAATCGAGGCTCGCCGTCGGCGGCCGGTGTGCCGAGTCGAAGACCGCGCCGCTGCCCCACAGTGAACCGATGTGATCCGGCGTGCTCGCCGACCTTGGTGCCCGCAAGGTCGACGATGTCACCTGCCCGGCGGCCGAGCTGGCTTTCCAGGAATCCCGCTGTATCCCCGTTGGCAATGAAGCAGATGTCGTGGCTGTCGGGCTTGTTCGCCACAGCCAGGCCACGGTCCCGGGCCTCGGCGCGTACGTCGGCCTTGAGTGAGGAGCCGAGCGGGAAGTAAGAGCGACGAAGTTGATCAGCATTGAGC
>DATLQP010000310.1:0-5569 GCA_035535155.1 Propionibacteriaceae bacterium
GCTTCGGGTGGTGGTCAGCACCGACGCGCATTCCTCGATCATCAATACGCTGAATCTGCTGGAGATGGACGCACTGGTAGTGGCGACACCGGACCACCGACTCACCGCCGAGGCAGTGACAGCTGCCCTTGACGCCGATCCTGACCTCAGCGACGTTGCCGCCGTGGTCTGCACGTCGGGAACGACCAATGCCGGCATCATCGACGATCTGGCTGGGGTTGGCGCGATTGCCAAACAGCGAGACTGGTGGTTCCACGTTGACGGCGCGTACGGCGGATCCGGAATCTTCGCTCGGTCACTGCGCGACAAGTACATCGGTATCGAGCAGGCCGACTCGTTCATCCTCGACCCGCATAAGTGGCTCTTTACGCCGTTCGATTGCTGCGCGCTCATCTACCGGCAGCCCGAGCTCGCCAGGGCAACCCATACCCAGGACGCGTCGTACCTGGACGTTATTCATGCCTCGGATGGGGAATGGAACCCGACCGATTACGCCTACCACCTGACTCGCCGGGCACGGGGATTGCCACTGTGGTTCTCGTTGGCGGTCTACGGGCTCGACGCTTACCGCGAAGCGATCGAGACCGCGGCACGGCTGGCACGGGAAACCGCGGTGTTGATCAAGGCAACAGCACATCTTGAGCTGATCCGCGAGCCTGATCTTGGGGTCGTGCTCTTCCGCCGGCTGGATTGGAAACCGGCCGACTACGACGCGTGGGCGCAAGCACTGCACGACGAGCAGATCGCCTTTATTCCTCCTACTAAGTGGGAGGGCGAGACAGTCGGTCGCTTCGCATTCCTGCATCCGCATACGACGATGGACCTCGTCACGGAGATCCTGGACCGAACCGCTTAGCCGCTTGCCGGCTCGGCGTCGCCGCTCGCCGGCCAGCTCACGGGGCGCGCGCGAAGAACTCGCTCGCCCTGCGGTTGTACAGCAAAGCCAGCACGACCACCGACACGATGATCGTGATGATCGCTGAGGTCACTGTCTGATTGCTCCGGAACCAGATCAGGTTGGCGATGCCGCCGAGGATGTCGATCACCATCAAGATCGTGACGAGGATGCGAGCGAACCGGGATCCGTTGCGAAGTCCGACTCCGACCGCGATCGTCACGATGCCGAATATCAAATAGAGGATGCCGAAGATGAGAACTGCCACGCCACTGACTTGTGAGGCGAGGCCGACTGCACCGCCGAGGAGAAGCAGAAAGAGAGCACCCAGCAGCGTGAGAATGCCCGAGATGATCGTCAAGACCACGACGACCGTGACAGATCCCGGACGGCGGATGGTGTTATAAGCAGGTTGGGTCATGGCGGCGCTTCTTTCCATCGGGAGAGTCGGCAACGCTGCGCGAGATGATCATGGAAATGCTACTCCCGATTGTCTGTGCTGGGAATCTCTGAGCTGGGTATGTCGGTGCTGCAATACCGCTGATATGCGCGTGCCAGGACGGGCGATGTCAGCCTCACTCCGGAGAGACAGCAAAGCGCTTGGCTACAGAACCCGCAGCTGCGAGCGTCGGGAAATCGCGCGCCGCCGTGCTGAGGAGGGAGCGAGCGGAGGCGTTCTTCCTCTGTGAGCGACGACGAAGTAGGCGGGTTCCTCGCGCGATTGCACGAGCGGCTCGAAAACTAGTGGAACTGCGGAACGATCAAGTAGAGCCCGAACAGCACCAGTAACCCGGCGATGCCCAGCAACGCGTACCCGAGTGACACGGTCGCGGTGCCCGAGCCGCCCTCGTTCGATTTGATCTTGGCGGCCGAGACCAGCCGGATGCCGGCCGCGAGCAAGATCGTAAAGACCACCGACGCCATGATGGAAACGACGGTGACAACACCTAGCGCAGCCCAGTCGATGCGCATCAGGCGGCGCTCTTCGCTTTGGGACGCTTGACCTTCTTGGGCTTGGCCGGCGCTTCCAGCCGCGGGTCGTCGGCGTACGCGGTCGGGGTGGCGGAAGCCAATACCAAGACCTCATGGCTGTCGGTGACATTCTTGTGGTTGATCTGGTGACGGCGAGAGAAGAGATAGATCACCGAGCAGGCGACTGCAAGCATTACGATCAGCGTGACCACGCCACCGACCCCTCGGTCGGAGAGCAACGCGGCGAGCCCACCGACCAGACCGGCTCCGGGCAGAGTCAGGAGCCAGGCGAACATCATCCGGCGGGCGACACTCCAGCGAACCTCGGCCCCGTCCCGGCCGACGCCGGAACCCAAGATGCTGCCGGTGCTGACATGCGTGGTGGAGAGGCCGAAACCGACGTGAGCCGAGGCCAGAATCGTTGCGCTGGTTGCCGCACCGGAGGCCGCGCCCTGTGGAGTCTCGATCTCGACGATCCCTTTGCCCATGGTCCGCATGATGCGCCAGCCGCCCGAGTACGTGCCCAGGCCAATGGCCACACCTGCGGTGATGATCACCCACAACTGCGGGCCGGTGCCACTTGGCTGCAGGTTTGCAGCAATCAGTACCAGTGTGATCACGCCCATGGTCTTCTGGCCGTCAGATGTTCCATGGGCGAGCGCAACCATCGAAGCCGTGAACGCCTGTCCGTACTTGAAGCCGGTATTGCTGTGGACGCTCGGAGTCTTCCGTGTGATGCGGTACGCCAATCGGGTGCACCATGCGGCGGCGATGCCGGCAACCAATGGCGCGACGATGGCCGGCAGCAGAACCTTGGAGACGATCACCCAGCCGTGCACCGAGCTGAGCCCCGCACCCACGATCACTGCGCCGATGAGTCCGCCGAACAGTGCGTGAGAGGAGCTTGAGGGGAGCCCAACCAGCCAGGTGACCAGGTTCCAGATGATCGCGCCAAGCAGCCCGGCCAGGATGATGGGCGCTGTGATCAGCGCATCATCGAAGAAGCCGCCAGAGATCGTTTTCGCGACCGCGGTAGAGAGGCATGCTCCGACGAGATTGAGCACAGCGGCAAGGATCACCGCTACGCGCGGCCGAAGCGCTCCCGTCGCGATTGGTCCGGCCATCGCATTGGCGCTGTCGTGGAAGCCGTTGGTGAAATCAAAGATCAGAGCTACGACGATGACCGTGATGACGACGAACAGCTCTGTCACATCAGTTCCCCATCCGGAACGGGTGGTTTGGTGTCGGTGAGCACCTGGCAATGACGCTAGAACCTAGCCGTCAAGTGAACAATAGGTGAACAGAGAGCGTTGTCAATCCGGCCTTACCAGTGTCTCGGTGGTTCGGTCAAGACTTCCGGGCAGCTTTCTGCCGACTTCCTACGGTACGAGCGCTTGCTGCCGCAAAAGCCGTCCGCGCAGGATATGGACAAAGGTAGGGAATTGTGAAGCCGGTAACCGTGATTGGCGGGGGTCTGGGCGGGTTGGCCGCCGCCACTACCGCGGCCGAGCTGGGAGCGTCAGTCACGTTGCATGAAGCGCACCGAACCCTCGGCGGGCGGTGGCGTTCCACTCCGGTACGCAGCCGGGCCGGCTCCAAACCCGGGAAAGACTCAACCCTCGAGAACGACGTAACCCCCGCGAAGGACCTGGGTCGTTCGGAGAACCGTGAGGTCTATCGAGCGCATGAGGGCCCTCACGTGATCTATCGTGACGGGTCGATCTGGGCCTGGCTGCGGGAACGCAATTTGCTCGGTGTTACTTGCGGCGTACCGCTCAGTGCTGCGGCGCGCTTTCGGTTCTGGCATGCGAGGCGCTTGCACGCGGTACCGCCGGTCGGCTTTCTGCAGGCCGTGCGCTTGTCGCGGCGCAACGACGTACCCGTTGATCAATCGTTTCGCGCGTGGGCGACGAAGCTGATCGGCGATGAGGCCGCGGAGCTAGGTGCCTCGGCCTCCGGAGTGGGCGTTTTTCACCACGACCCTGGCTCGCTAGCGGCGGCTTTTGTCGCCGAACGGCTCGCGAGGGTCTTCTCGATCCCACCGCCAGCGTCGTATCGCCAAGGCAGCTGGGGAGCGATGTTCGACGACATCGCTAGATACGCCCGGAAGCTCGGGGTGATCATCGAACTCGGCTCGCGGGTGTCCTCGATCGGCGAGGAGACCACCATTGTCGCGACCGAACTGGAGTCGGCTCGGTCGTTGCTCAGCGATAACTCCTTGGAGTGGCCGGCCGGACGGACTGCTCTTCTTGATCTTGGAGTCAAACGGGATAGACATGACCTTTTCGTGGTGAGCGATCTTGACACCTGCGGCTGGCTGGAGAACTTCACCATGCCTGATCCGGCGCTCGCGCCGGCTGGTGAGCATCTGATCCAAATGCAGATGCCGATCGATGCAGAGACGTCCAAGGCTGATGGTGTGGCGCGGCTCGAGGCCATCGTCGACCAGGCACTACCAGGCTGGCGGGACCGTACGACGCATCGGCTGGAGTCCTTAGCCAACGCCCGCACCGGGGCCGTGGACTTTCCTGGCACGTCATGGCGGGACCGACCCGCGATCGATCGGGGACACGGGGTGTATGTGGTGGGCGATCGGGTTGCTGCGCCCGGTCTACTGAGCGAGGTCAGCCTGAACAGCGGCGTACGTGCTGCTCAGCTGGCGTTGGCCTGACCAACGGCTGTTCTCGGTTGGTCGGAGTAGCGTGGGCCGATACACTCTCACGGTGTTTCTAACGGCTGGGAGGCCGTGCGAGGCACTCGCACCCGTGGCTCAACGGATAGAGCATCTGACTACGGATCAGAAGGTTGGGGGTTCGAATCCCTCCGGGTGCGCCAGTGTTTACCCTAGTCAGGACCCTAAATCCAGCCAAATTGGGTCGCCAGACTCACCCAGTGGGCCCAATGACAGCAACGCTGACAGCAACGCAGTTCAGTTCGGCTGGACAAGGACGCGGTCCATTGCGTCCGCGGCCGCACGCAGAGCAGTCGGCATCACGTGGGAATAGAGGTCGGTAGTCATGGCGAGCTGCGAGTGCCCGATCTCCATCACCACTCGTGCTGGCACGTTCTGTGCAAGCAGGAGGGACGCGCAGGTGTGCCGGAGGTGTCCTGTTGCGCTGGGTCGCCCTCGCCGCCCCGCTCTGGTTGGCAGCCGTACTGCTGGTCGCCTGTGCTTCCGGCGCCTATCTGGCGGCCGGCCGCCCACAATCGCAGACCTGGCGGTAACCCCACGACGGCGCACGCCCGCCGCCAGGGTCAGCGCACCAGATCTGCACCATGGTCAGCAGACGATATGGGTCGTCGTCGTTGTCGTATGACAAGGGTCACGATCGTCATCTGACAAGACCCGCCTGATTCATCTCGACTTGACGCATGCCGATATGGGCATATGATAGCGGCCATGGCACGAGCAGCGACGACGTCGGACGTCTTCAACGCGATCGCCGAGCCGCAGCGCCGGGAGATCCTGGCGCTGCTGCGGGCGGGTCATCGGCCGGTGACCGAGTTGGCTCGGGAGTTGGGGATGACCCAGCCGCGCGCGTCCAAACACCTGCGGGTGCTCCGGGAGGTCGGGCTGGTGGCGGACCGCAAGGCAGGCAAGCAGCGCCTGTACGGCCTTGACGCCCGCGGGCTGCGGCCGGTCCACGAGTGGACCGGCGGGTTCGAGCGGTTCTGGAACGAGAGCTTCGACCGGCTGGACGC
>DATLQP010000311.1:0-2428 GCA_035535155.1 Propionibacteriaceae bacterium
CCTCAACCCATTCCCCACGATCCATCGCCAACACAGCGAGCTCGGACTCGCTGACCACGATCGTATCGGTGTTGCCCAGTGTGGCCCCCAAGGTGGACGCCTCTGCGAACAAGGCGCGTGCCTGGTCGAGGTCGCCGGTGAGCAGATCCACCAGGCCGCACAAGCAGAGCGCCTGGTCGCGCCATGGACTCCATGCCGGCTCCTGGGTGACCGCGAAGCTTGCGTCGGCGATTGCCTGCTCCACACCAGCGGGACACATCATGGACCGCAGCATCGCCCGTGCAGAGGCGAACGACGCCGTGCCATCTGCGGGTATTCCATCAAACGAAGCGGTGTCGATGATCGCCGCCCACCGTTGCGCTTCGGCGGTCTGCGCTGTCAAGGCCGTGACCCAGCCGGCTAGCACGGCGAGCGGGGGATATTGCTCGATAGCGGTATCGCCGAGGGCCGAAAGCCAACGTTGCACAGTCGATATCTGGCCGGCACTATAAGTCGGCAAAGCCATCTTCGTCACCAATTCGACGCATTGTTCCCGCTCGGTCGTCTTCAACAAGTGCTCGATGGCCATCGCCGGAGATCCATTGGACTCGTACCAATCGGCGGCTCGCCCGTGCAGTGTCATGATGATCTCGGGCTCGACTCGACGAAGCTCACCCAGCAAGAACTCTTGGAACATTGCGTGGTAGCGATACCACTCGCGCCGACGATCAAGCGGGATTAAAAACAAGTTTGTTGCCTCAAGGCCGCGCAACTGCTCCTGCCCGCCTGTTTCTTCGAGGACGGCATCACACAGCGTTGCAGAGAGTTGATCAAGAACTGCCGTCCGCCGCAGGAACCGTTGGAGGTCCTCGGGCAGCTTCATCAACGACTCGCGGTACAAGTAGTCGGCCACGTACCGATCGTCACCAAAGACCATCGGTGCCTCGCCGTGGCTGTCGTGGGCAATCAACGCAGCGAGGTAAACGCCGACCGGCCACCCTTCGGTTTGGGCGGTCACGGCGGCTGCCAGCTCAGGGGTGAGGCTAACGTGTGCCGCGGCGAAGATCTGCTCGGCGCCCGCCGCGTCGAGGGCCAGATCGCTCCCCAGGAACTCAACCAGCTCTCCCGAAGCGCGCAGCCGCGGCAGGTGGGGCTGCTCGGAACGACTCGCCACGACCAGTTGAGAGCCTCGCGGGATCCCCGAGATCACCACACTCAATACGTCGTGACAAGCTGGCGACTCCAGCTCGTGGAGGTCATCCAGCATGAGCACGAAGGGAACTGGGCTTGTCCGGAATGCCGACGCAAGAAGTGGCGCAGCGCGGCCCAACGCCGACACGCCGAGTCCGCTCATGTCCGCGATCAGGTCGGCGCTACCCGGCCAGACCCGAGCGTACGCCGATGCCAACAAGATCAGCAGGACCGCAGGATCATCGTCGAACCGGTCCAAAGACACCCACGCCACCCGACGATCTTCTGCGCGGGCCCACTCAGCCAGCAAGGTCGACTTGCCGTAACCCGCAGGCGCAGTGACCGCGACTACGCGGCAATCGCTCGCGCGACCCGTCTCGATGAGTTTGCCGCGACTCACCGAACCTCGGCGAAGTTGCGGAACCGAAAGCTTGGCATCCAGCAACGACTGCTCGAGCGCAGCAACCGTGGGCGTCTCGGCCTGGCGAGGATCCACGGTCACAATCGAATCCTAGGGATTCGACAGTGTGACGCTCAACCATGAATGCAGATCTGGACGCGAGGGCCTCCCGGCGTTGCCACTCGAGTGCGATAGCGGCTAGCCGTACGGGGATTGCTTTGTGCAGGGGCCATGGCTGCAGCCATGCTCGCCGTCTACGACGTCCTGCCGCTCCACCGTCGGCCTACTGCATACCCCGATGATCGGCCGCGTGGTGCATCTCCTCCCCGAGCAGGCCCTTGAGAGAGCCGTTGATGTCAATTGAACCCGTGACGTCCCCGCCATCGCCGACCATCTTGTAGGCAAGGAGTTCGGGCCCCGCGGCCGCGGCGCGCCAACAGGTCCCGGACCGCTCTCAAAAACAAGATCATCAGCGAGTACGACTTATCGTGCCCTACCCGACTTAGCTGCCTAAGCGACCCGCAAGGCATTGAAGGGCTGATCACACCTCTGCATGTGCCGGAGTACTGCCTGCGATACCGGCCGACGGCGCGTTCGCCTCAGCTGTTGGACATCTCAACTACACACATCGGCTTTCGCTGTGTCGTCAGTTTCTGAGCTTGCGACCGCAACTGAAGCAGTCGATGGGGCGTCGCTGACCTCAGGAGTGGCGGCGGGGGTCTCCGCTTCCGGCGGCTCCGGAGCGGCTGGGCTGGGCGGCCGACCAAGGAACTCGATGATCACCAGCGCAACCAACACCGCGAGGGTTATGCCGATGATCACCTTCCCGGTCGGCTGATCCCAGAAGACCAGCACCAG
>DATLQP010000312.1:0-9771 GCA_035535155.1 Propionibacteriaceae bacterium
GGCTTCGCTGGGGCTGTCCTCAACGCATGGGTGCTGCTCATCGAGATTCTGCGCTAGCTCTGGGATGAAAGGAGGCGATCGCCGGTGGCGAAGCTCGTCGCGTTGAATGTGGGGCTGCCGCGCGATGTTTCGTGGCACGACCGAATCGTCCATACCGGCATCTGGAAGAAACCCGTGTCGGGCCCTCGCATGGTGCGACGGCTCAACATTGAGGGCGATGGTCAGGGCGACCTGGGTGGTCACGGCGGCGAGCAGCGGGCGGTGCTGGTGTACCAGCTGGACTCCTATCGTCACTGGGCAAATGAACTGCAGCGCGACGACTTCGAGTACGGCCAATTTGGCGAGAACTTCACCGTCGACGGGTTACCCGACGATGAGGTGTGCATCGGTGATCGGTACCAGATCGGCGAGGCGGTCTTCGAGGTCAGCCAGCCCCGAGTCACCTGCTATCGCGTGGGGATTCGAATGGGTGAGCCGCGGATGGCGTCGCTGATGGTTGCGCATCACCGGCCGGGGTTCTACCTACGCGTGATCACCGAGGGCCATGTCGCGGCAGGCCAGGACATCATCAAGATCAGCACCGGCCCACAGGGAGTCTCCGTTGCTGAGATAGACGCACTGCTGTACCTGCCAGGGCATCCGAAGGATGATCTTGAACGAGCGCTCCGCATCCCGGCTCTGAGCCCTGGCTGGAAGGGTTCGTTGCAGAGCCTGGTGCAGCAGGGCGACGGCCGCTCCTCCCAGGGAGGGGGCAATATCGGCCTGACTGCGGCCGCTGCTAGCCCACCGCCGGCGTGGACCGGGTTCCGCTCGCTTCAGGTGATCAACATTCATACCGAAAGCCGAGACGTCTTCTCAGTGTCCCTGGGCAGCCCCGATGAAACGCCGTTGCCAACTTGGCTGCCCGGTCAATCGATCACGCTCCGACTACGAAGCGGCGAGGATCATGCGCCGCTGATCCGTACATATTCCTTGTCGAACCGACCCGGTTCGGAGACCTTCCGGATCAGCGTGAAGCAAGAACCACACGGCTTGGCGGGGGAGTATCTGCGCGGTCACGTGCGCATTGGCGACTCGCTCGACGTCGCGGCGCCGCGCGGAACGTTCTTCCTCACCGAAGGTGACGGTCCCGTGCTGCTGCTGTCCGCGGGTGTGGGCGTCACACCGGTGCTTTCGATGCTGCATGCCCTCGTGCAGGCGCAATCGCCGCGCGAGGTCTGGTGGTTGCACGGCGCGCGTAGCGGATCGGAGCATTCCTTCGCCGAGGAGGCTCGAACCTTGCTGCAGGGGCTCGCACATAGTCACAGCCAGATCGCGTACAGCCGTCCCGCGGCCATTGATCGTCAAGGCCCCGACTATGTGACACAGGGACGGTTATCCGCCGAATTGATCAAGGACCTGAAGCTGCCGAGGGACGCCGATGCCTATCTCTGCGGTCCGGTCTCCTTCATGGCTGAGCTTCGGACTGGCCTAGGAAGCTACGGTCTGGATCCGGCGCGTGTCCACATCGAAACATTCGGTGCGGAGGGGGCTCTGACCCCCGGGATAGCGGCCTTGTCAGCGGTGCCGCCGCATCTGCCCACCGGACCGCCCGGCCAAGGTCCCGCCGTGTCATTCGCGCGTAGCGGCATCGCGGCCAACTGGGGTTCGCAATACGGCAGCCTGCTGGAGTTCGCCGAGGCGTGCAACGTGCCTACCCGCTGGTCCTGCCGTACGGGCGTCTGCCACACCTGCGAAACTGCGCTGCTGTCCGGCGGGATCAGGTACGACCCGGAGCCGCTGGAGCAACCAGCCGACGGAAATGTCCTGATCTGCAGCGCAAAACCGACCGAGGGGATCGTCGTCGACTTGTGATTGGTTCCGGTCAATCGGTCGAGCGGCGAGCCTGATTCACCTCGCGGGTAAACGCCCAGGGGTCCGCCACCGGACCCACGTGTCCGAGCTTGTCGGGGTTGACCACCGAGCGGATCGTTTGGATCCGCCCGCCGAGCACGTCCAGGGTCAACGTGCCGACGACCTTGTCGTTCCGATCGCAAAGGATCGCGCCCGGCTGGCCGTTCAGCTCGCGTGGCTCAACTCTCGCGTCGATCTTGGCGAGCGCCGGGAGGATCGAGGCGAGCACGCGGGCCACGTTGTCGGCACCGATCACGCCCCTGGCGAATGCGGGCGCCTTGCCACCCCCATCCCCGACCATCGAGACGTCGGCAGCGAGCAACTCCCTCACTCCGTCGATGTCGCCATCCCGGAGCGCATCGAAGAACCGCGCCGCCAGCTCCTCGCGTTCCCGGCGGTCCGCCTCGAACCGAGGGCGCCCGACGTCCATGTGGCGTCGCGCCCGGACCGCGAGCTGGCGGCACGCCGCCTCCGAACGCTCGACGGCGACTGCGACCTCCGGAAAGCCGAACCCGAACACCTCCCGGAGCACGAAGATCGCTCGTTCGAGCGGGGTCAGCCGCTCGAGCAGCAACAGTGCCGCCATCGACACCGAGTCCGCCAGTTCTGCCGACCGCGCCGGATCCTCATAGGGGTCGCTAAGCAACGGCTCGGGGAACCACTGCCCGACGTAGGTCTCCTGCCGGACGCGCGCCGAGCGCAACACGTCGATCGAGATGCGCGTGACCACGGCCGAGAGGAACGCCTTGGTCGATGTGGGCTGTGTCGGAGAGGACTCGTAACGCAGCCAGGTCTCTTGGACCGCGTCCTCTGCTTCGGCCACGCTGCCAAGGATCCGGTAGGCGATCGCGGACAGGAGCGGCCGCAGCTCCTCGAACTCCTCGCCCCGGGTCATCTGAGTTCTTCCGTGAAACCCTGCCGCCACGACGGATAGCGCAGCTGCCAGCCGAGCTCCCGCTTGGCCTTGGCGTTGGAGAAGCCACGCCCTTCGGTCATTATGCCTACCGCCATCTCGCCGGCCAGCAGCCGCGCCAGCCATGCCGGGATTCGGCGCGGCTGCTTGGCCCCGGCGCACTCCGCGAGAAACGGAAGCCACGCGCTGACGGGCGCCGGCTCATCGTCGACGATGTTGAACACGCCCTTCGCGCTCTGCTCCAAAGCCAGGACAGTAGCGCTCGCCGCGTCGTCGACATGCACCCACGAGACGTAGCCAGTGCCACCCCCGACCAGGGGGAACAGCCGCTTCCGCACGAGCGCGAGCTGCTCGTCCCAAGCGCCCGGCCCGTAGAACCCGCCGTAGCGCAGGACCGCGCCTCCAGCCTTGACGACGACGTCCTCGAGATGGCGGATCGCCTTCGTCCCCTCCAGGACCTCCAGCGGGTCTTCCTCCGTCTTGACCCAGCCGCCCTTGCGAATTCCGTTCATGCTGGCGTGGCCCTGCGCGACGAAGTGGGAGACGCCGGTCGCCTGGGCCGCGGCCAGCAGGTGGTCGGTCCCCTCGGTGCGGAGCCGGTTAGTGGCGGCGAAGAAGCGGTTAGCCTTCCTCAGGTTCGGCTTGCCGGCGTGCGCCACGGAAAGCCCCGTCATCTCGTGCACGATGGCGTCCGGCCGGGCCGCGGCCACCGCCTCCCCCACCGACGCCGCATCCAGCGCGTCCATCACGACGCCCTCGGCGCTCAACTGCTCCAGCAGCCCCAGCTTGGCCGCGCTCGTCGTCGTCGCGGTCACCTGATGGCCACGGGCCACGAGCTGCGGCACCAGACGACGCCCGAGGACCCCGGACCCGCCTGCCACGAACACCCGCATGACGATCACCTTCCTGATTTCGGAGTTTGTCTCTGAGACATCAGACGAGATAGCCCGGCCGGTCTGTGACATCGGAGGGAAGGCAGTCCATGGCGAAGCTCTACGCCACCGGCGATAATCAAAGCCCACCACTCATCGGGACTCTGCCAACTCACGTATGGAAGGCTCATCATGCCGCAGGCTGGCCGCGAGGTCGCTCGGTTGCGCGCCGTCACAACCCGATCGATCAGTCCTGAAAATGTCGATGGCGCCAAGGGCGGCGGCGGGCGTGCCACAGAGGGCACCGGAGCGTACGCTGCTCGCGATCTTGGACCGGGCTGGAAGGTCTCTCCGTCGATGATCATCGGCTCAGGAGCCACGCTCCCGATGGCCGTGATCGACGGTCCCGGCACGATTACTCACATCTGGCTCACCACCGGGCTCGAGCACTGGCGGACCTTGGTGCTGCGGGCGTACTGGGACGATGCGGCCGAGCCCGCTATCGAGGTGCCGGTTGGCGATTTCTTCGCCAACGGCTGGGGCCGGTTCGTTCAGGTCAGCTCCAGCATGATCGCCGCCAACCCGCACGGCGGCTTCAACTCCTATTGGCCGATGCCGTTTCAGCGCCAAGCCAGGCTCACGATGGAGAACATCGGCGGCGCCGATGCCCAGTTGTATTACCAGGTGACGTACGAGAATGACCTTGACGTCGACGGGCTCGGTTACCTCCATGCGCAGTTCCGTCGCAACAATCCGCTATTGGCGGGCGACCTGCATTCGCTTGTGGACGGCGTCACCGGCCAGGGTCATTACGTCGGCACCTACCTGGCTTGGGGTGTCAACGCCCCTGGCTGGTGGGGCGAGGGTGAGCTGAAGGTCTACCTCGACGGCGACGACGACTACCCGACTATCTGTGGTACAGGCACTGAGGACTATTTCGGTGGCGCTTGGAACTTCGACGTCCCCGGCCGCGGCTACACCGAATACACCACGCCGTACCTCGGGATGCCACAAGTGATTCGCCCGGACGGCCTCTATCAGAGCCAGCAGCGCTTCGGTCTCTACCGCTGGCACGTGCCCGACCCCATCCATTTCGCCACCGATCTGCGCGTGGAGATCCAGGCCCTGGGCTGGCAGTTCGGCGGCAGATACCGCCCGCTACACGACGACATCGCCTCGACCGCGTTGTTCTATCTCGATCGGCCGAGCACCCGGCGACCCACATTTCCGCATGCCGATGCGCTGCGGACTGGTGTCTGACGCAGAAGTCGACTTCACCAACATCGAGCGCCACGCGTTAACGTGGTTCATCGGCGAGCCAGCCGATGACACAGCCGTCTTTCGGGCACGATTGATAGTTGCTCGTTCATGGCATAGGAGTCCGGAGGGCAACTTGTTAACAGTTGTTGGGATTATTCTGCTCGTGTTCTTCGGCTACTACGTCTCGCTGATTCTCCATCCGATGGCGAGGTGTACCAGATGCCACGGCAAGCCGAGGTCTAAAGGCGCGGTGTTTAGCTATGCGCACCGGACGTGCTCCAGGTGCGCAGGCACCGGGCAGGAGCCTCGACTGGGGCGCAAGTTGTTCCATATGGACCGCGACAAGTCCTAAGTGGGCCCTCGTTCGATCGACCTCGTCTAAGCTGGGCGGTCATGCTGATCCTCGGACTCATTCTCTTCGGCATCCTTGTTGGTGCCGCCGCTCAATTGATCTTGGGCAGGTCGGCCAAGGGCGTCGACTGGACGCTGGCGTTCGTGGCTGGACTTGCCGGATCCTTCCTGGGCGGGCTGCTGATCAGCCTGCTCTCCGGCGACGGGCTGCGGCTTCGGCCCAGTGGGATCATCGGATCGCTGGTCGGCGCGCTGCTGGTCACCGCTGGATGGCAGTGGTACCACCGGCGCAGCAAGACCTCTCACGCCTGACGGCTTCGACCTCGACATCAAGTCGAGATGTGCTCGAACGTATGAGCGAAAATGTCAGTGCTGGTCCATAGTGTCTGAAGCGTGGCAGTTGCTCTGATTCCCGAGCCGATAGCGGATCCGGTCGTCGATCCGCTGACCGATTGGCTGGATGACGTGCTGGCCGGATTAGCCGATGGTGTTGCCGAGTGCGCGACGGATGCGGCCAGCGCGTCGGATGCGGTGCGCATTGATCGGATCGCGCGGCTGGAGAAGCTGAAGGCGGCGGCAGCGGCGCTGCAGGCTGCCGAATCGGTCCGGTTTGCTCAGTCGCAGGCGCAAGCGCAGTTGGCCGCCGATGTCCACCCCGACAAAATTGGCCGCGGGATAGCTGACCAGCTGGGTTTGGCTTGCAAGGTCTCGGGGTTCGAAGCGAGCCGTCGGCTGGGCCGAGCTCGGGCTTTGTGGTTCGAGCTGCCCGAAATCTACCGCCTGCTGACCGCCGGAGAGATCAGTGAGTATGTCTCCGCGCTTGTGGTGACTGAGACTCGCCACCTCGACGCCCAGACGAGACGTCACGTGGACGCGAAGATCACCGCAGCTGGAATCTTCCGGATGGGTCCGCGCAGCGCTGCAGCGTCCGCGCGCAAGCATGCGTACGAGGCCGATCGCGAGGGTTATGTGCAACGCGGCCGGACTGAACGCAAGAACCGTCGGGTCAGCCTGCGGCCCGCGCCTGACACGATGAGCCTGCTGACCGGCTATCTGCCGGCCGAGCAAGGCGTCGCCTGCCTGAAGGCGCTGCGCGATCACACCGACACTGTGAAAGCCACCGGTGATCCGCGGTTCCGGGACCAGATCATGGCGGACACTTTGGTGGAACGCATCACCGGTCAAGCTCACGCAGCTGATGTGAACGCTGAGCTACAGATCGTGATGTCGCTTGATGCCCTGTTGGATGCAAACGAAAACACCGCGGTGGAGTTGGATGGCTATGGACCAGTGCCAGCCGATATCGCCCGCGACATCTTGGCCACCAGCAAGGGCCGGCTGTGGTGGCGCCGGCTGTACGCCGCGCCCGTGGGCGGTCCGCTAACCGGCGGTGATCCCTTGCGCCGCCAGTTCGATGGCTTCCTCAGAAAGTTGATCATGCTTCGGGATCGGCGGTGCAGGGATCCATTCTGTGACGCGCCGATCCGCCACATCGATCACGTCCGACGCTTCTCTGATGGTGGTCTGACGATCTATCCCAACGGTCGCGGAGAATGCGAACGCGGCAACTACGCCCGAGAGATGCCCGGTTGGAAAGTCGAAGAGCTTTCCAGCGGCCTAGACGGCCAACATCACGCGATCAAGATCACCACGCCCACCGGCCACAGCTATCTGAGCCGAGCGCCGTGACAGAGCAGCATCACAATGAATGAGTCACGATTTCACCGACCTCTTCATCGCTGAGATCAATGGGATTCCCTCGCATGCTGCTTGCCTTCTGAGCGGCCATAACAACCGGGGCGATCTCGTTCTGATCGAGTCCGTAGCTTGCCAGACCAGGGATCGACAGCGCAGCGGTTAACCGCCGTAGCCAGGCAATCGCGTCTTCCGGGGGCGCATCAGGCTGACCGGTGAGCAGAGTCGCCACTTCGCTGATCCGGTCCAGGGCAGGATGGTCGGGCGCTCGTCCACGGAGGGCCCGAAGATCGACATCCATGGTCGCGGCAAGAACAGCGGCGCAGACTGCCCCGTGCGGCGCGGAGAGCCGCGCGCCTGCCGCAGCGGCGAGCCCATGCACAGCTCCTAGCCCGGAGTTGGCGAGGCACATGCCGCCGAAGAGACTGGCCAACGCGAGGTCTTCGCGTACGCCGGGATCTTCCATGCCCTCCCGATATGCGCGGTGAAGTGATCGAGCAGAGCGGCGAATCCCGTCCCGAGCCAGCGCATCGGTGAACGGGTTGGCGCGCCGCGACAGCAGGGGCTCGATCAATTGGGAGAGCGCATCCATGCCGCTGGCCGCGATGGTCGTTTTGGGTACACCGGCGAGCAGGTCCGGGTCGACGAGAGCGACCCTCGGGAGCATCAGCGGGCTTCGAAGGCTTGCCTTGACTCCGCCCCCGGATAGCACCGAGTTACGCGTCACCTCCGAGCCTGTTCCGGCCGTAGTGGGCACTGCGACGCACGGCAAGCCTGGCTGTTCGATCGGGCGGCCGGCACCAATGACTTCCAGGTGATCAATCGGGTCGGTGCCCGAGGTGGCCAACACCGCAACGGATTTGGCGACATCCAGCGCGCTGCCGCCGCCGAAGCCCAATAC
Organism: Propionibacteriaceae bacterium; assembly: GCA_035535155.1. GTDB lineage: Bacteria > Actinomycetota > Actinomycetes > Propionibacteriales > Propionibacteriaceae > Microlunatus. The sequence goes on from DATLQP010000312.1 coordinate 7,886, forward strand.
CGCATCACAGCCGACTTCTGCCAGCAGCGTGACAGCGGCCCGCACTCGCTCGATCGACGGCTCAGCTGCGACTCCAAAAACCACGCTCGACATCCCGGCTTCACGCAACGCCGATCGAAGGGTGTCGGCTCGTGAAGTGGTACGGCCGGTGACGATCAGGACGCGGCTGGCCCCAAGCCCCGAGAGTGCCTCTGGCACCTCGCTGACTCGGCCAGCCCCGAATCGTATGTCGGCTGGGACTGCGAGATCGAAGCGAACCACGCCGCTACCAGTCCGAGTCTTCCGGCGAGCTGTTCAGGTACCGGATCGCCTGCCGTGGCCTGGCCATCATGGGCGCCACAACGTCGCGCCACCGCTGATAATGACCGGTGCCCTTGTGGGCTACGGCAGCTGCCTCGTCCCGATAGACCTCGACGAGCACTACGTGAGCAGGATCGGTGCGATCGCTCAACACATCGAATCGCACAATCCCTGACTCGCGCCGACTCGCCATCGCGTTCTCTTCCGTCGCCGCGAGGAAACCCTCAACAAAATCAGGAATGACCGCAACATCAACATGGACCACAAGCAGGCTGTTCGACACGAGCCGACGATATTCGACCGACCGCTGCGACGGTCGGCGGGTCCGCTGCCTCATCACCCGAATGCACGCACTCGGGGGACATCTACGCCGATCTGACGCGTACCCGAATGGCTCGATAGCCGACGCCGATGACAAAGATCAACGTCCCGGTCACCACGGCGCTCAGTGGCAACGTCACAACCAAGATCGCGCATCCGATCATGCCGACGATCTGCAGGATGCGGGGGAATCGACGCCGATCGGGCAATTGGGTGTACGCAGCCGCGTTGGCGATCAAGTAATACAACAAGACACCGAAAGAGGAGAAACCGATCGCACCGCGCAGGTCAGTCACCAAGATCAGAATGCACACCAGTCCAGCTATGGCGATTTCGGCGTGATGCGGCACCTGGTGGCGTTCATGGACGGCGGCCAGCCAGCGCGGCAGATCATCGTGGCGCGCCATGGCGAGAGTGGTCCTGCCAACGCCGGCGATCAAGGCGAGCAGTGCACCGAGCGCTGCTGCGGCGGCGCCAAACCGGACCACTAGGTCAGCCCAGCCCCAGCCGACCGCATTCACCGCCGCGGCCAATGGTGCGGGACTGGAAGCAACACCCGTCGGGCCAAGAGCCACCAAGATCGCAACACCTACGAGAAGATAGATCGACACCGCGATGGTGAGCGCTGTCAAGACCGCGCGGGGAATGGCGCGCTCCGGGTTGCGGACTTCTTCACCCAAGGTTGCGATGCGGGCATAGCCGGCGAACGCAAAGAACAACAGACCAGCCGACTGCAAGATGCCGTACCAACCATTGGCCAAGAGATCCCACGATCGAACAGATGCAGTCCCATCCGAACCGCTGAGCGAAGCAAGCACCACGAGCACCAAGATGGCGATCACGACCGCGACAATGATCTTGGTCAGTCCTGCGGTTCGGGTGATCCCGTAGTAATTGACTGTCGTCAAGATGATCACCGCCGCGATCCCGATTGGTCGCTCCCAGGCAGCTGGCGCAACGTAGGCAGCGAAGGTGAGAGCCATCGCGGCACAGCTGGCCGTCTTGCCAACGACAAATCCCCATCCGGCGAGAAAGCCCCACCAAGGCCCGAGTCGCTCCCGGCCGTAGATATAGGTTCCGCCCGAGGTCGGATACTCGGCGGCCAGCTGAGCCGATGCGGTGGCATTGCAGTACGCGACGAGAGCGGCCACAGCAAGTCCGATCAGCAACCCGGCACCCGCTACGGCCGCGGCGGGGGAGAATGCGGCGAACACCCCCGCGCCTAGCATCGAGCCCAGCCCGATGATCACCGCGTCAAAGGTGCC
>DATLQP010000313.1:0-5092 GCA_035535155.1 Propionibacteriaceae bacterium
GCACGCCGTCGACTTCGTAAAACTCGTCGACGGGCGCGCTTACCACGGCGATCCAAAGCGAGCGGAGTCCTGGTACGGCTTCGGCGAGCCCGTACTGGCACCTGCGGACAGCACGGTGGTAAGCGTGAGCGACGTTCAGCCGGATGAGCCTGTCGGCGCCTTCGGAGGGCCACACGGTGAGGGCAACAACATCATCCTCAAGATAAATGATGAGCGCTACGCCATGCTCTCTCATCTCAAGCAAGGGAGCGTGCGGGTTAACGAGGGCGATCGTGTGCTGAGCGGGCAGCCCATCGCCGCAGTCGGCGACTCGGGCAATTCGCTGGGACCGCATCTACACTTCCAGGCCCAGAAGGACCCAGATTTCGATATGCAGCGGACACGCACCGTGCCGATTGTCTTCAGCGACGTGCTCGTCATCCGGAGGGAAACAGAGGTAAGGCCCGCGACAGCGGACATCAGGCGGGGCGACCACATTCGCCGAATCGAGAGTTGACCCAACGTCGCGACGGTAACGGCGTCCGGCGTTGTGGCTGCGGCGTGCTTCAGGAGACCGGAGATCGGTTGGCGGGGTATCTGCTCTTTCGCCTGGCCGAGGTCACCTCCCCGCGGGACGCGGTCATTCTCACTGGCGCCTGCCATGCCGTCTTCCATCTGCCGCTACTCCTGCTCACCACCACCTATCAGGGCGCGGGTCAACGCTGGATCGTGGTACCGATGGTGATGATCACGATCACCCTGGCCGGCGTCTGGTATGGCTGGCTGCGTCTGTCGTCCGGAAGCATCTGGCCGGTCTGTCTGTCCCACAGCGTCTTCAACAATGTGATGGAGAGCCTCGCTAGCGTGGCGATTGTGACCTCCGCGACGGCGATGGCCTACGTGACCACTGAGACCGGGATAGTGACCATGGTCATCACGGTGCTGGTCGCGGCCTTCCTGTTGGTCCGCAAAGGCTCAGACTTCGACAAGGCCCGGCGAAGAGCTGAGCGGCCGACGATGGAGCCGCGGGTCGAAGCAGGACGCGGGCAACAATGACCATCCCGGCTCGCCCGCGCGCCCACGTTCGTGCAGCGGCATCCGCTCGCCATTGGGGCAGCCTTGTCGTGGTGATTTTCTTCCATGCGGCAGTGAACCTGGCGGCGTTCCTGCCGACAGCTGTCGGGTCTGGGGGAGCGGCACCGCTGCTGAACGTGCTCATCACCTGGCTCCTGGCCATCGGAGTGGTTGTCCGTTGTGGGCTGGCGCGGCTGAGATCCCCGTCCCCGGTAGAGGTGGCGACCGCACAATGAGCACCACGACACCCGCTGCCCTGCCCCCAACCATTGGCCTACCCACAACCATTGGCCTGATCGTGGCGCTGGCCGGCCCGTTCCTAGTCCAGTTCGTCCTTGCGCCTCTGATCCTGCAATCACCACTTCGTCCGACCAACGCGGTGTTGCTCAGCCAGGGCATGCTGTGGCTGCTGGCCGGCACGGTGATCGCCATCAGCCGCTGGTGGGAACGCAAACCCTGGTCGTGGCTCGGTCTTCGCCCCATCTCCTGGCGAGCGGCACTGCTGGCCGGCGTGCTTGGCGTCGTGCTCGTCGCCGCTGTCGCTGCATTGACAGCGGCCGTACATCGGCTTATGCCGCCATCCGACGGGGGCACAGTGGAGAGCGTGGCCAGCAGCGGGCCGGCCTGGTTGCTCCTGATCATCGTGCTAACGGCCAGCGTAACCGAGGAACTGTTCTTCCGGGCGTACCCGATTGAGCATCTGGCCCGCCTCACCGGCTCGCGATGGGCAGGGGCATTGCTCGGGCTGGCGGCTTTTGTCGCGCTCCATCTGCAGGGGTGGAATCTGGGCCACGTCGTCGGCGTGGTGCTGCCATTGAGCGCGGTCATGACCGGTCTGTACTTGTGGCGGCGCAATGTCGTGTTCATGATCATCACCCATTTTGTGCTCGATCTGCCGATCGTCCTGCTCGCCCTCGGCGTCCTGCCACCTCTATAGACAGCCCGACTCGCTATAGACAGCCCGACTCGGCCGGGCTGACCGCAGGTCGGGCGCCGCGTACGTCGGGGATTGGAAATTTTCTTCCAGACTGGGATGACAAACGTCCTTGTACACGCATTTCTGCTTGGTCCGGTCCACGGCTCATCGGGACCGCCTCAAGGCCGCGTACCGCGGCAACTACGACCGGCTGGTGCAGGTCAAGCGGCGCTACGACCCGACCAACCTGTTCGACATCAACCACAACATTCCGCCTTTTTGACTGGCACGGCGGTTGTGCCGCCGAGGTGCCAGGAGAAGATCGCTGTCGGCACCTACATTGATTGGCCAATCCCATAACCGCGAGTTTTGATCAAGCAGACGACTACCTGCGGCGCGGTTGACGTTGGAGCGACCAGCGCCTCAGGTTTTTGAGATGAAGGTTCGGCGCTGCGTCTTCCGCGACTTCTTCGCCCGCCACGACGCCACGCTGGTGACGCCGGTCATGTGCGCGTCCGACGTGAACGGAAGTGGACTTCGGGATGCCCGGCCGGCTGGCCATGCGAGTTCGATTCTCGTCACCCGCTCCACAGCAAAAACACCTAGTCAGCAATACATTGCGTCAGCAGTAGACACCGCGGCGACTCGACACCCTTGCCACACGCATCTTGGGGCCCCGTAGAGCGGTTCCATCTTGCGGCACGCCTTGTCGATCTTGTCCAACGGCTCCTCGCGCAGTCGGAGGCCGCTGGCTGTGGTCGATGAAGTGGCTGCTGCTTTCGAACGGGCTTCGGCCCATCTCGTATTGCACCTAGGGCGAGCTGCCGCCGACCGCCTTGTCGATCACCTGCCAGACCTCCTTATCGAGCTGGTTCTCCTTCCAAATGCCGTACGCGGTGCCCAACAGCACCGGCGGCACCGCTACCAGCCCGATCGCCCCGCTCACCGCCGCATCGACCCACTCGTGACCGCCGAGGCTGATGCTGAGCTGACCTTCTCCCGGGGTGATGACCACGGTCAAGGCGTAGGTGACTCCCAGCAGCTGGCGCCACAGGCTCTCTTTGCGAGCCTGCATCACCGTGCGGTTCTCACTGGTCCGGTAGACCTGTGCCTCGAACTCCTGTGTGCGGAAGTGGTCTGCCAGCGCCCGGGCAACCTCCTCCGCCGAAACGGTGGTGCCGTAGATCCTCTCGAAGTTCAGCGCTGGCCTCCCGGTCGTCGTGCCTCCGCCTTGCGCATCTGCCATTTCCGCTCCTTCCGCTTCTGCGCCGGGCTGTCCAAACAGGCTGTTGATTTGATCACGAATATGCAGGGTCGACATCTTCCGCTTTGATCACGACAACAAGCTCGTTGAGCGATGGGACGTGCTGAAGGTCACCCCCGAGACCACCAGGGAACAGCGGGATGTTTGAGGCCGATCCGGTTCAACCGACACACTATCCAAGGCCGCGTCCTCTCCGAAAGGACCCCGCCAGAACCAGCGGATGTTCGTCCCGCTATTCGACCAACCGCACGTCGCTGTATAAGCACTTCCCGCACAGGCAGCGCTCGAGGTCGCGATCATCATTGACGGCTTCGAGGAAGCGCCGGAGCATTCGATGCGGCGGGCCGACGCGCTCGGCTCGTTCGCGGCGGCCTACAGGGCTTTCGCAATGGCGCATCCCACGTCTATCGGTTGGTGACGAACGGCCGTTGCCGCGCGAGCAACTGCCCAAAGGCTGGATGCCCGCAGCGCGGCGCGGTTGCAGCGTGCCACTGGCGACCCGTCCGCGCCCGTGCGGCTTGCGCCTTCATGCATGGGCTGACCCTGCTCGAGCGCAACGACCGGCTACCAGCCGACGAGCTAACTGAGCCAGCGTGGCGAATCGGGGTAGAGCAGTTTTAAACGGCCGCAGCCACGCGACGGGCTACGTGCCCGTGCATGCGCACTTCATCGAACTGCCGATCTCGCACCTGCTCGAGGAGGTCCCGTTCCTGGTCCTCGCTGAGCAGCGATGGAAGGTAACGGAGGCCCGTCGGCCGTTCAACAGCGCCGCGCATCCGCCCACTTAGCGACCCTACGTTCAGGCTCGGTCTGCGGTAGTTGCTGAGGGAGGAGCGGGCGTGACGGCTGGCTTCGGTTTGACCGTCCGCGGCCGCTCGGCGGTCACAACGAGAGCGACGCCCAAGATCGCCAGCCCACCACCGATGAGTACGACACCAGTAACAGGCTCGGAGAGGATCACCGCCCCTAACACCACCGCCACTGCCGGGTTGACGTAGGCGTAGGTCGATGTCAGCGAGATCGGTGCGTTCTGCAGCAGCCACGCGTAGGCGGTGTAGGCGATCATCGATCCGACGACGACGAGATAGCCGAACGCAACCCAGGTTGATGCCGGTAGTACCCCGACCTGTAGCGGTACGCCTTCCCCTCGCGCCAGCCCCAGCGCGACGGCGACGATTCCGCCCAGCGCCATCTCATACACCGTTGCCACCAGCGAATCGGTCGGCACTCCCCAAGACCGTGAGTAGAACGAGCCGATCCCCCAGCAGGTCGCGGCGAACAGCGTCAGCAGGACGCCCCAGCGCTCGACCTCGGCCATACCGCCGCCCTGCAGGCCCAAGAACGCCACCCCGATGAAACCGACAATCACACCGAGCCACACCAACGGCCTGGGCATATCGCGCCGGGTCAACCGCAGCACGACCAGCAGCAAGGGCACCGATGCGATGAGGAGAGCCGCAAGCCCGCTTGGCACTGTCTGCTCAGCAACGGCGACCATGCCATTGCCCATGGCAACGAGCAGGGTCCCAACTGCCGCCGAGGCCAGAAGTTCGCGGCGGGTAATGCGCAGCCGCCCAAGACCGCCTCGCAGCGCCACGAATGCAGCGAGCAGCGGCGCTGCCAGGAGGAACCGAAGGCCCATGGTTAGCAGCGGCGGGAGCCCGCCCTGCACGACGACCCGGATCGCAAGGTAGGTCGAGCCCCAAACCAGATAGACGATCAGGAGAGCGGCCCAAACACGCGGCGCCGAGCGTGGATCTGTCATGAGCGTAGCCTCCTCTCGATCATTACACGGTACGGGCTTAGCGGTGCCGTTCGAACGCCGGTCCTGGAAGATGAGATTCCCGGGAGGCAACAGG
>DATLQP010000314.1:0-13470 GCA_035535155.1 Propionibacteriaceae bacterium
CGGCACTGCGCCGGCCAATGTGCACCCTGCGGTGCTGGAGGCCTGGTATGCGCACCTGCCGTTGATCGTGATCACCGCCAGCCGGCCGCGCTCCATGATCAACACTGGGGCCAACCAGACGGCAGATCAAGATCAGCTCTATGGTCGGCACGTCCGCGGGTATGCCGGCCTGTCGGACGAGGCGCTTGATCATCGCACTTGGCGATTCGAGATGGCCCGAATTATGGCGGCGGCCACCGGGCTCAGAACCCGGACTCCCGGTCCGGTGCAGGTCAATGTTGAGTTCAGCGAACCGTTACTGCCGGCAGAGTTTGCCTGGCCACCGCCGGCTCCAGAGATCATGATCACTGCCACGGAAATCCCATCGGAACCGAGGACGCTCACCGATGGGGCTCATACGGTGATCGTGGCGGGCGACGGCCCACCCGACATGGGCCACGCCATCGCCGAGCTTGCCACCCGCGCTGGGATCCCGCTGCTTGCCGAGCCGTCGAGCAATGCGCGGCGGGGCGAGGCAGCCCTGTCCACGTACCGGCTGCTGCTGTCCTCTGCACTTGCCGAGGAGATCGAGCGTGTCGTGGTGTTCGGCCGGCCGACGCTCTCCCGCCCCGTTAGCCGGCTGCTGGCACGCGAGGATGTGGAGCTGGTGGTGGTGTCGGCGTACGCGGACTGGATCGATCCCGGCCGCGCCGCGTCCATGGTGACCGATGCCGTGACGCTGCCAGAGTCAGAGGATCCAGCCTGGTTAGCAGCCTGGCGTCAGGCTGACATCTCGGTACGGGGCCGCCTCGATGCACTGCTGGCAGCGCAGCCTTACTTCACCGGACCGGCACTGGCCGCGACCGTCTGGGCTGCCCTCGGTGCTGGAGACGCCTTGTTTGCCGGCTCGTCCAGCCCGATCCGTGACCTGGACCTTGCGCCAATCACCCCTGCATCCCCGCTCGTCTACGCCAACCGCGGACTTTCCGGGATCGACGGCAACGTCTCCACGGCGGCCGGCGTTGCGCTCGCGCTGGAACGCCCGACCCACGCCTTGCTGGGTGACCTGACCGTCTTGCACGATGCGACTGGCCTGGTCTCAGGGGCGATGGAGCCGCGACCGAACCTCAGGCTCGTGGTCGCCAATGACGACGGTGGCAGTCTCTTCGCAACCTTGGAGCAGGGTGAGCCAGCGCACCTGGGAGCCTTCGAGCGACTCTTCGGCACACCGCAAGGAGTGCAATTCGAGGCATTGGCGGCCGCCGCGAAAATCGCTTACCGGCGAGCGGGCAAGGCTGATGAGCTTGATCAGATTTTGGCGGAACCGCCGGTCGGCATAGAGCTGGTCGAGGCGGTCATCGACCGCGCCCACCGCCGCACTCTCGACCGCGAGATCACTGCGATCGCAGCCACGCTCTGACCTGATTGGTGGCGGTCACGTCGTCCTCGTTGTATTCCAGTACACGGCGGCGCGCCCGCGCGCGTACCTCGGGTGTCTCGCCGTGCACGGCATCGGCGAACCATAGCTGCGAGTTGAGCCCTCCCGGATCCTCGTCGCGCCAGCTGAATCCGACGTGTCGTGCCATCAACTTGAGCCCGAGGCCGCTCACGCCGAAGTAGTGAGCCTTGACGATCTCGAGCAGATCGACGAAATGCTCCTCTGCGTATCCGGCGGCCCAGTCCAACAACTCGTCCTGCTCACGACGAGCCAGCTCAGCGATCTTGGCGACCTCGTAGCCGCTGTAGTGGAAGACCGCGACCGACGGGGCAGAGTCGACAACGCTACGCAGCCAAGTGAATGCATCGGCAGCGAGTGCCGCCTCCCCTTGGTCATCAAGATCGTCGAAGCGGCTGAAGTCGGCATAGACGGCATCGCTATCACCGGCGCGTTGCACGAGAAAGCCCCACAGGTAAACCCGGCCGTCCGCCGAGCTCTCGATATCCAGGTCGATCTCGACGTCGGCCTCCGGTACCTCGATCGGACCGATGGATTCCCGATCAAACGAGGTGCCTTCCAGCAGCATCCGCGCACGACGGGCCGCGAGCCGGATACGCCCTTCAGCACCACCACGGTGACCGACCTCTGGTAAATACCACTCCAGAAGTTGATCAAGCTCAGCGTCAACGAGGTCGGTGATCGTGGTAATGCCATGGCGGCGCAGCGTCGCAATTTCACGCATGTCGAGTGGCGCCTTGTCGATGCGCAGGCTGACATCGTCGGGGTCGAGCTCGGGCAAGCAGCGATCCCACCACTGGCATCGCGGACATTCCTTGTTGACGATGGGGCGGACCAGCAGTTCTGGGTCCTGGTCGAGCCGGCCGGTCTGTAGCTGCGCGACGGCGGCGATCTTGATTCGGAACGCGTGTTCGTGGTCGTAGCGCTCGAGGAGACTCCTGGGCCGCCAACCCTCCTGGCTGCTCCGCGAGAAGGCGCGAACCTGCAGTTGCCGCAGGTCGGCCCACGCGAGCACTGGCCCGTCGAAGAGGTCGTCGGTCCCGATGACGCCGACGAGCGGTTCTGCGGTTCCGAAGCCACAGGCCGTGAGCATCCGGTAGTAGTGAGCCAGCTGAAGAAAATCAGCTGTCCGACTCCCAATCCGAAGCCCGTAGCCGGCAACGCCGATGGCGGCGCCAGGGGTGGGGTGGTCGAGTGTTGAGTAGCGGAGCGTACGCGGCTCCTGCGTGTCGTTGTCGGGCGGCTGGGAGCGCTCGATGATCTTGTGCCATTTGACTTCTGCGGGATGGTAAGCCGGTGAATCTGGGGCGTTGTCAGCACCGCGGAGGAGCAGATCGGGATAGCCGACTCGATGCCCTGAAAGATCAACCGGGAGGCAGCCGCCGATGATCACTTCAGCCCCGGCAGTCATGGCCTGGACGCAAGCCGCGATCTGCTCAGCGCGCGTCTTCTCCGACATTGGGCGAAGATCAACAACGCTGCCAGGACACGAGTTGATCAATTGCTCCAGCACGGCGGCGGCGAATCGCCCCCCACCGTCGAACAGCTCGGCCAACCCCTCATTGTTCTCCGTCGAGCTGCCGTCACCTAGGGCTTCGATGGCCACGGTGGGATCGAAGGCGTTCTGGGTCTTGACCGGACAGCTGCGTGCGGCGTACGCGCCAAGCAAGATCGTTCCCGGAGGCGCCGTCACCATCGGCGTCTCGATCATGCGCGCGCCCGGTGCAGAGCGACGATGCCACCAGATAGATTCCGCCACTCGACATCGCGCCAGCCGGACTTTTCGATCATGGTCGACAGGCCCTGCTGATCAGGCCAGGCCTGAATCGACTCGGCCAGGTACTCATATGCGGCCGGGCTGGAGGAGACCAGCGACGCGATCCGTGGCAATGCTGCGACGAGGTAGTTGGAGTAGAGGGTGCGGAACGGACGCCAGGTCGGCGCGGAAAACTCGCACACGACGAGCGTGCCCTCCGCCTTGATCACTCGCCGCATCTCGCTCAGCGCCGCGGTTGTGTCCTCGACGTTGCGCAGCCCGAAGGAGATCGTGACTGCATCGAAGCTGGCGTCCGCGTACGGCAACCGCAGTGCGTCGGCGGCGACAAAACTCAGATGCGGCCTGCGCTGCTTGCCGACCAACAACATGCCGAGGGAAAGGTCGGTCGGGATGACGGTTGCGCCGCTGCTCAGGAAAGGCTCGCTCGAGGTGCCCGTACCGGCTGCTAGATCCAAGATGAGCTGGCCGGATCGCGGCTCGACTGCGTCCACCACGTGCCGGCGCCATGCCCGATCCTGGCCGAGCGAGAGCACGTCGTTGGCCAAGTCGTAGCGCGCGGCCACCCGATCGAACATGGCCGCGACATCACCACGTCGCTTGTCGAGCGTGGCGCGAGCGCCGGCCCGGTCAATAGCGGCAGAGTCTGGGTCAGACACACGCACAGCCTTCCATGGGCGACCGACAGTATTGGATTGCACTCTGACAGGCAGCCTGCAGGTTCGCCTTCTTCGTCGCTTGCGAACGAAGCGCCCACCGCGGCGTACCTCACCCGCGAGTTCCTGCCGTCGGCGAAGCCTGCAGGTTCGCCTTCTTCGTCGCTCGCGAACAGAGCGCGCATCATCAGCGGGCCACAACCGCGAGCTCCTGCAGTCGGCGAAGCAGGCTGCCCGTCATGGTGCTGGTTTGGATTGCACTCTGACAGGCAGCCTGCAGGTTCGCCTTCTTCGTCGCTCGCGAACGAAGCGCTCACCGCGGCGTACCTCACCCGCGAGCTCCTGCAGTCGGCGAAGCAGGCTGCCCGTCATAGTGCTGTTAGAGCTCGGTGACCGCTTGGATCGTCGACGGAGTCGGTTGTTGTGCGCCTCCGGCAGCTTCGACGCTCACCGCAAGGCCGGTCACTCCGCTGAGGGCCTCGCGGAAGAACTGCTGACGATCGCCGCCGCCAGCCACCAGATTGTCGGGGATAGCGCGCTGGCCTTCGAGGGTCCACAACTGGTAGCGCTTGTCGTCGCCGACCGCCGGAAGGTCCTTACCGATGAACATTGCGCGGTCCAGGCTCTTGGAGACCACGAAGGAGATCTGTCCGCCGTCCTTCATCGTGCTGGAGTAGGTCTGGACGTCAGGCGCGGTCAGCAGCTCGGTCGCTGCCTCCTGCTGCGCTACCTGCGCTTGCCGCGACTGGACCAGCCCGTACACCACACCACCCAGCGCCAGCGCAGCCGCCATGACTGCGGCAACCAGAACGCTGAGGATGCGGGTACGCCGTTGCGGTCGGCGCTGCGCGAGCTCGTCGAGCGGACGCTGAGGAGCCGGAGCAGCCGAAGGAGCCTGTGCCTCGACATGTGCCACCTCGGGCGGAGGCTCGGGCGGCATTGGCCTGACTTGGGAAATGGCAGCGAGGATCGATCCGCGTAGCTCCGCCGGCGGCGGCGTCACACTCGCCAGGAGCGACAGCTCAGCTGCCGTCTCGCCGAATTCCTTAACCTCGCGGGTGCAGGTCGGGCACACGGCCAAATGCGCCTCGAACTGATCCAACTCGTCAGGGTCGAGCCCATTCACCACGTACGACCCAACGGCGCCATGGATTTCGCTCATGCTTCCACCCCCAACGCATCCCGGAGCCCAATCAGGCCGTCACGGATTCTCGTCTTCACGGTGCCAAGCGGCAGCTTGAGCAATTGCGCCACCTGGCTTTGGGTATAGCCACCGAAGTACGCGAGCGTCAGCGCCTCTCGTTGAATCGGAGTCAACGAGGCCATCCCTCTCCGTACCCTCTCCACATCGAGTCGCTGCTCTACGCCATCCCACACCTGGTCGATCTCGCGGTCACTGCGGTGGAAGGCATACCGCTCATCGCGGGCTACCTCGCTGGACACCGATCTCACCCGGTCAACCGCCCGGCGATGCGCCATGGTGGTCAGCCAGGCAATGACACTGCCCCTGCCCGGTGAATACCGAGCCGACTGCCGCCACACCTCCACGTAGACCTCCTGCATCACCTCGGCCGCGTGGTCAGGTGAGCGGAGGACCCGCAGGATTGTTCCGTAGATCCGCTGAGAGGTGAGGTCATAGAGCTCGGCGAAGGCCTCCTCATGGCCGCGGGCCGAGAGCGCCATCAGCTCGACGAGATGTGCCGCCTCGGTTTCCCGACCACTGGACCTCACGGTGCGCGGAGCGGATCGGGAGGGGTGACCCTCCGAGTCCGGCGGCAGCGAGGAGACGTTCACAAGATCAACGCTTTCATGATCGATGCTGCGTGGTTAGCAAGTCGGTAGCAACACGCTGTTGGAGATGGTGGTCATAGGTCCCCCCGGAGTCGCATGGAAAGACAGGGCTTGCCCTCTCGGCAGGGATTCGTTGCGCCGGCCTCTCGGGATTGGTCCGGATCTGTTGCCGAGAAGAGGCAGAATCGCGTCCATGGCCAAACGCACGACGATCCTCAAGGTTTCCGGCCTGCGCCGGGCCTTCGGGCCCAACACCATCTTCGAGAAGTTCAATCTGGAGGTGCGTACCGGAGAGGCAATCGCGCTCACGGGACGCAATGGCGCCGGCAAGTCGACCTTGTTGCGCTGCCTCGTCGGTGCGGATCGAGCAGACGATGGCAGCATCCAGGTTTGTGGCAACGCTATGAGCGAGACCTCCCCGGAGGTCAGGCGCGACGTCGCAACTGTGATCGATGATCTTGATTTCTTTCCCGATCTGAGTGTTGTGGAGCATCTCGACCTACTTGCCCGTGCCCACGGGATCGCCGAGCCGGACGACATGGTCGACGAGGTGTTGGAGGAGGTTCAGCTGGTTCCCCAATCGGGCCAGTTACCCGGGACGCTGTCCTCCGGTCAGCGGCGTCGGCTGGCTCTTGCGACCGCCTTCGTCCGCCCCCGAAAATTGTTGATCTTGGACGAGCCTGAGCAGCGTCTGGACACCGAAGGTGTCGGCTGGTTGGCGCAACGACTGAAATCAGAGCGCCAGAAGGGCTTGGCGATCGTCTTTGCCAGTCACGAGCCGGCATTGGTCGAAACGGTGGCAACTCGAGTAATCCAGCTCGGAGCAGCGCGCGGATGAGCAGTCTCGAAGCCGGTGCCGATGACTTTGCCTTTGAAGAAGCACCAGAGCGACAAGCGCTGACGCCGGCTAGTCCGCGTGAGCTGAAGAGGCTGATCAAGCACTGGCGGTCCGGCCGAGCGACGCGCAACGTATTGCAGGCCATGGGCGATGCATACGTCGCAGTCTTCGGCGCCGTGATGATCGGCGCCATGGTCGTCAACGTGGTCTTGAAGGCCCAGCGAACGATTGCCGAGTGCACCAGCACCACCTGTTTGTCGGCGCGGGCGATCTTGCCGTGGGCAGCGTTCGCGGCAACCGTCGGCGTCGCGCTAGCAGTCAGTCGGCTGTTCGGGCCGGTGCTGGCGTCTGCGGCCGAGGGTTTCTGGTTGCTCGATGCGCCTATCTCACGCGCCAAGCTGCTGAGATCTCGGCTGGTCGCCGCGGTCTTGGCCGCGTTTCTGGCTGGTGCGGTAATCGGCGCCCTGATCTCGGCGTTGACCGGTTCGGGACTGGTCGAGGTGCTCGTGTGGGCGGCCGCGACCGCCCTCTCGGCCGCGGCATCGGTCGCCTTCGCCGCGGCACAGCAGGGTATCGAGCGACACCGGCTCACCCATCTCGCCACCTATGTATTTGGCCTACTTGCCGTGGGGGCGCTGTTCAGCGTGGTCGGCGTGGCGGCCGGGTGGTTCAGCCTCGACCTGTCGGCCAACATTGGCATCGAGCTGGGGCTGATCATGATCGCAGCCTCCACTCTGGTGTTGCTGATCAGTGCCGTCCTGGCTGCAATCCGGCTCGCTGAGATTCGCCGCACTCGGCTGCTGAGTGGCGGGGCCTTGGTAAGCGGCGTTTCCGGCGCGTTCTTTGCCCTGGATGTCGGACTCGCGCGCGACATCGTGGTCGAGCGGCGTGCCATCGAGCGCGGTCATGTGCATCCCAAGCGCGGCAAGGGTGTGGGGCTCGAGGCGATCATCTGGCGGGAATGGCAGCGGCTGTGGCGGTTCCCGCAGCCCATGCTCGTGTTGGCCGCGACGATCGTGGTTCCGTACGCGGCCGACGCTCTCGGCATGAGCACGCTCACTCCGGTCTTCGCAGCGCTCGCCCTCTTCGGCGCAACCATTCCGCTGCTCGGCGGCCTCCGGGTGCTGACCCGCACCGGAGGGCTGGCCCGCTGCCTGCCCTTCTCGCTTGCTCGTCTCAAGCTCGCATCGATCGCCGTGCCGGGAATCCTGGCGGCGGTCTGGGCGATCGCCACAACGCCGGCGTACCTCGGTTTCGGTGACGGAGCCGTGCAGCGGCCGGTGCCGGAGGCGTCCTTGATGGCGGTTGCAACTGCTGCGGCTGGGCTGCTGTCGGCAGTTCGCTGGACGCAGGCGAAAGGCGTGGATTTCGGAGCACCCATGGTCGCCAGTCAAGCTGGGGCGTTTCCTCCCGGTCTGGTGACCAACCTGTTCCGCGGATTCGACGTCTGCATCCTGACCACTGCACCGATGCTGCTCGGCGTCTCCCCGTGGTGGTCGCTGGGGATCGCGGCCATTGCCGCGGCGATCCTGCTCAACTCGATGGATGCCGAAACCCTGCGTGCCCGTCAGGCTGAGCAGCAAAAGCAGCTGGCAGCTCAGAAGAAGCAGCGCGCTGATGCGGCGTCCATCGCCAAGCAACGGAAACGCTAGGTCTGCATACGTATCGGGGAGATGAGCGTCAAGGCTCGCTGCGACGACCAGCGGGATTGTGAAAGTAATCACAAAAGTGGGTTCCGAGATGCCGGACAGATTGGTGGGCCCTCCCGCCACAGCTACGCTGAGCCCCGTGACCTGGTCGGCGCCGGACCCGCCGCGGCTCCACGTGCGGACGCATGCGATTGACGATCCAGGCTCCCTATTAGCCCTGTTGCCGCCGAAAGACAGCTACGTGTGGCTGCGCCATGGCGATGGGCTGGTTGGTTGGGGCGAGGTGGTTCGGCTCAAGCCCGCGAGCATTGCGGAGGCGGCCGAATGGTGGACCGACCTCGTCGCTCACGTCGAGGTGACGGCCGAGCTGGATGATCCGCCTGCGGGTGCTGGTCTGATGGCGTACGGATGCTTCCTCTTCGATCCGGCTAACTCCGCCGGACGATCAAGCCTCATCGTGCCGCAGACGGTTGTCGGACGTCGCAACGGTCGGGTCTGGATGACCGAGATCGGGCCGGTCGCCGGAGTAGGCGTTGAAACCTTCTCTCCGACGCCGGCCCAGCAGCCTCGAAACGTCACCTTTGCGGATGGTGGGCTGAGCGGCCCTGACTGGCAGGCTGCAGTCGCTGAGGCCGTACGCCGCATCGGCCAAGGTCAGCTCGAGAAGGTTGTGCTTGCTCGCGATCTGCTGGCCTGCTCCGAGAATGACCTCGACCTGCGCTGGCTCGCCGCGCGCTTAGCCGAGAGCTACGCCCAGTGCTGGACCTATTCGGTCGACGGTCTGGTCGGCGCCACGCCTGAAATGCTCGTGAAGCGGGAGGCCGGCCTGGCCACCTCGCGGGTGCTCGCCGGCACCATCCGCCGGTCCGGTGATGATGATCATGATCTGAACCTGGCTGCGGCGCTCGCGCGCTCGAGCAAGGACCTGGAGGAGCACGAGTACGCCGTCCGCTCGGTGGCCCGCGCGCTGGCACCTTTCTGTTCGGGCATGAACGTGCCGGACGGGCCTTACGTCCTCCAGCTACCGAACGTCTTGCATCTGGCGACCGACATCACCGCAGTAGCCGACAAGGGAGTCGCTTCCCTCGCACTTGCGGCGGCCCTGCACCCGACGGCCGCGGTCTGCGGCACACCAACAGACAGCGCGCGTTCGCTGATCGCCGAGCTGGAACACCTTGATCGCGAGCGTTACACCGGACCGGTGGGCTGGATTGACGCCAACGGCGACGGCGAATGGGCTATCGCCCTGCGCTGCGGGCAACTCAGTGAGACTGACCCTCACCAGATCCGGCTTTTCGCCGGCTGTGGGATCGTCGCCGGATCCGATCCTGCCGCAGAGCTGGCGGAGTCGAACGCCAAGCTCATTCCGATGCGCGACTCGCTCGGCTAGTCCAGGTGCTTGTCGAAAAAAGCCACGGTCCGCTCTATGGAGCGCCGCCATTGGCGGTCGAAGGTGTGGCCCTCGCCGCGGTATTTGACGAAGGTGACATCTTTGCCCGATGCCTTGAGGGTCTTCACCGTCGCCTCTGACCAGCGGATCGGGCAGGTGTTGTCCCGGGTGCCGTGGTGCACCAGCAGCGGCTCGGTCACTCGACTCAGATACGGCTGCGGCGAGGCCGCACGCCAGAATTCGGGCGATTTGTCCGGCAGACCGTAGGTCCGCGCAATCCGCCGGTTGGTCCGCGACCGGTCTTCCGATGGTCGATAGAACTGCTTCCAGTTATCGGCGGCAAGCGAGCTCACGGACGCATAGATCACAGCAGCATCGACGAGGCCAGGCTGAGCCACCAGCGCGGTCAAAGTCACGCCGCCGCCCATGGAGCGCCCGAGCCAGCCGACCCGATCTTTATCCAGGAACGGCAGCTTCGAGGACTTGACGGCCTTGACGGCATTAATCGTGTCAACCGCGTACGGCAGGCGGAGTTCGTAATCCACTTCTCGGTCGTTGTCAGAGGAGGCGTGACCCCGATAGTCCGTGTGCAGCACGACGTAGCCGCGCCGCGCCAGGTAGTCGTGTTCCCGGGGCATTCCCTGGCCGGGGAAGTAGGAATCGGGATCGATGTAGCCGTGATTGAGCACCAGGACCGGAAACGGACCCTTGCCGTCAGGGACATTCATCACACCCGAAATGGTCAACCCGTCACCGCGGTAGCTGACGATGTAGCGCTTGTACGCGCCATAGTCGGCCACGAGCCGCCGGACTTTGAGGTCGCGACCGTCGTATTTCTTAGTGATCAACGCTTGGATCGAAATCGGGTTCGGCTTGGGTGGCTTGGTTGGTTCAGACGTCGGAGTGGCGCTGGGCCGAGCCGCACTGGCAGAAGCTGCGTTGGTCGCCGTCGATGCGACGCTCGGCGTGGTTGATGACGGCTGGTCACCCGGCGCTGTCGTGGGTGCGCCGGAAGTGCAAGCAGCCAAGAGCAGGACGGCTGGAAGCACGGAGAGCGCCTTCACAGAGTTCAGTATCGTCGGAGCCCACGTCGGCGATCTCAACCAGTCAACGCCGGCTCTGGATAGCGGGTAAGCGACCGGAGCCGTCCCGGCTCGTTGCGCGCATCGGGCGGGGATCGGGCGAGCCGGTCGAGCTTGGTCATACCTCCAAGGCCTGCGATCAACGATAGGTTTCCAGCCCGTTGCGTTCGAGCGCTGCTCGGATCTGGCTGAGCCACTCTGTGCCCAGCTGACGCCCGTTTGGGAATTGGTCGGCTACATCCCAGCGCCAGGTTGTGATCATCGCCAGCACGAGGATCCGGCACTCACGCAGCAAGTCTTGATTGACACCCGGATAGTGCTCGCTGACTTCTTCGGGCGCATGGGCGAGGTCGAATTCGACAGGCCCACGGCAACACGTCTCGAGGTCTATGAACAACAGCCCGTTCTTCGTGGTGAGCACGTTGCCCGGGTGCGGCTCGCCGTGCAGCAGCTGCTCGCCGCCGCGCTCGCCGATCACTCGTCTCAGACCTCGTAGCGTGTCGCCGAGCAGCTCCCGGTCCGCTTCGGTGAGCGCCGGAGTGCGGTCGCGGCTCGCCACGAGCTGTTGAGCCGAGTCGACGCGATCCGTGAAGTGCGGCGTCGCGACATCGAGCTTGCGCATGCCGGCATGCAGCCGCGCGAGCGCATTCGCGTAGTCAGCTGGTGAGACCTCACGAGATGTCACGGGCTCGTAGTAGGTCCACAGCGTGACCACGAAGCCATCACGCTCATAGACGTGTGGCTCCACTCGAGGCTCGAGAGCAGCCACAGGGCACCCGTATTCCGTGAGCCGCTGAGCAAGCTCGACTTCGAACTGTGCGACCTGATGCGCCACAGGTGCCACCCGTGCCAGAACGTCGCAAGGCAGCAGACGCACAGTGAGCCTGTTCGAGTCATGAAGAACGATCACGTCGTCGACTGTCAGGCCAAGTGATGAAGCGGTCGACACGGTTGCGGCAACCGCACGCGGGACCTCTAATGCCTGCATCCCTCTCCCTTGAGCGCTGCCGTACTCTCCAAGCGGTACAACCTTGGGCACCGTACCGAAGTTGTCGGCAGAGAGCCGCGGATTTTCGGTGCCCACATGGCTATGAAATAGAGCGCTCGAGGCCGGATAGGTGCCGTTCCTGACGACGCGGGGCTGGCTGTCGCATCCCGCCGGAGGGGGCCAGTGCCCGCCGGACCTTGGTCGCGTGCCAGCCCAACGATCGGGCGATCAGCCGGCTCGGCTCACCCCGCCGCCATCGGTCCCACAGCTCCTCGACCTGCTCTGCTGAGAACGTCACGTCCACCTCCGGCCGGCATCACCTCCTCGGTCGTGCGGTGACTGGCTGAGACCACCTCCGTTATCAGGCTGTGACCATCACCCGCTCCGGACGATCTGATCACAACTTCGCATCGCGCCCGCGTGTCGTCCCGAGGTGTCGCGCGGACCTCAAAGTTTCGTCGGATCGCCAGCATTCCAGCGTGTTAGCGTGCGGCTGCTGTGGCGCTATCCGGGGTAGCAAAGCGGGGAAGACCGGGGCTGACATCCCAACCGTCAGGTCTTCCCCCAACACACTAAATTCGGGGGTTCGGTTCTTCATGAAAAAGCTCGTCCACCCTCTGGTGGCGCTCATCATCTTGGCGCTCGGAATGATGATCATGCCGTCGGCGCAAGCTAAGGCGGCGGTACCGCCGCCGCCGCCAAAGTCGTACACACCTCCAGCTAACGATGTGGTCTTCAACAATCCGGCCGGAAGCCCGGCCGAGCAGCTGGCGGTGATGAACCAGGTGAAAGACGCTGTGGACAGCGTGCCAGGTGGCTCGTACATCCGATTTGCGGTCTACTCCTTCAGCTGGAACCCGATGGCCACCGCCTTGATTACCGCCCACAAGCGGGGAGTGAATGTACGCCTACTCGTCGATAGCCACACCGAGACACCTGAGATCAGGACGTTGCGGAGTGAACTTAAGAAGTCGACTCCGTACAGCAATACGAGCTATCTCAAGACCTGCACGTACAGCTGCATGTCGAGCAAGCCCTCATTCATCCACTCTCATCTCTACTTGTTCTCGCGGGTCGGAAACGCCACGCGTGTGTCGATGATCTCCTCCGCAAACCCGGCGGGAACGGGCATCACTGAATCGTGGAACAACACCTACACGGTGAACGACAGCACGCTCTACAACGCGAACGTGGACAATTTCAACGACATGCTGCCCGACAAAACGAACACCGACTACTACCACACGGTGGAGAGCCCTCCGTACAAGGAGTACTTCTTCCCGCGGGCCGGGTCCACGAAGAACTCGGACACGATCTACAACATTCTCAACGATGTCAGCTGTCCTAGCACCATCAAGATCACGACATATTTCTGGACGAACCTGCGGCTCTATCTCGCGGAGAAGCTGAGCGACCTCAAGAAGAAGGGTTGCAGCGTCGAGGTGATCTATCCCGATGGTCCTGGAGGTCAGGACACAATCGAGAGCAAAGTGACTGCTGAGCTCCTCGATGGCAAAATCCCCACGTACAACACCCGTCCTGTCAACGGTCTCTATATGCACAACAAGGTTCTGCTGATCAATGGCACCTATCAGGGCGTCGCAGGCCAGAAGATCGTCTACACCACGTCGCAGAACCTGACCAAGACCAGCTTGCGAGACAGCAATGAAGTTATGCTTCGGATCCCGGACGCCCGGATCTATGGGAAGTACGACGCCAACTTCGCCTTCATCAGGGACAACTACACCAAGAGGGTCACGCCGTCCTCTGCCGCTGCCGCCAAGACAACCGCTGGCCTCGACAGCGCTCGCGATACGCGGATACTGAGCGACAACAGTCCTGACCCTGACGAGTAGCCAGCCCTCGT
>DATLQP010000315.1:0-9542 GCA_035535155.1 Propionibacteriaceae bacterium
CGGCTTGTTCAATGCGTACCCGAGCGCCTTCGCGCTGGCAATACCGACGACTAGCGCACCCATCAGGCCTGGTCCGGCGGTGACCGCCACGCCGTCGATCTCCGACAAGTCGATATCGGCCGCGGCGCAGGCGCGTTGCAGGGTCGGCACCATGGCCTCGAGATGGGCACGGCTTGCCACCTCCGGCACCACACCGCCGAACCGCACATGCAGCTCGACGCTGGAGGCCACCTCGTTGGCCAGCAGCTCGTGCCCTCGTACAATGCCGACACCGGTCTCATCACATGAGGACTCGATACCGACGATGAGCGGGCCGCCGGCGGCCAGGCTCGGCGAACTGGTCACGCGTCCTCCGTCGTCGTCGCGAAGCGATCCGGCCAGGTCTGCAGCTCATAAAGCTTCAAGATCAACGCGTGCTGACCCGGCCCGTAGTAGTCCTGCCGGGCGCTCAACTGCTCGAAGCCCAGCTGCTGATAGAGCGCAATCGCAGCCTCGTTGTGGTACGCGACGTCCAAGATCACCGCGCGTACCCCAAGCTGCCGCACGATCTCCAGGCCGGCTCGAACAAGATCGGCTCCGATCCCCTGCCGTCGGCTGCGCGGCTCGACCACGAGGCGGTGAAGATCAGCCAGTTCACCGACGGTCGCGATCGAGATTACGCCGACCGGGTGCTGCGCCCGGGCGACCAAGATCGTGCGACGCTCGCTGAGAAGCTCGCCGCGCCAGCTGCGCTCGCTCCACTGCTCAGCGGCGGGAAAGCCAGCCTGCTCCAACCCCATGATCGCGGGAAGATCATCCAGCCGAGCGGGCAGGATGCTGATGTCCGGATTGCGGGAGGCAGAAATCATCGCCGCACACCCTGGTAGTGCAGCACTGATTTGGGCCGGGTCAGCTCTGTCGCATCAGGATGGCGCAGATAGGCCGGCTCGTGGCCGACGTCGGGAAGCGTCGGGCCGCGAGTCGCGAGTATGCCCGGATCCAGCGAGCGCGGGCCCGGCACCGCCTCCAGTTGATCCGCGTAAAGATCGGCTGCGGGTCCGATGGTGGGCAGCCGTGGTACGTCGCTGGGCCGCGAAACTTGCGGATCACCAAGCCGTACGCCGCCGCGGCTGTAGCGAGCCCAGTACACCTCCCGGCGCCTGGCATCGGTGGCCACCACGAAATCCGCAGAACCTGCTCCAGCAAACTGCGCGGCGACGACGTCGAGACTGCAGATTCCCCGTAACTCCAAACCGAGCACTCGGCTGAGTACCTGTGCGGTGACGACACCGACCCGCAGCCCGGTGAACGGTCCGGGGCCAACACCGACGATCAGTTGCTCAAGATCACCAACGGCTACGCCAGCGGTATCCAGGCATTCGGAGACCAACGGGATAAGTTGCTCGACATGGGCCATCTGATCGGCGACGGTCGCCGTCGCGAGCGCCCGATCACCGCTGGCAAGACCAACATTGACCACCGTCGAGGTGTCCAGGGCGAGAACGAGCCCGGTCTTACTCATGATCATCACCACCCAGCACGCTCAAGTCCATGTCGCACCACCTGGGACCAACTGCCCGGATCGTCACAACCCGCTCGCTGTCATCGCCGGCGGCCGAGAAATCTACCGGAGAGGTCCAGATGTCGATCTCCAATCGGTCCTCAGCCAGCTCGTCGGCGATCCCCTGCCCCCACTCCACGACAGTGATCGAATCGGCTACCGCGGCATCGAGATCAAGATCATCAAGCTCCGATGGCGTGGACAGCCGGTAGGCGTCCACGTGCATCAGCGTCGGGCGGCCGATGGCCGATGGGTGGATCCGAGACAGCACGAAAGTCGGTGAGATGATCGGGCCCTCCGACCCGAGGCCACGCCCGATGCCCTGTGTCAAAGTCGTCTTCCCGGCACCAAGATCACCAGCGGCGAGAATCACATCTCCGCGTTGCAGCAGCTGCGCCAGCCGCTCTCCTAGCCGCACCATCGCAGCGCTGGTGGGCACCTTGATCGCCACGGGCAGCCGTTTGGTCAAGATCACACCGTGCGATACGACTCGGTCCAGGACGAAACCACGATGCTGCCAGAAGGCAAGGAATTCCGGAAATTCGGCTCGCACGAGGAGCTCGACGCGCTCGAAGCCACGAATGGCCGCAAGCTCCTCGGCCGCCGGAACCATAGCCGAAGCGATGCCGTGCCGCTGGAATTCAGGATGGACTGAGACCCGGGTGAAATTCGCCACACCATCAGCGCCCCGCACCACCACGATGACGCCCACCGGGCGACGACCGACCTCGGCCAGGATTCCGCTGCCTTGCTGCAAGGCGGCGGTCAGGGTTTCCACGGTCTCGTCGATGGCTGCAGAGGGCGGATCGACGGGTGGTCGAGCCCGGAATGCGTTGTGGATGACCTGAACCATCGCGGCCGCATCCTGCGGCGACGCGATCGTAACCACAAGATCAGAAACCGAGACGCTCACTAGCGGACCATCGTAGTGTGGCGGTTTGATTGCTCCGCTCAGCTGCCGAACGAGGGGGCACGCGCTTCGACAAGCTCAGCGCGCATTCTGTGACAAGTTGGCGCGTACGCGGGCGAGCAACCGGTCCAGGGCACCGTTGAAGATCTCGTGCTTCTCGATCATTCCCAGGTGACCACAGTTCTCCACCCGGATGGCCTCCGCCTTGGGAAGCAGCTCGATGATGCGCGCTGTGTGTTCGATGGGAGTGATCATGTCGTTCTCGCCGCCGACCGTGACCGTCGGCACGGTACTGATGATCTCGAGAGCGTGATACTCATCGAGCTCGCTGAACGCCGGATAGTAGTCAGCCACCACCTCCAAGGGGATCTCCGCCAGCATCTCGGAGGCGAAATCGACATAGCTTGGTGGCACCTCAGATCCGAACGCCATCCGGCGGGTGACCACATAACCAAGATCGCTGCCGGCGCGGCGGCCCTGCGCGACCAGTTCGGGAAGGCGATTCAGGCCGGCCATCAAGGGCTCGGCGATCCTGGAGAAGGTGCGGCCGGGTATCCCTCGGATCGGCGAGTAGTCGGCCATTTCGCCTGCCGAGGTGCAGAACAGAGCGACGCCGAGCACCTGACTGCCGAAGAGTTCAGGACGAGTCTGTGCGAGCCGCATGATCGCCATACCGCCCATCGAGTGCCCGATGAGAATCACCCGTGCAGGACCCACAACCTCCTGCAGCACCTGATAGAGATCCTCGGCGAGCTGGGGAATCCGGCACAGCTCGGCCTCAGAGCGGCTCGATCGGCCGTGCGAACGCTGGTCGTAGAACACCTGCCGCAGCTGGCCACGGAAATGGAGGCGCTGGAAGTGCCAGCAGTCCATGTTGAGCGCGTACCCATGCACAAAGACCAGCGTGATGTCGTCAGCCTCACCCTCATCCACCTCGGTGTGCAGCACGACGCCGTCCGGCGTGATGATGTCAGGCCCATCGGAGCGCAGCGAGAAGAACCCCTCCAGGTCTGCCTCGGAGTTGCGTGCAATCCGTTTGGCGACGATTCTGCGCTCGAGTTCGATGCCCAATGCGATGCCGCCCGCTGCGAGCGCAGCAACACTGGCCACCAGCCCCAACCCGGTAGCGAGCCGGCCCCGGTTCGGCGCCATCAGCCGACCTCCGGGGTGGCACGGAGATGGCGGCGTGGCACCCGAACCCCGATACGGGTCACGATCTCGTAGCCGATGGTGTCGCACCACGCAGCCCAGTCAGCAGCGGTTGGTTCGCCCTGATCACCGGGGCCGAACACGATGACCTCGTCGCCTGCCTTAGCCGCATGTCCCGCGCCCAACTCGACGACGAATTGGTCCATGCAGATTCGACCGCGTACCGGCGCCAAGGCTCCGGACCACCCCACCCAGGCTCGGTTCCCGGCATGTCGCGGTATCCCGTCGGCGTAGCCGAGCGGTACCAGACCGACGGTGGTCGCAGCCTCTGCGATCCAGGTCCATCCGTACGAGACGCCGGCTCCCGCGGGAATGTCTTTGACATTGACCAGCTGGGAGCGAAGGCGCATGACCGGCCGCAATGTAACCCCGGCACGTGCTGCGATCCCGGGAGCCGGGTCAATGCCGTACGCCGCGATGCCGACGCGCACCAGATCCAACCGCGCCTCGGGCACCACGAGCGCCCCGGCCGAGTTGCCGAGGTGCCGCACGGTGGGCTCGAGGCCGGCGGCTCTGGCCTGCTCGTACGCCTGCTGGAACGCCTCAATCTGAAGCGGAACAGATGGATGGCCCGGCTCGTCTGCCGCTGCAAAGTGCGACCAAATGCCTACTACCTCGACCGCCCCGGCGTGTTCGGCCTCAGCTGCCATGGCGCACACCTGGTGCCAGTCGTAGCTCGGGGCTCCGTTTCGGGAGAGTCCGGTGTCGATCTTGAGATGCACTCGGGCACGTCGTTCAGCGACTGCGGCCGCAGCGATCAGCCGGCCGATTTGATCGACAGATTGCGCTGACACGTCGACATCGGCGGCTACCAGCGGCGTCAGGTCCTCATCCACGCCGTACAGCCAGGACAGCATCGGCCCGGTGTCACCGGCTTCGCGGAGCTGTAGGGCTTCTGCGGCTGTGGCCACGCCGAGCCAGTCCGCACCCACCGCTCTGGCTTCCCGAGCGCATTCGAGCATCCCGTGCCCGTAGCCGTCCGCCTTCACGACAACCATGATCGGGACACCTGCGTGCGCATGCAGGGTGGCCACGTTGGAGCGGAAAGCGGCCAGATCAATCTCCGCACAGGCGGTTGCCGGGTCGATACCGGCTAGCGCACCCGGCACCCGGAGCTGACTGGTCACCGGGCCTTGGCCCGATCTTCGAGGTGTCCCAGAGTCTGTCCGATGGCGCGGGCCAGCTCTTGGGGCGCGAGCACTCCGGGATGCTCAGTCGCGGCGACGGCCTGGACCGACGCTCCCAGTTGGCCTGCCTGCTGGGCGTCCAGTCCGGCGGCCAGGAGTGCAGCGCAGACACCGCCGAGTACGTCGCCAGATCCTGCCTGCGCCGTCCACGCTGGGCCCGGCACCGCAACCAGCACCGGCCCACCATCAGGAGCTGCGACGAGCTGGGTGGCACCTTTCAAGAGCACAGCCGCGCCCGTCTGCTCGGCCCCGGCGGTGACGGCACGTACCGGATCCTCCTCGACCCAGCTGCGCTCGCGCCCTAGCAGCCGCGCCAGCTCCCCAGCATGCGGAGTGAGTAGCCAGTTAGCGGGTGCCGGTTTGGGCAGGTAGCCGAGCCCGTCGGCGTCTACGACCGCTGGCAGCCCTTGCTCGGCCGCATCAGCGAGCACCCTGGCGCCGTCGGACCGATGACCCCAGCCGGAGCCGAAAAGATATGCCTGCACTCGGCCGGGCGAGAACACCACGTTCGGCAGCTGGGCGGAGATGGTGGCGGCCGGTCGCTCGGCGCCCAGAAATCGGACGTAGCCCGCGCCGCCGTAGACGGTGCCGTAGACCGACATCACGGCGGCACCTGGATACTGATCGGAGCCTGTATCGACTCCGACCGCTCCGCGCGCGTACTTGTCGCTGCGCTCGTTCGGATAGGGCCACGCGTGTGCCAGATCGTCCTCATCCAGCCCGAGCAGGTCAGCCGCCTCCTCATGATCAGCACCAAGCCCGATGTCGACCACCGTTATGTCGCCGCAGTACGCCAACGCGGGCCGCAGGAGGTGGCAAGGCTTACGCTCACCGAAAGTGATCGTCCTTGTCGCACGTACCGCCGCGCCGGGCACTGCACCGGTATCAGCGGCCACTCCCGAGGGCAGGTCGACGGCGACGATGGGAACGTTCCGGTCCAGGACGGATTGGACGAGTTGTGCGACCTGGTCGGGCAGACCAGGTCGGCCACCGATGCCCAAGATCCCATCGATGACCAGGTCGGAGGGCAACCTTGTGATCAAATCATCGAGATCGACCAATCGGCCGCCAGCCGCAATGAGCGCGGCGCTGCCGCCCGGATGAGGCGTGCCGAGGCATCGCACTGCGGTGACGCGTACGCCACGACGGGCCAGGCGTACGCCGGCGAACAACGCGTCGCCCCCGTTGTTGCCGACTCCCACCATGATCATGACGTGGCGCCCGTATCGGCCGCCGGTGGTGGACCGCAAAAGGTCGGAGGCACTTGCGGCAACGGCAGCTGCAGCCCGCTGCATCAACACGTCGACGCCCTGTACGGCAATGGCCCGCTCTTCGATGCGACGAATCACCTCGACGCGGTACGCGCGCATGATCACGCTTCGCAGATTACGACGGCCGACGCGATGCCTGCATCGTGGGACATGCTGAGATGAATGGTGCCGATGCCGAGCTCGGCGGCACGGGCGGCGACGGTGCCCATGATCTTGAACGAGGGCTTGCCGTGATCGTCGGTGACCACCTCGGCGTCCAGCCACGACAAGCCGTCCGGAGCGCCCAGCGCCTTCGCCAAGGCCTCCTTTGCGGCGAATCGAGCAGCCTTCGACGCCACCGGACGCTCGGCTTCGGCGGGAGTGAAGATCCGTTGGACAAGTCCGGGTCGGCGTTGCATTGACTCGGCAAATCGATCGACGTCACAGACGTCGATGCCCACTCCAACTATCATGACGCTGCTCGCGCATCGCGCGTGGTGTCCGCCGCCGTCGTCGTCGCTCGCAGAGGAAAGAACGCCTCCGCTCGCTCCTCCTCCGTTCGGCGGCGCGCGATCCCCGACGCTCGCAGCGTGATCACGGCACTTGTTGGTTCGTTCGGACAATCACTCAACGGTGACGGACTTCGCCAGGTTACGCGGCTGATCGACGTCGTGGCCTTTCCGGGTGGCGAGTTCGCAGGCAAACATCTGCAGCGGAAGGGTGGCCACCAGCGGCTGGAGCAATGTCGACACCTTCGGCAAACTGATCATGACATCCGCGTAGGAGATCACCTCGACGTCATCCTCCTCGGCCAAGACGATGGTCTTGGCGCCGCGGGCACGTACCTCCTGCAGGTTGGAAAGCACCTTGTCGTGCAGTACGTCACCGCTTGGCGGAACGACGACGAACACCGGCAGCTGGTTCTCGATCAACGCAATCGGGCCGTGCTTCAGCTCAGCGGCGGCGAAGCCTTCGGCGTGGATATAGGCCAGCTCCTTCAGCTTCAAGGCACCTTCGAGTGCGACTGGGTAGCCCACATGTCGGCCGATGAAGAGCACCGAGCGGTTCTTGGCGAACGCGGCGGCCAGCTCGATCACCGGCTCGAGGTCGTCGAGCACCCCCTGAATGGCGTCAGGCATGGCCGCAAGCTCCCGCAGGACATCCCCGATCTCATCGCAGGACTTCGCTTGCCGCACCTGCGCGAGGTAGAGACCGAGCAGATAGCAGGCGACCAGCTGGGTAAGAAATCCCTTGGTCGAGGCCACACCGATCTCCGGGCCCGCATGGGTGTAGATCACCCCATCCGACTCGCGCGGGATGGTCGAGCCGTTGGTATTACAGATGGCGAGCACCCTGGCCCGCTGCTCCCGGGCGTGCCGGATGGCCATCAAGGTGTCTGCGGTCTCCCCGGACTGACTGATTGCTACGACGAGCGTGGCCGGGCCGAGGATTGGGTCGCGGTAACGGAACTCACTCGCAAGCTCCACCTCACAGGGAATCCGGGTCCAATGCTCGATCGCGTATTTGGCCACCAGTCCTGCGTAGAAGGCCGTACCGCAGGCGACGACGATAATCTTGTCGACCTGTCGCAGCTCGTCTTCGGTCATCCGGATTTCATCCAACGTCAGCCGGCCACTCGCATCATGCCGGCCAAGCAGCGTGTCAGCGACCGCTCGCGGCTGCTCGTAAATCTCCTTGCGCATGAACCAGTCGTAGCCACCCTTTTCCGCCGCAGACAGGTCCCAGTCCACGTGGTACGGCCGCACCTCGGCAGGCTGACCCTCGAAGGTGGTGATCACCACGCTGTCCGCGGTAATCGTCACCAGTTGATCTTGGCCCAGCTCGATCGCTTCGCGGGTGTGGTCAATGAAGGCGGCGACGTCAGATGCGACGAAGTTTTCTCCCTCTCCGACACCAACGACCAACGGGGAGTTGCGGCGAGCTGCGACCACGGTGTCCGGCTGCTGGCTATCAACAGCCACCAGGGTGAAGGCGCCGCGCAGTCGCCGACACACCGTTCGCATGGCTTCAGCAAGCCGCACCCCGGCCGTGACCTGCCGGCCCAGCAGTTGTGCCACGATCTCGGTGTCGGTTTCGGACACGCACCGGATGCCTGCCGCCTCGAGCTCGTCCCGCAGCGTCACATAGTTTTCGATGATTCCGTTGTGCACCAGGGCGATTCGCCCATCAGCAGAGGTATGCGGGTGCGCATTGACGTCGTTCGGTCCACCGTGCGTCGCCCAGCGAGTGTGACCGATACCCACCCCGCTGCGCGGCAACTGCTCCTCGGCCAGCAGTTTTTCGAGATTGCCGAGTTTGCCGGCCTTCTTGGCCACATACAGCGTCTCGTCGGCCACAATGGCGACGCCCGCCGAGTCGTAGCCGCGGTACTCCAGACGGCGCAGACCCTCGACCACGACGTCCAGCGCGGCCTTGCCCCCGACGTATCCGACGATTCCGCACATAGGCGGAACTGTACCTTTCCAGCTCTTCGCCGCTGGGCTGTCAGCGATTGCCGTGCCCGATCCGGGCCAGGTTGTGAGCCGATTCATCATCCGACACTAGATTTCTGCTATGCGGGATGATCTGCAGCTCCTTGGGGCGTACGTGGAGCGCCGTCGGGCAGATTGGGCCGAGCTTGCCGAACAGATGCCCATCCCGCTCGACGAGGCGACTCTGGAGAAAGTCCGCGGCCTGGGCGATCCGACCAGCATGCTCGATGTGCGTGAGGTGTATTTGCCGCTCACTCGACTGCTGAGCCGCTACTTCCTGCACACCAGCGAGTTGCATCAATCGACGAATGAGTTTCTCCAGGTGTCAGTGGAGCGTACGCCGTTTGTGATCGGCATCGCAGGGTCGGTCGCCGTCGGGAAGTCCACCACCGCTCGGCTCCTTCGGGAGCTGCTCGCCGTCTGGCCTGAACATCCTCGGGTCAGCTTGGTCACTACCGACGGCTTCCTGTTCCCCAATATCGAGCTGGAAAGCCGCGGGCTGCTCCATCGAAAGGGTTTCCCGGAGTCCTATGATCGGCGCGCTCTGCTGCGCTTTGTGATCGATGTCAAATCCGGCCAGGAAGAAGTGATGGCCCCGGTCTACAGCCATCTGACCTATGACATCGTGCCGGATGCCCAGATCAGGGTGCGGCGACCCGACATCTTGATCGTGGAAGGACTCAACGTTCTCCAGCCGGCGCGGTCGCGACCCGAAGGCACGACCGGGCTTGCGGTCAGTGACTTCTTCGACTTCTCGGTTTATGTCGATGCCGACGCGGCGGACGTACGGGACTGGTACGTGAGCCGCTTCCTCTCGCTGCGTGACACGGCCTTCCGCGATCCGCGCTCGTACTTCACCCGCTACGCCGACCTGACCACGAGCGAGGCGATCCACCAGGCCCAATACCTCTGGGACACCATCAACGGCCCCAACCTGTCCGCCAACATCCTGCC
>DATLQP010000316.1:0-2164 GCA_035535155.1 Propionibacteriaceae bacterium
CGCCTGATCCCACCGACTGTGACCTGGTGTGCAACGCAACCCCCATGGGCATGGAAGACGACGACCCGCTCCCAGTCGACACTGCACTGCTGACCGCGTCCATGTTCGTCGGCGACGTCATAGCCGGACACGGCGTCACCCCACTCATCAAGGCTGCGGAATCCGCCGGCTGCAAAACGGTGAACGGCGGACACATGGTCGAAGCCGCGCAAGACGTCATGGCCGACTTCATGCTGCAGAAGGACATTCAAGCTTGGTGGTGCCCTGAAGGTCCGCTTATTGTCCGGCCGGCGGTGTGAGGATCGAGGGGTCCGGCACCCGTGCACTGTCGTTGCTTGACCGAGTGGAGCGCATGCGACTCCTTGCCTGTTGATCACGTTGGTGTGCGGGGCCTGCTGCCGGAGATCGGCCACCCTGTTAGGAACCTGGCGACCGCGCGGAGCCGAACAGCTCGCGGATCCCTGTTAGCGAATGTCTGGTGCGGTCGTTCTCGTGGGCAGCGGGCAGTCGACAGTTTCTAACGTCGTCTCTGATTGGGAGTTCACCATGCCGCTTCGCCTGGGCATCGACATCGCGTGTCGAGCCGCTCACCAGGTCAGCCTTGCCGATGAGCAGGGCCGGTTTATCTGGACCGGACGTCGGTTCCGCACCACGCCGCAGGATCTAGACCGTCTGTGGGCCATGCTGCCCGACGACACCGACCCGGCCGGCGTGTTGGTGGTGATGGAGCCCACCCGCAACGCGTGGGTGCCGCTGGCCGCCTGGTTTAGACGCCGCGGCGCCGACGTCGTCTTGGTGCCGCCGGAGCGGTCGGCGGATCTGCGCCGCTACTACGCCAAGCACACCAAGTCCGACCGGTTGGACTCCCAGCTGCTAGCCCGGCTGCCGATGCTGCATCCCGACGGCCTGCATGTCGAGCAGGGTCTCGGTCCGGGTGATGCGTTGAAGCGGGCGGCGAAGTTGCACTCGACGCTGACGCATCGCCGCAGCCAAAGCCTGGCCCGACTGGATGCACTGTTGGAGATCCTCGGCCCTGCCTGGCATGCCGTGATCGGCGCCGATCTGGCTAACCGGACGCCGTTGAAGTTCCTCGCCGCCGGCTATGCCGATCCGCATGTGGTGAAACGGCTTGGCCGCACCAGGCTGGCCCGGTTCTGCTACCGGCACTCCCGCGGCGCCTGCGGCGAGCCGCACGCCGCCGCGTTACTCGCCGCAGCCCAGGAAACCCTCCAGCTGTGGTCCGGCGGAGAGCTGGCCTATCCCGATCTGGCCGAGGACATCGCGATCGAGGCCCGGTTGGCGTTGCAGCTGACCGAGGAGATCAAAGACCTCGACGAGCGGACCGCGCTGCTGCTGCGTGAAACCGACCCGACCGGAATCGTCACCTCGGCTCCCGGTGTCGCCGCGATCACCGCCGCCGCGAT
Organism: Propionibacteriaceae bacterium; assembly: GCA_035535155.1. GTDB lineage: Bacteria > Actinomycetota > Actinomycetes > Propionibacteriales > Propionibacteriaceae > Microlunatus. Next base: position 1,425 of record DATLQP010000316.1, read on the forward strand.
CCTGGGGCGGCTCGGCGACCCGAACCGGTTCACCTCCCTCGCCGGCGCTCGAGCCTTCACCGGCCTGGTTCCCACCCTCGACGCTTCCGGTGTGAACAATCGACACGGCGGCCCAACCAAACGCGGCGACGCGGTCTTACGGCAGGCACTGTTCATGGCCGCCGGCCAGGCCCGCCGCATCGACCCCACCCTGGCCGCCAAATACCACCGCCTCATGACCGACGCCGGCAAACACCACAACTCGGCGCTGTGCCACATCGCCACCACGCTCTTAACCAGAATCATCGCCTGCTGGCGCGCCGGACAGCCATACCAGCTCCGTGACGTCGACGGCACACCAGTAACCATCGACCAAGCCCGGGCGATCATCGCCGAACGCTACGCAATACCCAAAGACCGCCGGGCCCGGCGCAGAACCACGACCGACACAGGAACGGACCGGCGAAGCAAGGAGTCGCCGAGCGCTCCATCAACCGGTCCGTCCACACCCAACGCTACGACCACCACAGCGGCTTGACATCGGTTAGGAACTCAACGGCATGGTGTTCACCACCCGCTTCGCCGGCGGCCAAGCCGGCCGGGACACCATCAACGGTTTCCAAGCCGAACTCCGCCGGCTCGGCGTAACCCAGAAGCATTCCAGGCCGAACCACCCCACCACCTGCGGCAAAGTGGAACGCTTCCACCAAACGTTGAAGAAATGGCTCAAAGCCAAACCCCAACAACCTCACACCGTGGCC
>DATLQP010000317.1:0-7689 GCA_035535155.1 Propionibacteriaceae bacterium
CCACCACTGACCGCGTCGATGTTGACCGTGACCAGCGATCCGTTGATCGCAGAGACGCTGCCACTGAATTCCACCTCGACGCCGTCCGCGTCATCCGGTACGACAACTGGCCTGGTGAACCGGACGGCGTAGGAAATCACCCGGCTGGGATCTCCTACCCAATTGGTGACTACTCGAAGCGCGGTTCCCATGGTGAGCATCCCGTGCGCGATGACTCCGGGAAGATTTATCCGGGCCGCGAAATATTCGGAGTAATGGATCGGGTTGAAGTCGGTCGAGGCCCCGGCGTAACGGACTAGCCGTTTCCTGGTGAAGCGCATGGTCAACGACGGCAGCGCGGTTCCGACCTCCACGCCCTCCACGACGGTCGCCTTCATACCGCCGCCTCCCGAGCATGGTGAAAGGTGGCTTGCGCGACGCAGATGGGCTCCGAGTCGCGGCCTGTGAGGTCCACGGTGGCGGAAATCAACTCCGAACCCGTGCGTATCCGCACTTTGTCGATAGTCGCCGTGGCAATCACGATGTCGCCGGCGCGGAGCGGACGCATGAAGGTGAACCGCTGGTCGCCATGCACGATCCGCTCAACCGACAATTCCAATTCCGGGTCGCCGAAAAGCTGATCCCATGCCGGCGCCGAGATCACCGCGGCGAAAGTCGGCGGCGCGATCGCTGAATTCCCGCGATATCGCGGGTTGTCATCACCCAACGCGGTCGCGAACTCCGCGATCTTCGCGGCCGACACCTGGTAAGGATCGATGGGTGGATAGCGGCGGCCGGCATGTGCCTCCGTGATGGCCATGGCAATAACGCTAACGGACGTGGCCGGCTGCGAGCGACGACGAAGAAGGCGGCTTCCCATCGCAGCGAGCGGAGCGAGCAATCAAACCCAGCGCGTGCAGCTCACAAAAGGAGGGCGCGGGCGCTGTCGTACCGCCGCCGTACCAGCTCGGCTGCTCGCTCCCCCAGCGGCTCCGACATTTGCCAGCCGTGCTGAGAGGCAAGTTCGCGCACGGGTGCTAACAACAAGCCCTCGGTCAGGAACAGCGGTAGGACTGCAACCGGCTCCGGCAATCCGTCCACTACGTCCGCGATGCCTGGGTAGCAGGTGCCAAAACACGCGCGTACCGGACCCTGGCGGCCATCGGCCAGCCGATCCGCGAGATCGACAACCGCCTCGTTGGCCGCTGGCCGGGACGATCCGACAGCAAAGAGCAGTACGGAGCTGCGATCGTCGATGCCGCCTGCCGCCATGTTTTCGCGGAGCAGGTGCGCGACGTCATCCCCGGTGCCGAGGATGTCGGCCACGATGAGTTGGAAGGGAACGGATTCACTGACGGTGCGTACCGTTTCAGGGACGTCGACCGTGGCGTGGAAAGCCTCGGTAAAGAGCAGAGGAACGACAACGGCGCTGTTGTGACCAGTATCGGTGAGCTGACCTACCGCAGCGGCGAGGTCAGGCTCGGCCAGGTCAAGATAAGCGGGCAGGGTGATCAGCTCTGCCTGCTCGGCGACGGCAACCATCAGCCGCTCGATGCCGAGGCTGCCCTCGGGATGCCTGCTGCCGTGGGCGAGTCCGATCAGCGGACGATCTGGCTGGCTCAGCTTCGTCAGCGGGTTTCGCGATGCGGGGTATGAGTCTTGCAGCGCGGGCAAAACTTCTTCAGCTCAAGGCGATCCGGGTCGTTGCGCCGGTTCTTCTTGGTGATGTAATTCCGCTCCTTGCACTGTGTACAAGCCAGCGTGATCTTTGGCCGGATATCGGTGGTCTTGGCCATGGCGTGTCCTCAAAATCTCGGTGGTTGAAAACCTTGTCGGTGCTCGTGGTGCCGGTAGCGGGAGCGGGACTCGAACCCGCGACACAGCGATTATGAGCCGCTTGCTCTACCGCCTGAGCTATCCCGCTGTGCACTCCCCTACCAGTTTCCCGGTCGGGCAACGGTCTGAACAGACCGCATATTCCGCCGATGCGCGGTGGCACCGGAGACGGAGTCCGAGCCCCCATGCGGAATCGAACCGCAGACCTTCTCCTTACCATGGAGACGCTCTGCCTGCTGAGCTATAGGGGCACGTCGCTGCCGCTGGACCGGCGGCACCAACGGACCAAGATACACATTGGGCGCCAGCGAGAGCGAATCGAATCTGGCCGTCGTGACCCGGCGCTGCCGACCAGATGGGAAACTCCACCTCCGCCCATTTCTCGTACGCGGGGAGTAGCTGATCCAGGTACTTAGCGGCATAATCCGCCCTTCGACAGGCTCAGAGCACATTTTCGGGTCTCGCATTATCTACTCGGACTTGGCATTATCGGCAGATGCGGAGTCGACGCAGTAAGTAATGCCAGGTGGCCGTAAGCGAGCTCGGGGAGAAGAGGCCAGCAACCAAGCCCGCTGAGAAGCCGGTGGGGATCTTCCGCGCAATCGGCACAGCGCATCGCACAACCTGGCGTCGTCCGCAGTTCTACGTCCTCGTAGTCGGCGCAATCCAGCTATTGGTGATCGTGATCGCCATTCCGGTGATCCAGTTGCTCTATCAATTGGTGCTGGTAGAGACCGGCCTGGGCAGCATCGCGTACGACCGGATTTCCCACGTGCTGCGCAATCCGCTGGCCGATGTGACCCTCCTGCTGATTGCCTTTGTCGCCGTCTTCACCATCATGGCCGAACTGATCACCTTGTTCGTGCTGGCATCGCATCACCAAGACGGCGATGCGACTTCGTTCCGACTTGTCCTCCGCCAGGTCTGGGGGACGATCAAGAAACTGGCTCACCCACAGGGCCTGTTGATGATCGTCTACCTCATCTTGTTGCTGCCCCTCGGCCAACTAGGACTCACGACGCTGTTGACCAAGAAGGTGGCCGTGCCACCCTTCGTCAGTGAGGAGCTGACCAAGAGCGGGTCTGGAAGCCTTATCTACGGCGCCTTCGTGCTGGTCGTCTTCTACCTGAATCTGCGGGTGCTCTTCACCTTGCCCTTACTGGGCACAACCTCAGCAGGCGTCTGGGAAGCGTTCGTGACCAGCTGGCGACTGACCCGCTGGCGATCGCTCCGCATTGTCGGCTTACTCATCGTGGTCTTCATCCCCGCTGTACTGGCCATTTTTGCGCTAGCCGCCTTCACCATCGCTCCGACAATCGCCACCGACCTGCTTCAGCCGGTTGCCTCACCATGGACGGCCGCTGCTGGGCTCAGTGTCTGGCAGATCGGCGTGTTTGTGATCAGCGCGCTGCTCACGATCATGATCGTCCAATCGCTGACCGCGATGATGCGGGATTGGCTCGTCCGACTGCCTGAAGATCATCGACACACCCCAACCGTCATTTCTTGGTCAGAGCCGTCTCAGATCACCGCCAGGCGCCGCAGGCTGCTCTGGGGCTTGACAGCGGGCGTCATCGCGGTGGCTTTCGCTTTCAGTGCAGTGCTGAATCACCAGACCATGGTCAACCTTGTCAATAGCGAGGAGACCGAGGTGATAGCGCACCGCGGGTTCATTCAAGGTGGAGTGGAAAATACGCTTCCTGCCCTGCAGGCCGCCGCCAAAGCAGGAGCCGACCGGGTTGAGTTCGACGTACTCGAAACCAAGGACGGCAAGTTCGTCGTGATGCACGACACCAATCTCAAGCGCTTGGCCGGCAGAAACCTCAACGTCAAAGACCTCACCCAGGACGAGCTGACGTCGATCACCGTCCGATCCGGCACCATGGAGGCCAAGATCCCCTCGCTCGAGGAGTGGATCCAGTTGTCGATTCAGCTCAATCTGCCGCAGCTGCTGGAGGTCAAGCTGCATGGCGGCGAGACACCTGATCTGGTGCCGCGACTGCTTGCCGTGCTTGACCGGGCCGGAGTGACGGAGTCCTACACCTACCACTCGCTCAGCAGAGAGGTGGTCGAGGAGCTGAAGCGACTGCGACCCCAATTGGTGGTGGGTTTCATCATGCCGATCAATTTCGGTGGGGTACCCAACGTCGAGGCCGACTTTCTGGTCGTCGAACAACAGTCATACAGTCCGAAGTTCGAACGACAGGCTTGGGCGGCGGGGTACAACGTGATCGTCTGGACAGTCGACGAGCAGCAGCAGATGCGCGACTACATGAACGACGCGGTCGACGGCATCATCACCGACCAGCCAGATCTCGGCGTCACGGAACGCGCAGACATCGCTGCAGATAAGGGCTTGACGGGTCGCCTGTCGGACGCGATCGCTCGGTCGGCGTCGTTCTGACCAGCCCGCGTGCTCAGACCTGCGGCTTCACCAGCGGGAACAAGATCGTTTCACGGATGCCCAGGCCGGTCAGGTTCATGACCAGTCGGTCGATGCCCATTCCCATGCCGCCGGTCGGCGGCATTCCATATTCGAGGGCTTCGAGGAAGTCTTCGTCGACCTGCATCGCCTCGGGATCGCCGGCGGCCGCTCGCAGCGATTGAGCGACGAGCCGCTCCCGCTGCTCAAGCGGATCGGTCAGCTCTGAGTACGCGGTGCCTTGTTCGGCGGCGAAGATCACCAGATCCCACTTTTCGGCCAGTCGCGGGTCGTCCCGGTGCTTGCGCGCAAGCGGTGAATTCTCCTTGGGGAAATCGGTGTAGAAGACCGGCGTCGTCGTAGTGCTCTCGCACAGTTCTCCGTAGATCTCTTCGAGGACATGTCCCCACGTTGCGCTCGGTTCGAGTTCCAGCCCGATCTGGAGAGCATGCTGATGCAGCACCGAAGCCGGTGTATCTGGGGTGATCTCTTCGCCCAGAGCCTCCGATACTGCCTGGCAAATGGTCTTGACGGGCCAGTCGCCCGAAAGGTCGTACTCGGTGATTGTGCCGTCGGCGTCTGCCCGGCGGGCAACCGGTGATCCGTAGACCGCCGTGGCAGCCTCTTGGATGATCTCCTGGGTCAGTACCCGCATGGTGTTGTAGTCGCCGTAGGTCTCGTAGACCTCCATCGAGGTGAATTCCGGGTTGTGCTTGAAGTCCACTCCTTCGTTACGGAACTGTCGGCCCATCTCGAACACCTTCTCCATGCCGCCGACGATCAGCCGCTTGAGGTGCAGCTCAGTCGCGATCCGCAGATAGAGATCAAGATCGTAAGCATTGATATGGGTCTCGAAGGGCCGGGCATTTGCCCCGCCATGGATGAGCTGCAGTACCGGGGTCTCGACCTCGGTGAAGCCTCGGGTATGCAGCGATTCGCGAACACTGCGCACGACGGTCGAGCGGGTGTAGGCCACCTCGCGGGCCTCCGGTCGCACGATCAGGTCCACGTAGCGTGCTCGTACCCGGGCCTCAGGGTCGGTAAGACCTTTGTGCTTGTCGGGCAAAGGCCGAATCGACTTGCTGGTGATCGTGAACGACGCGGCGCGGACCGTCAGTTCACCGCGCTTCGTCGTGATCACCTCACCTGCGACACCGACCTGATCACCAAGATCGACATCACGCCGCCAGCGCAGCAGCATCTCAGGTCCAACGGCGTCGAGAGCGATCATGATCTGTAAGTCGCCGGTGCCGTCTCGCAGAGTGGCGAAGCACAGCTTGCCGCCGTCTCGACTGAGGATGACACGCCCGGCGACCGAGACATTCCGTCCGGTGCGGGTATTCGGCGGCACCTCACCGGCCTCCGCCCGAACCTGCGCGAGCGTGTGTGTACGAGGGAAGGTCACGGGATAAGGATCAACACCCTCTGCCCGTAACCGAGCCAGCTTCTCGCGGCGTACCCGGACCTGTTCTGGCAGTCCTTCGGTGGACATGGCCTCAGCGAAGGCATCCGGTTCGTCTGGGATATGTGCGATTACCTCAGCCGCGTACTCCTCGCCCGCCCGTTCCAGCGCACCCGCTCCTGGCTCTTTCCCATGCCCCCTCAACGTCGCCAGCGATGGCCGCGTCAGAAACCCTTCCGCGCTGCCCGCGGCCGTCCCGACACGTGGCAGGTCAGAGGTGTACTCGAAGCAGATATAGCGAGGCTGCCATTCGGGCTGGTACTTAGCGTTGGAGCGATAGAGGGATTCGAGTTGCCAGTTGCGGCTGGCGAACACGAGTGCCTGCCGCCACAGTCGTGCGATCGGCCCGGCGCCGAGCTCGGCGCCACGTTCAAAAGCCTCGCGGAACATCGCGAAATTCAAGGAGACACGGCCCACGCCGAAGGCCGCTGCCCGTTCCGCCAACGAGGACACCATCAACTCGACCAGGCCGTTATCAGAGCTGGGATCGCGGCGCATCAGATCGAGCGAGAGACCGTTGCGTCCCCAGGGCACGAAGCTGAGGAAGGCTTTGAGGTTGCCTTCGGCATCGTGGGCCTCGACCAGTACGCACTGGGCATCCAGCTGATCCCCGAGGCGGCCGAGCGCCATGGAGAAGCCTCGTTCGTCACCGCCGTCGCCTCGCCAACGGGACGCAGAGTTGGACAGTTCGTCGAAGTGTGCAGGGTCAACATCGCCGTGACGGACCATCGTGGTGGTGTACCCGCGCCGTTGCAGGCGGCTGACGGATTGCCGCACCGACTTCATACCGGGGCCGTTGAGAGAGAACGATCGCATGTCGAGGATCGCCTCGTCGCCGATCTCGAACGCCGTCAGGCCAGCCTCGGTGTACGCGGCGCCACCTAGCTCACCAGCGCCCATCACGGCCATCGACCAACCATGGGCGCGGGACTTTGCCTGCCACTGGTCGATAGCCGACGCCCAGTGCTCCGGATCGCCCACCGGATTCCCACTGGCTAAGCTCACTGACCCGATCACTCGATAAGAAACGCCTGCTTGTGCTGTCGCCGCGTTGCCGGTGTTCCAGACGATGGACTTGTCCCGCCGCGTGGCGAAGTAACCCAGTGAGTCCCACTCGCCGAACGAGCGCAGCAAGGTTCGCACCCTGGCCTCGTCAACCGCGTTGAGCGTCTTCGTCTCCGGCGGTGGCTTGAAGAGCAGATAGGTGGAGGTGAGGATGACCGCCGCGCCCATCACGTCTAACAAGATCGTGACCCAGAGCGGAGACCGCACCACATCGCTTCTGACCAGCCCTGCCTCGCCCAGCATCTTGTCCACGACATGGAGGGTCGCAGTGGGCAGATCCGGCGTAACGCCGAACCTGCTCACCAACCAGGTACCCAGAGCCAAGATCACAGCGCTGCCAAGCAGGAAGCACAGTGCTGCGGCAACGACGTTCCGCGGTCTGCCATGGGCCTGGAACTGGTGCCTGGCGCGCCAGAGGATCACAAGTACTGCGCTCATGATCACTAGGCCGCCGATCTGGAGCAGCGAGCCACCAGTAGCGATCGAAGCAATCCGTACGAGCTGAGGCAGGATGATCCACCAGATGACGAAGATCCACCAGGCTGCCCGAAGCCGTCGGCGCAAGGCGATACCGATCGCGATGAGCAATGCCGCGTACACCAGATTGGGCACGATCGGGATCGTCAACATCGAGATAGCGTCGTAGTGCCTGAAATAGCGTCTAAGCGGCGGAATGAAAGTGGAGATCACGACCAGCAACGAAAACACGAACATCGCTGTGGCCAACCGGTCTGGCCAGCGATCATCATTGAGCACTTGAGCTCGAACCGGCTTTGGCGCAGCCGGCTCGACTTCAGCGGATGCTCGGTCCGCCGAGGTATTGAGATCAACAGCCATGTGTGCTCGCTCTCAGGCATCCCTGACGTTCGGGAAGAGTGGGAGGTCGTGCGATGCTCATGTCTGGCAAATTCTCTCACGCTTGTGC
>DATLQP010000318.1:0-6404 GCA_035535155.1 Propionibacteriaceae bacterium
TACGGCGGGGTCTGCGGGTAGCCCTCGGGCGAGTCCTCCCACTCCTCCTGGCGTCCGAGCGCGGTGATGTCGAGATAGCTCCAGGTGGTGCCTAGGAGCGAGTCGCCACGGGCGTCGACGAAATAGGTGCGGAAGATCTGATCGCCCTCACGGATGAAGGCGTTGTGGCCGTGCCACTCGTCCACGCCGAAATCCTTGTCGAAGTCGTCTGTGAGCGTGTACCAGGGGATGAGCTGCCAGCCCATCCGCTCCCTCAAGCCCTGGATCTCAGCTTGCGGGGCGCGCGAGACATACGCGAGCGTCGTGTCCCGCGCGTTCAGGTGGGCCGGGTGTGCGACCTGGTCGGCGCCGAAGGAGCAGCCGATGCAGGCCCGCTCCGGGTAGGCGCCGCCCGACTCCGGGTAAGTGGTGACGTCCGGCGCGTAGAAGGCGCGGTAGACGATCAGCTGCCTGCGACCCTCGAACATGTCCGCCAGGCTCGCCGGTCCGTTGGGTCCCTCGAAGCGGTAGTCCTTCTCTACGGCCATCCACGGCATCCGCCGGCGCTCGGCCGCCATAGCGTCGAGGGCGCGGGTCAGCTCCTTCTCCTTGACGAGCAGCTTCTCGCGCGCGGCATCCCACTCCTGCGGCGACACGATTCGCGGGGTCTTCATTGCGGCATGTCCTCCTTGGTACTCGTTTCAATCGGTCTGGATTTGTGTGCATAGGACCCCACTGGGTCCGGAAGGAACCGGCGATTTCTTTCTCTTCATCCTGCCGACTTGGCAGGCTCCCGACCTCACCGGCCCGAGCAGACTTCTCACACCGCTTTCTTCGCGGTCGCCCCGAAGGTCCGCAGAGAATGCTAGGTCCTACATTGCCAGCGATCGTCCGACGAGCCATTACCGCAGTCGGCGCGCGAGAGGGGGCGGGGCGAGCTGACATGCGAGGCTGACCGGGGGTCGATCTCGCCGCCGGACGTGGCAGGTTGCGGCCGACCAAGCCCAAGGCCTCGAGATCACCGCGGCCACACTGATTCGCAGACACTTTGGAGGAGGAGCAGATGCCGCTAGAGGACCACGTCGTCCGCCTGGCCAAGGGTGCAAACCTGGCTACCGTCGTCACGCTCATGCCCGACGGGCGGCCCCAGGCGCAGTACACCTGGATCGACACCGACGGCGAGTACCTGCTCGTCAACACCGTGCCCGTGCGGCAGCGCTACAAGAATCTGCAGCGCGACCCGCGGATCACCGTGCTGATCCCGGGCGACCACCCGTGGGACTACGCCGAGGTCCGCGGTCACCTCGTCGATACCGTGGGCGGCCAGGAGGCCCGCGACCACATCGACTTCCTCGCCAGGAAATACTTGGGCACTGACAGCTACCCGAACCCGGTCGGCCCTGAAGGCCGGGTCATCCTCAAGATCGCCGCGGACAAGGTGAACGCCAGGGCTGGCAAAGACCAGCGGCTGACCGCCCACGACGACGGTCCGATCAATCGCCCTCAGGAGTGACTGGACCGTCGTGATGTCGGGGCTGGGGGTCGGGTCTCGGTGGGCGGCATGAAAGTCAACGGTGCCGAGGTAAGGGCCGATCTAGCCTCGCCTCACCGACCAGAATCGGACAGTTCTCAAATACCAGCGAACCTCAACCGATCCCCGGACTAGACAAGGCCTGGCCGGGCCGCGTAAATGGTCTCGACGAACATGCTGAAGTACTCCCATCGTCCGGTGAAAAGAGGCCAGCCTTGTTGTAGTCGACGGCCGGGTTGAGGATCAACTCTCGGATGATTTCGCCGGTAGTGGCGTGGATGTGCAGATCCGACTCCCGCCGGCGAGACGGCGACCGCCACACTCAACGACACCCCGGCCGCACACTAGCGATGCAGGTCTGGACCGCACGCATCTGATCCGTGAGCGACTCCATCACCCGCTCTGCTGTCAGCGGCAGGTAGGCACCGAGCAGCGGCTCGTAGCGAAACTGCCAGCTAATCGTGTTATCGAACTCGAGTACGTGAACCGCCAACTTGGTTCCGTCGTTCGTGGTCAGGACGTAGGCGATCTGCGGTGGCGCATCGGTGCCGACGGAGGGCGGGGTGACGGTCAGCATGCCTCGGCTAGCCGGGCGCGCGTGCACCTGAACCGGAACGTCCTGGCAGTTGTCGAGCACGGCGGCGAGTCGCTGGTACTCCCGGTCGGCGGTTGCCACATCAGCGAATCGATAGGTGAAAAGCGAGACGGCCGAGCGATCCACCTGCCAGTAGGTGGAGACGCCGTCGAGCGCCTCTCGCGGGACACGATTCAACACGGTTGCCTCGAACAACGGCTCACATGCTGCTGGGAGGATGTATCCGTCTTGTTCGCTTGACCCGCGACGGTCGATCACGGAGGCGTCATTCGTCCCATCGGAGCGCACCATACCTGCGTACACGCCTTGCACGTCCGAAAGTGAGAACAGCGGCACCGGAGCCGGCCAGAATCGCCAGAGCAGGAGTCCCGCCAGCAGCGCCAGAACCACAGCGACCAGGAGGTATTTGCTTCGCCGCGATAGTCGGCCTGCATCGCCGAGACCCACCGTCAGGACCTCGGGTTGGGATTGCGGCGACGCGGTCGTCACAGCCTCGATCGTAGTCACCCGGTCTAGGAGACGGAATCGTGATCCGAGTCGCCTGGCAGGTGGGTCGAGACGTCGTTGTCGTTGACTGTGACGCGCGCCGGTATCAGGATCGCTGGCCTGTGAAAGCCATTGTGTCTTGGAGTGTCAGCGGCACACCGGGGAACTCGAGCAGTGACTGTAGGGGCACCTCGAGGACGGAGTCTCGCCCTGTCTCATCGCTCAACAAGTCGGCCATCCGGCCCTTGATGCCTCCTCGGTCGTCAAGGATGCGCTGCACCTGAGGCCCCACTTCCGGATGGGTAAGCCATTCGCGGAAGGTTGACCAAATGGTGAGCGGGATGACGACGGGGTCGCCTGGGATGTCGATGTCTTCTGTGAGGCGGAGGTCGCGCGACGATGAGCCGACATGGACGGTGGCGGGGCCGCCCTCGTAGACCCATGCGCGAGCCGCCCCGCTCCAGTGCTCGAGATCCTCGCGCGTGATGTCGAGGTGGGCAATCGTCGAAGTCCCGGGCTCGAGCCGGACCTTCTCCCACGCCCGGAGCTCCAGCGGCGGTGTACGCACGGTTGCCGATCGGTCGGTCAGATATACCTGGACGACCTCCGCGCCCGCACGGGTCCCTGTGTTTGTGACTGACAGCTCGATGGAGAGGGCGAGCTGGTCGGCGACGCCGTGTGTGGTGACGCGCAGATCCGCGTACTCGAATGTCGTGTACGACATCCCATGGCCGAAGGGGTAGTCAACGGCAATCGAGCGGGCGTCGTAGTACCGGTAGCCCACATAGATGCCCTCGCCGTAGATGACCTTGCCGTGCTCGCCAGGAAAGTTCAGGAACGACGGCGTATCGGCCAGCCTGACGGGCACCGTCTCGGCGAGCTTTCCGGAGGGGTTGACATCGCCGAGCAGCACATCGGCAACAGTGTCGCCGTGCGCTTGGCCGGTCAGCCAGAACTCCACAATCGCATCAACGCCATCCCGCCAAGCGGCCGTGGTGACGGCGGAGCCGTTGCTGAGCGCGACGACTGTCGTTGCCGGGACATCCTTGAGCGCGTCGAGAAGCGCCAGCTGGTCGGTGGGTAAGTCGATAGTCGTCCGGTCGCGGCCCTCCGCTTCATAGTGCCCGGGCAGGCCGACGAAACAGATGACCACATCGGAGCGAGAGGCGAGGGCAAGCGCGTCCTCGATCGCGTCCGCGGGCTGGTGCTTCTCAGTCAGGGAATAGCCGGGGGCGAAGTGCAGCTCCGCCCCGGCGTCGGCGATTCGGGTAGTGAAGGCGTCCAAGCCTGAGACCACACGCGTCGGGTTGACCGCAGAGCTGCCAGCGCCCTGATAGCGCGGTGTCCGAGCTAGCTCGCCGATCACTGCGATGCGCATCCCGGCGGTCGGCGTCAGGGGAAGGAAGTTGTCCCGGTTGGTGAGCAGTACCGCCGACTCCGCGGCAGCGCGGCGGACGAGGGCGTGGTGCTCGTCGTGATTGACGATGGGGGCGGGGGCGGTCGGGGCGGTCCGCTCCGCGAGCCGGGCCAGGCTTTGCGCGGTGCGATCGAGTGCGGCATGGTCCAGGCTGCCGACCGCAGCTGCTTCCCGGACGCGAGGGTCTTCTGGACGACCTGGCATCCGGAGGTCGAGGCCGGCTTGGACTGCTTGGATGGGGTCGTGGACAGCTCCCCAGTCGGAAACAACGAGGCCGTCGTAGCCCCACTCGCCGCGCAGCATCTCGGTCAGCAGCCACGGGTTCTCTGAGGCGTAGACGCCGTTGATCCGGTTGTAGGACGACATGATTGCCCAGGGGCTCGCCTCGCGGATGGCGATCTGGAAGGTGCGCAGGTAGATCTCCCGCAGGGCACGCTCGTCCACCTCCGCGCTCACTCGTTGCCGGTCCGTTTCCTGGTTGTTGGCCGCGAAGTGTTTGACGCACGCGCCAACGCCTTCCGACTGCAGTCCGTCGACCATGGCCCCGGCCAGGACACCGCTGAGGAGGGGATCTTCCGAGAAGTACTCGAAGTTGCGGCCGCACAGTGGGCTTCGTTTGATGTTCAGGCCCGGGCCGAGTACGACGTCGACCCCGGATGCCCGAGCCTCCCGGCCCAGGGCGGCACCAACGCGGCGGATCAGATCGCGGTCCCAGGAGGACGCCAAAGTAACGGCGGGCGGGAAGCAGGTGGCCGGGATGCTGCGGCCCAGGCCGAGGTGGTCAGGGTTTTCGTCGTCCTGAACGCGCAGCCCGTGGGGTCCGTCGGCGAGACGCACCGAGCGCAATCCCGCCCTCGGCGCCGGGTGGGTCGACCAGTAGTCGGCACCGGTGGTCAGGGCAACCTTGTCCTCGACAGAGAGGGAATCGGTTGGCGCCGGTACGAGTCGATCGAATTCGTCGCCGGGCCGCCCACCTGTGTGGGTCACCGGACGCCACCGACATGTACCAGGGATGGGGTCATTCCTTTACTCCGATCGAGATGACGAATGCTTCGGTGAGGTTTGAGCAGGCCCGTACCTTGCTGCTGGTCTTCTACTGTGTGAGGTTGGCGGCGGCCGATCCCATGTGCTCGTGGACTGCGGTCGCAGCTTTCGCAGCATCACCCGATGCGATGGCGTTGAGGATCGCCTTGTGCCGAGCGACGTTCATGTTCCCGATCGCCCGTTCCGTGCCGGCGAACATGATCGACATCCGGATGGAACCTTCGAGAGACTCCCAGGTGTGCAGCAATGTGTCGTTCCCGGTAAGTCGGCACAGGCCGCGGTGGAAGTTGAGGTCGGCCTCGATCCTCCCTTCGAGATTCTCATCAACCCGGGCTTCGCTCATGGTCTGGAGGAGACTGCGCAACTCTGCGAGTGCTTCGGCGCGGTCAGTCCGCTGGGCCAGCGCTCCTGCGGCCATGGCCTCGAGGGCCGCCCGTACGTCGAAGATGTCACCGATCTCTTTCGGGCCTAGATGACGCACATACAAGCGTCCCCGTGGGCCAACGGTGACCAACCCTTCCTGCTGAAGTTGTCGTAGAGCTTCCCGGAGGGTGCCACGGCTGATCTGGAGCCGTTCTGACAACTCCGTTTCCACCATTGGGGTTTGGGGTGGCAACTGTCCGCTGGTAATGGCCGTGCGCAGCGACGCCAGTGCTTGCTCACGCAGGTTGATCTTGGTGAGCCCAAGTAGACCCGGTGCTGAGGTCACGTGCGGTCCTGTCATCAGGGCGCCTGCTGTCGGTCGACATTGGTTAGATCATCACTTGCTTGGCGCTCTGTCAACAGTCAAACAGGGACTGTTGACAGTCGACTGCTGACGAGCATACGATCCGCGTACGAGCGACCCGGGCAACCACGGCGAGAAGCGCCGGCCGCCTAACCAAAGGGGTGCTGGATGGCGCCGCAGCGCACGGTTGTGATTACGGGATCCGCGCCACGGCGCATCGGGTTGAAACCGCACCCGCTGAGAGCTGAGAAATTCCTTACCTGCAACAAGTTGCGATTCTTCTCAAATGATTTAGCGGAACCGCGGGGGCTCTTTACGGAGAGCGCTCGGAGTGCCACGATCAACCACAACGATCTGGATACGTGCAAGATGCCGCCGTTGCTTCTGGGTACAGAACGTAGTGGGTTAAGGTCTGGGATCTTGCTGAGAGCGAGGCGAGGCAATGACGCAAATCGCCGATGCGGTGGGGACTATCCGCGCCGCGCTGCTCCAGAGCCCGCAATCCATTCACCATGTAGCACACGCCCTGTCCTGCGCTGCACAAAGCCATCGCCGACCTAGGTCGCGTCTGCACCGGTCTCGCCTGGCGCCACTCATTCAAGGAAGGAAAACATGAACGACACTC
>DATLQP010000319.1:0-47644 GCA_035535155.1 Propionibacteriaceae bacterium
GCGACCCTGTGACGATCAAGAATGTCGAGGTCGCGATCATCGACAAGGCCTGGGATGAGCGCCGGGTAGGCCCTCAACCGCCGGAGTGGCATACCGGCAAACGGGTGGCGGTGGTCGGATCAGGTCCATCAGGGCTCGCAGCGGCTCAGCAGCTCACCCGGGCTGGACACACCGTTGCGGTCTTCGAACGGGCCGATGAGCCTGGCGGGCTGCTGCGCTACGGCATTCCAGAATTCAAGATGGAGAAGTCGGTCCTGGATCGCCGCATCCGGCAGATGAGGGACGAGGGCACCAACTTCCATAACGGGGTCGAGGCTGGTGTCAAGATCACCGGTCCCGAGCTCCAGGAGCGCTACGACGCGATTGTGCTTGCAGTCGGCTCGACAGTCGGCCGGGATCTGCCAGTGCCCGGCCGCCACCTCAATGGCATTCATCAGGCGATGGAGTTCCTGCCGCAGGCCAACCGGGTCGCGTTAGGGCACCAGGTGGACAACCAGATCACCGCCACGGACAAGCACGTCGTGATCATCGGTGGCGGGGACACCGGCGCAGACTGCCTCGGTACATCGATCCGGCAGCAGGCGAAGTCGATCGTGCAGCCTGAGATCATGCCAACACCGCCGGAGGAGAGGCCGCTGCACCAGCCCTGGCCGACGTACCCGATGATCTATCGGGTGTCCTCGGCACACGAGGAGGCAGGGGAGCGGGTTTACTCGGTATCGACATCGGAGTTCATTGGTGACTACGACGGCAACGTGGCCTCATTGCGCATATCGGAAGTGCTTTTTGACGCGGGCAAGATCGTTCCGGTAGAAGGGACCGAGCAGGAGATTCCCGCCGAACTCGTTCTCCTGGCGATGGGTTTCACCGGCCCGGAGACCACCACCGTCATCTCGCAACTAGGAGTTGCGCTGGATGAGCGCGGCAATGTGGCGCGAGACGAGAACTATGCGACCAGTGTGGATGGCGTCTTCGTCTGCGGCGATGCCGGCCGTGGGCAGTCACTGATCGTCTGGGCGATCGCCGAAGGGCGCGCTTGCGCTGCCGGTGTGGATGAGTATCTGTCCGGCATCACCAAGCTGCCTCGGCCAATTCCACCGACTGCTCGCCAGATGATGGTCTAGCAGGCGTCCGCATGGTGCCTGCTGTTCAGCCACCGAGCCACTTCGCGCTATTTTCTGGCACTCCGCGCTAGTTGCATCCGACGCGGCGTACCACTAATTGTCGAGGAGCACCCAGGCGGTCGATGCTCAAGATGCGCGCTTCGCGGTGGTAACCCACCCTCGCCAGTCGCGATGCCAGCCAAAGCCAAAGGCATACCCAGACGCCCTCCTGCTAGCATTGCCAGCAGAGGTGATGGCAGTGACAGCAATCAGCATTCGCAACCTCGATTCGAACGTGAAGGCCCGGTTGCGCATCAGAGCGGCGGAGAACGGCCGTTCGATGGAGGCGGAAATTCGTGCCATCCTCGCCGAGGCAGTGACCGAGCAGCGACCTGCGGGCTTGTTCGATGCAATTCGAGCCGTCAGCCTCGAGCACGGCGGCGTTGATCTTGAGCTTCCTCGCCGTAACCGGCGGCAACGGCCAGTCCAGCTGACGTGATCATCCTCGACACCAACGTCACCAGGGAGCTCATGCGGGTACGACCGGATTCGGCGGTCACCGGCTGGCTCGCCGAGCAGTCACCAGTCGAGTTGTTCTCGACCGTGATTACTGTGTCAGAGATCAGTTACGGCCTGGAACGACTCCCACGAGGGCGACGGCGCAAGTCGTTGGAACAGGCGTATCAGGCGATTTTCATCAGCATGGCCGATCACATTTTGCCGTTCGACGTCGAGGCGGCACTGCTGTACGGCCGACTCGTTGCCGGCAAGGAACGGGTCGGAATAGCGATGGATCCTCTGGACGCACAAATCGCTTGTATTGCGGCCTGTCACAGCGCGATGATCGCCACACGCAATGAGCGTGACTTTGCCGACTGCGGCGTACGACTGATCAACCCATGGCGTAACGGGGTGTAGCGGCTAGTCGATCCGCTCGGCGTTGAACCGATACCTCCGTTTCGTAATGGTCGTGATCAGTCCAGGCACCCCGAGGGTTCGGCGCAGCCGACTGATCGCCATGTGCAGAGCGTGCTCATCAAGATCATCGGGCAGGCACGCGACGAGGTCTTGGTGGAGAGGACCGAGTCGCTGGAGGCCAACGCGAGCAGTAGGGCAAGGGAGTTCGGGCGGCGTCACGGTCAGGACACAGTCGCTCGTCACGTGGATGGTGTTCATGCGGCAGCGCCGCGGCGATTGCTTGGGGTCTAGTGCTCGCGGGCAGCAGGGTCGTTACGCGTCGAGAGGTGTTGAGACGGCGATCCGCCGCGTACGATCCGGCAACGTGACCACCTGATAGGCGTTGCGTTCCTGGTCAGCTGTGACTCCATTGCCGTCGAGATTCTCCAAGACGAGGCGACCGACCCAGACCCCGGACACTTCGACGTCGGTCACGATGTCGCGGGCGCGTACGCCTTGGATTCCTCGGCTCCGGTAGAACCGCTGACCTTGCCTGAAGAAGTCACGGGACTGCTGTGGCTCGGTAATCGCAAGGCATCCCATCGCTGTCACCGCGAGCGATGGGTAGTTGAAGATGGCAGCCAGGCCCTCGATGTCTCCAGCGCTCAGATAGCCGGTGTAGCGGGCGAAGAACTCCTCGATCGACTCGGCTGCATTGCTGTCGTTTTCCATGCTGTCGACGCTACGGTCCAGCCCGGCCCGAGCCGCGCCGGGGATCCGATACCGAGGAGGCACTGAAATGATGGCAACGTGGCTACCTACGTCGCCTTCTTGCGCGGTGTCAATCTCGGTCCCAACAACAAGATCTCCATGCCGGCGCTACGCGCTATGGCCGAGGATCTCGGGTATACCGACGTCACGACCTACATCAATAGCGGCAACTTGATCATCGCCTCGGCCAAGAAAGCCGGGACGCTGGAAACGGAGATCTCAAAGGCGATCAAGGACACCTTCGGCCACTCGGTCGATGTCGCGGTGCGGACAGTCGCGCAACTGAAAGAAATCGTGGCCCAGAACCCCTATCCGGACGGCAACCCGAGCCAGATCGCGGTCGCCTTTCTGACGAAGGCGCCAAATGCGAACGCCAAGGACAAGGTGGCCGCGGTTGCGAAGGATTACGAGCCCTTCACATTCTCCGGCCAGCAGGTCTACGTCAACTACTCCCAAGGCATGGGCAACAGCAAGCTGGCCGAGCGGTTCAGCGCCATCATCGGTGTGAGCTCGACGGTTCGCAACATCAGAACGGTCGAGAAGGTCTTGGCGCTGTGCGGAAACTAACTGCGCTCGGTGAGCCGGCCTTCCGCCGGATCGCCTCGATGGACGCCTGGGCTGAGCCTGCCGGAGGGAGTGTCGGAGGCGCGTCGCAAACTGGTAAGGGGTTGGGGCGACTAATGTAGGCGCTTGCTGACCTTCCCCCGCTTGTCATTAGCCGCTTGTGATGAGCACAGCATGCATAGTTCGACTTCGGAGGTTGGTGCGGGATATGCCGGGCAGCATCCAGCCTGGGGACGGTTCATTCGTCCACCTGCATGTGCACTCGGAGTATTCGATGCTGGACGGTGCAGCCCGGATCGCGGACCTCTTCTCCGGTTGTGAGCAGATGGGCATGCCAGCCATCGCGGTGACCGACCACGGCAACACCTTCGGCGCGTACGAGTTCTACAAGGCCGGCCGAGCGTCTTCGGTCAAGCCGATCATCGGTATCGAGGCCTACCTCACGCCGAAGACACAGCGCTCCGAGCGACGTCGGGTTCTGTGGGGCGACGGCGGCGGCGATGATGTATCCGGCGGTGGAGCATTTACCCACCTGACCATGTGGGCCGAGAACACCCCCGGCATGCACAACCTCTTCCGGCTCAGCTCGCTGGCCTCGCTGGAGGGGTATTTCTACAAGCCGCGGATGGACCGCGAGCTGCTCGCCCGGTACGCCGGCGGATTGATCGCCACCACAGGATGCCCGTCCGGCGAGGTGCAGACCTACCTCCGGCTCGGTCGTTACCGGGACGCGATCGCCAGCGCGGCGGAGTTTCGCGATCTGTTCGGCGCCGACAATTACTTCGTCGAGCTCATGGATCACGGGCTGACCATCGAGAACCGGGTACGCGCCGACCTGCTCAAGATCGCCAGGGATCTGAAGCTGCCGCTGGTCGCCACCAACGACCTGCATTACGCCCAGCGGTCCGATGCCGCGGCACATGAGGTGCTGCTCTGCGTGCAAACGGGCTCGACCATGGCCGATGGAAACAGGTTCAAGCTTGAGGGAGACAGCTACTGCCTGAAGTCACCGGCGGAGATGCGTGCGTTGTTTGCCGAGCTTCCGGAGGCGTGTGACAACACGCTCATGATCGCCGAGCGGTGCAATGTGTCGTTCAGCGAAGGAAACGGCACCTACATGCCGCGCTTCCCTTGCCCGGAGGGGGAGACCGAGGACTCCTGGTTCATCCACGAGGTCGAGGCCGGCCTGCACCGCCGCTATCCGGGCGGGATTACCGCCGAGGTACGCAAGCAGGCCGACTTCGAGACCAGCGTGATCATCTCGATGGGCTTCGCGGGATACTTCCTGGTGGTCGCGGACTTCATCAACTGGGCCAAAGAGCACAACATTCGCGTCGGACCGGGCCGCGGCTCGGGCCCGGGCTCGATCGCCGCGTACGCGATGCGGATTACTGATCTTGACCCGCTTGTCCATGGCCTGATCTTCGAACGCTTCCTCAACCCGGACCGCGTCTCGATGCCCGACTTCGACATCGACTTCGATGAGCGTCGCCGCGGCGAGGTGATCCGGTATGTCACCGAGAAGTACGGCGACGGCCGGGTCAGTCAAATCGTGACGTACGGGACGATCAAGGCCAAGCAGGCGGTGAAGGATGCGTCCCGGGTGCTGGGGTACCCATATGGCGTCGGAGAGAAGATCACCAAGGCGATGCCCGCGCCGGTCATGGGCAAGGATGTCCCGCTTGCCAAACTCTTCGATCGTGAACATCCCCGCTATGGCGAGGGCGGCGAGTTTCGAGCCCTCTACGACATCGATCCGGACGTCAAGACCGTCGTTGACACGGCGAAAGATCTGGAAGGCCTGAAGCGACAGTGGGGCGTGCATGCCGCTGGAGTGATCATGTCGAGCGACCCCTTGATCGACATCATCCCGATCATGCGCCGGGAACAGGACGGCGCGATCATCACTCAGTTCGACTACCCGTCGTGCGAAGCGCTCGGCCTTATCAAGATGGACTTTCTTGGCCTGCGCAATCTCACGGTACTGGACGATGCGCTGGCCAACATCTCGCTCAACCGTGGATTCCAGCTGGTGCTGGAAGACCTGCCACTCGACGACGCTCCGACCTACGCCCTGCTTGGTCGAGGCGAAACGCTCGGGGTCTTTCAGCTCGACGGTGGGCCGATGCGCTCCTTGTTACGACTGATGCGGCCGGACAACTTCGAGGACATCTCAGCGGTGCTTGCGTTGTATCGGCCTGGTCCGATGGGCGCAGACAGTCACACGAACTATGCGCTGCGCAAGAACGGGCGGCAAGAGATCACGCCGATTCACCCCGAGCTGGCCGAGCCGCTCGGGGAGATTTTGGACACGACTCATGGGCTGATCGTCTACCAGGAGCAGGTGATGGCGATTGCGCAGAAGGTCGCCGGATTCAGCTTGAGTCAGGCAGACAACATGCGCCGGGCCATGGGCAAGAAGAAGAAGGAGATTCTCGACGCAGAGTTCGTGCCGTTCTCCAACGGGATGCAGGCCAACGGATACTCCCAAGCCGCAACCAAGGCTCTCTGGGACATCTTGGTTCCGTTCTCCGACTACGCGTTCAACAAGGCCCACACGGCGGCCTACGGGATGGTCTCCTACTGGACCGCATATCTGAAGGCCAACTTCCCGGCTGAGTTCATGGCGGCACTGCTCACCTCGGTGGCGGATGACAAAGACAAGATGGCCGTCTATCTCAACGAGTGCCGCCGCAAGGGGATCCAGGTGCTGCCGCCGGACGTTAACGAGTCGGCTGCAAACTTCACGCCGGTGGGAGCCGACATCCGCTTCGGGCTGACCGCGGTACGCAATGTCGGGCACAACGTTGTCGATGGGATCGTTACCGCACGGGAGGCCCACGGCAAGGCGGTGAACTTCCACGGCTTCTTGGATCAGGTGCCGTTGGTGGTGTGCAACAAACGGGTGATCGAGTCGTTGATCAAAGCAGGTGCATTCGAGTCGATGGGGCATGCACGCCGGGCCCTGATGAGCATCTATGAGGCGGCGGTCGATGCAGTGCTCGATCTGAAGCGCAACGAGGCGAACGGCCAAGATGATCTGTTCGGCGAGCTCGCCGAAACTGATCCCGTGCTGACCGGCAGCGTTCCGGATATCCCGGACTGGGACAAGAGAACCAAGCTCGCCTTCGAGCGCGAAATGCTTGGTCTCTACGTCAGCGACCATCCCTTGCAAGGGCTGGAGCACATTCTGGCTGCCGAGCGTGACTTCAGCATCGGTGAGCTGCTCGGCGAGGACGGTCCACGGGACAACATGGTGACCATCGCGGGCATGATCACCAACATCACCCGGAAGACCACCCGACGTGGGGATATCTGGGCCGTGATCACCGTCGAGGACCTGGAGGCATCGATCGAGGTCCTGCTCTTCCCGCGGGCGTACGAGATGGTCTCGACCGTGTTGGCCACCGACACTGTGGTCAAGATCAAGGGCAGGGTGAAGGTCGAGGACGACGTCGTCTCGCTCAATGCCTCTGAGCTGAGCCTTCCGGACGTCACGGAAGCACCGAGCGGCCCGGTCGTGATCTCCCTGCCGGCGGCACGATGCACACCGCAGCTCGTGCAACAGCTCCGTGAGGTGCTCGCCTCGCATCCCGGCCTCACCGAGGTGCGGCTGCGGCTGCGGTCCGCGGATAAGACGACGGTCATGAAGCTTGACGAGCGGCTCAGGGTGACGCCCTCACCACCGTTGATGGCCGACCTCAAAGCATTGCTGGGGCCATCGTGTCTGGCGTCATGACCGAGTCTGCGTCGACTCCGACCCGAGGGACCTGGCGGTTGGCAGGTCGGTTGGGCGGGTTCGCGGCTGCCTCGCTGGGCTTGGGGGCTGCCGCGGGGGTGGTCTGGTGGTTGGTGGTCAAGCCCCCGGCGTACGAACTGAACAGCAACGGGGGTGCGACGACGACGGAGCGCGGCCTTACCGAGTTCATCGCGGCCGACGCGTGGTTCTGCGCCATCGGTCTGGTGGTAGGACTGCTGATCGGAGTGGCGGCTTGGCGCTGGCTTCGCACCCTTGGCTGGTCGGTGGTGCTCGTCGTATTGGTCTGCGCGACGACGGCGGCCCTCACCTGCTGGCTGGTCGGCTATCGGCTCGGACCGGGTGATTTCTCGGCTCGTTTGGCGGCAGCGCAGCCCGGTGAGCTGGTGGCGATCCCGCTGACGCTGCGCGCTCGCGCGTCGCTACTGACCTGGCCGTTCTTCGCCATCATTCCGGTGCTATTGGGCTCATCCCTGGGACGCGACGAGGAGGAGCCGCGGCCTTTGCTCCGGCGGCGAGCCGCTTAGGTGATCAGGCGCAATAAGGCTGTCACCCCAATGGCCACCAGGAACACCACGAGGAAGCCGCGCCGCAGCCGCAAGGCGATGACCCCGGCCGTAACTCCCGCGAGGATGCGCCAGTCCAACGCGTAACGGCGGCCGCCGTCGAAGAGCTCCACTGCCACCAACGCAGACAGCATGGCAACGGGCAAGAACTGCGCGACTCGCTGCACCTTGGGATGGTTCAAGATCGACTCGGGCAGCGAGACCCCCGCCAGTTTCAGCAGGTAACAGCCGACAGCTGCGAGGACGACCGCCAGCCACAGGGATGTCACGTGACCTCCCTTTCCTCGCTCTGTTCAGCAGGTTCTCGCTGAGGCAGCAGGCCTGCGACCAGCGCCACCCCCGCGGCGGCAACCACCGGGATGCCTGGCGGTGCGACCGGCACCAGCGCCAAGGCCACGACAGCACCACCTAGCGCCACCCAACGCGCCGCACGCCGCCGCAGGCCCGGCCACAGCAAAGCCAAGAACACGGCCGGAGCCGCGGCGTCCAGCCCTATGTCGCTGGGGTTGACAGCGCGACCCACCATCGCGCCGGCGAAGTTGCCGAGCTGCCAGAGCGAGAACAAAATCAGCCCGGTGGCCCAGAAGGCATACCGCCGAGCGCGAGGTGAGGACTGGCTGATCGCCATTGCGGTCGTCTCGTCGATCACGAAGTGCGCCGTCCACAGCCGGGCAAGTCCGCGAGGGTGCAAGATCTCCGAAACGGGCACGCCGTAGAAGGCATTACGTACCCCGAGCAACAGGCTTGCCAGGAGGGCTGCAAAGGGCGATCCGCCGGATGCGGCCACTCCGACGAAGGCGAATTGCGATGCCCCGGTGAACATCACCACGCTCAACACCATGGTCTGAGCCAGCGTCAATCCAGAGCCCACCGCGAACGCACCAACAGAGGCGCCGAATGCCAGGGCGTAAAGGCCGATCCCAACCGCCGCCCTCAGGATCACGCCGCGCTCCGGCAGCGGCTCTTCCATGAACCTCCTTTTGAGTCGGCGCAGCCCGCGTGGGGCCGTAGAATCTCTCCGTGCTTCGGGTGATCAATCTTCGCGGCCGGCGAGCGGCTGGCGAGCGGCTAGATTACGCCGCCATCGTGCCCCGGGCCGAATTCGATGTGGCCGCCGCGACGGAGAGCGTCCGGCCGATTTGTGAAGATGTCGCGCGCCGCGGGATCGCCGCGCTAGCCGATTACTCAGTGCGTTTTGATCGGGTACGTCCGACCAACTTCCGGGTGCCGACGGCCGCGTTGGAAACCGCTGCCGCGCGGCTGCATCCGGACCTTCGAAAGGCTTTCGGCGTAGCGATCGAGCGGCGTCGCCGGGTCTGCGAGACCGAGCTCGGTGATACGGGCGGCGAGGTCAGCGTTGCGCCTGGAGCGGTGATACGCCGCCGGCTGATTCCAGTGACTCGGGTCGGCCTGTACGTCCCGGGCGGATTGGCGCCACTGGCCTCGAGCGTGATCATGAACGTGGTGCCTGCGAAGGTCGCTGGCGTGCCCTCCATCGCGCTCGCCTCGCCGCCACAGATCGAGTTCGGCGGCCTCCCGCATCCCAACATCCTCGCCCTCTGCCACATCCTGGGTGTCGACGAGGTCTACTCGGTCGGCGGAGCGCAGGCAATCGCGATGTTCGGGTACGGCGTTCCGGGCCTCTGCAGACAAGTCGATCTGATTACTGGACCAGGCAGCATCCACACCGTTGCAGCGAAGCGGCTGCTCAAGGGCCGGGTAGCCATCGACGCCGAGGCTGGGCCCACCGAGATCGCAGTGCTCGCCGACGCGACCGCGGATCCTGTCCATGTAGCCGCCGACCTCATCTCTCAGGCCGAGCATGACCCGCTCGCGGCCGCGGTGTTGATCACCGACTCCGAGGAGCTCGCGGAAGGAACCCAGGCCGAGCTGTCAGCCCAGGTGCCGTCTACCAAGCATGTCGAGCGAATCGTGCAGTCCTTGGCGGGTCGGCAGTCCGCGATCGTGATGGTGGACGACCTGGAGCAGGGCATCGACGTGGCCAACGGCTACGCGGCGGAGCACCTAGAGGTGCAGACCGCGGATCCGGAGCGGGTGGCATCCAAGATCATCAACGCCGGAGCGATCTTCGTCGGTCCATGGTCCCCAGTTTCGCTGGGCGACTACTGCGCGGGAAGCACCCATGTCTTACCGACCGGTCGATCCGCGTGCCACTCATCAGGACTGAACGTGCGGAGCTTTCTCAAGATGGTGCAGGTCATCAGCTACACCCAGGCTGCCTTCGCAGAAGTTGCCCGCAAGGTGGAGGTGTTCGCCGACGCTGAAGACTTGCCGGCTCACGGCGCCGCCATCGCTCGCAGGTTCTTTCCGTCGCCGCGCGCCCGCTGATGCCTCTTTCCTCGTTTGGTGGAGGAGCAACGGCGAGCCCGGCACTCGACGATCTCCCGTTGCGGCCTGAGCTGGTTGGTGAGCAACCGTACGGAGCACCCCAGCTCGATGTCCCGGTCTGCCTGAACGTCAACGAAAATCCCTACCCGCCGAGCGAGCAGGTGATCAGCGCCATCGCAGCCGCGGTCGCTCAAGCGGGCCGCAAAATGAACCGATATCCCGAACGCGATGCACTCGGGCTGCGTGCTGATCTTGCTCGCTACCTTGGGCACGGGTTGACTGCCGCACAGATCTGGGCCGCTAATGGCAGCAACGAGGTCATGCTGCATGTCCTGATGGCGTTCGCCGGGCCGGGTCGGCGCGTGCTCTCGTTTGCCCCGACGTACTCGATGTATCCCGAATACGCACGGGACACTCACAGCGAATGGCTGACCGCTCCCCGCCGCGAGGACTTCACCATCGATCAGGACGCAGCCGTATCCGCCGTCCTGGAGGCCCGGCCGGACGTGATCTTGATCACCAGCCCGAACAACCCAACCGGCACCGCCCTTGACCTGGAAACTTTGAGGGTCGTCTGCGACGTCGCGCCTGGTGTTGTGGTGATCGACGAGGCCTACTACGAGTTCGCCCGAGCTGGCACACCCAGTTCACTTGAGTTGCTTCCCGACTATCCGCTGCTTGCCGTCAGCCGCACCATGTCCAAGGCATTTGCCTTCGCTGCCGGCCGGCTCGGCTATCTTGCCGCGGCGCCGGCGTTCATCGAGGCGCTGAGGATTGTCCGACTGCCCTACCACCTGTCCGCACTCACCCAGGCGGCCGCGCGGGTCGCCCTGGCGCACGCGCCCGAGATGCTGGCCAAGGTCGATCAACTCCGGCACGCTCGGGACGACCTGGCCGGCTGGCTCACCGCTCGTGGGCTGGAGGTGGCGGAATCGGACGCCAATTTCGTCCTGTTCGGGCGGTTCGCCGACCGTCATGCGGTGTGGCAGGCCCTGCTGGACCGCGGCGTGTTGATTCGAGAGACCGGACCTGACGGCTGGTTGCGGGTATCCGCCGGTACGCCGGCGGAGATGCAGGCCTTCAAGGACGCGCTCACGGCTATTCGTGCAACCCCATTACGCAAGGAGATTCAATGAGTGAGGCGCGTACCGCCAGCCTGGAACGACAAACCTCGGAGTCGAAGGTCCTCCTCAGCATCAATCTCGATGGCACCGGTCGTTCGCAGATCTCCACCGGAGTCGGCTTCTTCGATCACATGCTGACGGCCTTCGCCAGGCATTCACTGATAGACCTGGATGTCGAGAGCTCCGGCGACTGGCATATCGACGCACACCACACCGTCGAGGACACCGCCATCGTCCTCGGCCAGGCACTCCGTCAAGCGCTAGGTGAAAAGCGAGGAATACGGCGATTCGGGGATGCGCTGGTGCCGCTCGATGAAGCACTCGCCCAGGCGGTCGTCGATGTGTCCGGGCGACCCTACTGCGTTCACACGGGGGAGCCGGCCGGACAGGAGTACGTCCTGATCGGTGGTTGGCAAGGAGGGTCCGGGGCTCCGGCCAGCATCCCCTATCCGGGCTCGCTGACCCGTCACGTTATGGAGACGCTTACTGTTCATGCGCAGATCTGCCTGCACCTGACGGTGATCTCCGGCCGGGATCCGCACCACATCGTCGAGTGCCAGTACAAAGCCTTGGCGCGAGCTCTTCGCGACGCGGTTGCCATCGACCCCCGAGTGGAAGGCGTACCGAGTACCAAGGGAGCCCTGTGAAGACAGTTGTCGTCCTCGACTACGGGTCGGGCAACATTCGCTCGGCCGAGCGGGCAGTCGCACGCGCCGGTACGGAGGTCACGGTGACCACCGACGCAGGTCTCGCTACCGCGGCTGACGGCCTCGTGGTGCCTGGCGTGGGCGCGTTCGCGGCATGCATGGACGGCTTGGTTGCCGTCGGCGGGCCTGCGATCATCGCGGCGCGCCGGACGGCCGGACGGCCGACACTGGCCATTTGCGTCGGTCACCAGGTCCTCTTCGAGGCGGGAATCGAGCACGGCGTACGCGCCGAAGGCTGCGGCATATGGCCAGGGGTCGTACAGCGGTTGCACGCCGAGCGGCTGCCGCACATGGGATGGAACACCGTCCAGACCGCCGGCGGCAGTCGGTTGTTTGCGGGCATCGAGGCAGAGCGTTTCTACTTCGTGCACAGCTACGGCGTACGCGACCTGGCACCGGCTCCGGCCCGGCGGATTACCTGGGCCGAGCATGGTGGTGACCGTTTCGTCGCAGCGGTCGAAGACGGTCCGCTGTGGTCGACTCAGTTCCATCCGGAGAAGTCTGGTGACGCCGGCGCTCGTCTCATCCGAAACTGGGTTGCCACTTTGGGAACATCTTAGGAAAGGTTCATCACGTGGTAAGCGGGACGCAATGGCGCGACTATTGTCTCGCCAAACCGGGCGCCTGGCAGGACGAGCCCTGGGAAGGTGATCTCGTCGCCAAGGTGGGTGACAAGATTTTTGCTTTCCTGGGCAGCGACGCGGCGATCGGCTTGAAGTGTGGCGATCGGGAAACCGCCGATCTCTTGTTGGCGCGTTATCCGGGTGTTGCCAGCAAGATGGCCTACATCGGTCAGCACGGCTGGAACACCTTCACCCTGGACGGGACGATTCCGCCCGATGAGATCCAGGACTTGATCGACACCTCGTACCGCCTCATCGTTGCGAAGCTGCCGAAGTCCAAGCGTCCGGCATAGTGCACGCCTGGCGATAGGGTCATCTGGTGCATTCGGCAAGTCCCTCTCCTGCTGCGGCTCGCGCCGACCGGCTCGTTCTGCTGCCGGCCGTGGATATTGCAGGAGGACAGGCGGTGCAGCTGGTTCAAGGGCGCGCCGGCTCGGAACAGCGGTTCGGCGACCCACGGGCCGCTGCCGAGCGGTGGCAGGATGCGGGAGCCGAATGGATCCACCTGGTCGACTTGGACGCTGCCTTCGACCGGGGCAGCAACGCCGAGATCGTGGCAGAGCTCACCTCGCACCTGCGACTGAACGTGGAGCTCTCCGGCGGGATTCGCGATGACGAGTCGCTGGAGCGGGCGCTGGCGACCGGATGCACCCGAGTCAACATCGGCACAGCCGCACTTGAGCGACCCGAGTGGTGCGAAGAGATCATCGACCGTCACGGCGACCGGATCGCCATCGGCCTCGACGTGCGAGGCAGCAAGCTGGCTGCTCGAGGCTGGACCCGGGAGGGCGGCGACGTCTACGAAACGCTGCGTCGGCTGGACCGCGCCGGCTGTGCCCGCTTCGTGGTGACCGATGTGTCATCTGATGGCATGCTTGCCGGACCCAATCTCGAGCTGCTGCGTCGATTGTGCGAAGAAACCGACCGGCCGGTTATCGCCAGTGGCGGGATTTCTACGCTGGAGGACATCATCGCGCTGCGGGACATGGTCGCCGTCGGAGTGGAGGGTGCGATCATTGGCACCGCGCTCTACGTCGGACGCTTCACCATCGAAGAGGCGCTCGTCGCCGCGCAGCTGAGCAGCACCACAGAGAGCAAGCACGCATGACCGTGGCACCGGTCGAGGTCGACCACTCCGGCATCCAACGCCTTGACGGTCGGCTACGCGACCTGCTGGCCGGCAAGAAGATCGTCATGACCGGTGTGACCGGCTTCATCGGCGAGCAGCTGCTCTGGAAGATCCTGACCGAGCTTCCAGAGGCCACGCCGGCAGTGCTGGTACGCCGCAAGGGATCGGCCAATGCCCGGGACCGGATGATTTCACTGGTCAAGAAGCCGATCTTCAACGACGTTCGGGAGGCCGCCGGAGGTCCAGCCGAACTTCTGGACAGCAGGATCGAGATTATCGAGGGCGATTTGCCCAACGTGCCGGCGCTGCCGGCGGATCTGGACATCGTGGTGCACTGCGCCGGCGACGTTTCCTTCGACCCGCCGATCGATCAGGCCTTTGCTACCAACGTGATCGGCACCAAGGCGCTGATGGATCGCATGCTGGAGGCCGTCACCGACGAGAACGGCGAGCTATCCAGGGTGCCGCACTACGTGCACGTCTCCACCGCGTACACGGCCGGCCGCAGGCGCGGCGCCATTCCGGAAGCGCCCCACGTCCACGACATCGATTACGACGCCGAGGCGGCTGCCGGCATCGCCATGCGTGCGTTGATCGAGGCAGAGTCGCGTACGTCGGCGCGGCTGGCGAAGCTCCGCCAGGAAGCTGAGCGCGAGCACCGGCAGGCTGGCTTCCTGACCACCGCAGCGGATACCGAGCGGCGCCGCATCGAGTGGGTAGCCGCCGAACTCGTCAAGGCCGGTACCGAGCGAGCACGATCGCTCGGTTGGACCGATGTCTATACCTTCACCAAGGCGCTGGGCGAGCGGGTCGTGGCCGATGTCGGTCGCGACGTCCACGTCTCGGTCGTCCGGCCGGCAATCGTGGAGTCATCGTGGCTGCATCCCTACCCCGGTTGGATCGAAGGCTTCAAGATGGCCGAACCCCTGATCTTGGCGTACGGGCGCGGCGAGCTTCCGGAGTTCCCGGCGACACCAGAAGCGATCATCGACATCGTGCCCTGTGACCATGTGGTGAACGCCATCCTCGCGGTGTGCGCCACGCAACCCGAGATCGGGAGTCCGGAGTACTACCACGTCAACTCGGGAGCGCGGAACCCGCTGACATTCAAGGACATCTACAGCTACATCCGCGCGTACTTCATGGAGCACCCCTTCGAGGGAGGCCCACGCGGGGCCGCCAGACTGCCACAGTGGCAGTTCCCCGGGGCGTCCTCAATCGAGCGGCTGCTCTCCACCTCAGAACGCGCGCACAAGCTCGCCGATCGACTGTTGGTCCAAGCTCCCCGCTCCGACCGGACCCGCAAGATCGCCAAGGATCTGGACCGCACCCGGGTACGACTGGATTTCCTGCGGCGCTATCACACGCTGTACAAGGAGTACGCGCAATCGGAGCTGCACTTCGTCGACGACAACACACTTGCGCTTACCCGGGCATTACATCCTGATGATCAAGCCGCGTTCGCCTTCGATACCTCGGTTTTCGACTGGCAGACCTACGTTCAAGAAGTGCACTGTCCATCGATCACGGCGCCAATCCGTCGGATGGATGCAATCCGACGCAGGCGCGGCAGCCGGCCGACCACCATGAAGGATCTGGACAAAGACACCGCTGGCAACGCAGCGCTGGCGATCTTCGACCTCGACGGCACGATCATGTCGACCAACGTGATCGAGCAGTACCTCTGGGCGCGGCTGCCCGAGCTGTCACGAACGCAGCAACTTGCCGAGATCGGTCAGGTGATGCGCCGCTTGCCTTCTTACCTTCGAGCCGAGCAACGAGACCGCGGCACCTTCCTGCGTGCGGTCTACCGCCGTTACCGGGGGGCTGATCTGGCCGCTTTGGAGCGTTTCGTCGACACCTCAATGGCGCCACAGATCTTGAACAGGCTGTCGCCGGAAGCCGTGCGCAGAATTCGGGAGCACCGCGCCGCTGGGCACACCACGATCCTGATCACCGGTGTGGTGCGGCCGCTGACCCGGCCGATTCAGCCGCTGTTCGACGTAGTCGTCGCTGCTGATCTTGGTGTCGATGAAGAGGGACGCTGCAGCGGGTTCTTGACCGGCCCGCCCGTCGTGGGGGAGTCTCGGGCAGCCTGGCTCAAACACTATGCAGCCCAGCGGGACATCGACCTGGACCGCAGCTTTGCCTACGCCGATTCGCACTCGGATCTGCCGATGCTGGAGACCGTTGGCAACGCCGTCGCGGTCAGTCCGGATATCCCTTTGATGCGGGCTGCGAACCGCAACCAGTGGTCGGTCGTGGAATGGAAGATCAAGCCGATCACGCCGCGCTGGGCGCTACCGACATAAGGAGATTGCTGAGATGGCCCGACCCGGTTTCGTCCTGGAGGTCGACGAGCGCACTCCGCCGTTGCTGATGCCCGACGGAGATCGTTTCCGCCTCGAGAAGTTCCCGCTTGGCACGCATGTGATCTATCCGGTGGAGTCGTTGCCACGAGTGCCCGACCTTGGCGAGGCGATCAATTCTGCACTTGACGCGCCGCTCGACTCCGAGCCGCTTTCGGCCTTACTTCAGCCGTCGATGAAGTTGACCATTGCCTTCGATGACATCGGCACACCGACCCCGAAGATGCGTCGACCCGATATTCGCGGCAAGGTGATCGAGGCTGTGTTGACCCGGGCTGCCGCGTGCGGTGTGGACGATGTTGCCCTGGTCAGTGCGAACGGGCTGAACCGTCGGATGACTGCCGATGAACTGCAGTACATCGTGGGTGAGCGCGTCTTCCGCTCCTTCTACGCTGATGACCTACTGATCAATCACGACGCTGAGGACGCTGGCCGTCTGACCACCATCGGCAGCACAGCAGCAGGCGAGATCGCACTGAACGCACGGGTCGCCGAGTCGGACTTGTTGATCTTCGTTCATCTGGTCGTGGCGCCGAGCCGCCGAGGCGCTGCGGAGATCGCAGCCGGACTGGGATCCACGGCCACCATTGGCCAGCTATCCGGGCTGCACGCGCAGGGTGACGAGGCGGCCGCCGCCGAGATCGCGGACCTGGTCTCATCTGCCGTGCCCGTGTTCCACATCGATGCTGTCTTGGACAACGACGGCTTCGCGCCACCGTTGGGCTTCTTAGGCGAGCGTGAATGGGACTGGACCTTCAAAGACCGGGCGACGTGGTCGGCCGTCCGCCGGGGTCTTGAATTGACCCCGAAACGTGCCCGCCGACGGCTGATGAACCGTGTCGATGGTGATTATCACGCCACACTCGTCGCCGCCGGCGCGCCGGCGGCTGTCGAAGCGGCAAGCCTTGCTCAGATCACGGCGCAGCAGCTGGTCGAGGTCACGGCGCCGGCGGACGTCGGCGTTCTCGGGGTGGCCGCTCAGACGCAGTACAGCGTCGACTCGGTAACCAATCCAATCCTTGCCGCCTGGAGCGGATTGGCGCACGCGTTCGGCTCCCATACCGGCACGGCGTTGGTACGTCCGGGTGGTGCCTTGATCATCTATCACCCACTTCATGTGGAGTTCTCGCCGTTGCATCATCCGTCCTACGGAGACTTCTTTGCCGACGTGCTGAGCGTCACAACGGATCCGAAGCGGATCTCAGTCGACTATGAGGAGCAGTTCGCCAACGACTCCTGGTACATCCACCTCTACCGCACCAGTCAGGCCTTCCACGGCGTACATCCGTTGTACCTGTGGTACCAGATCGCGGCGGCGCAGGAACACTGCAGCGACATTGTCTGGGTGGGCGGCCACCGGGAGAGCGCGGCCCGGATGGGCTTCCGCGCTGCCTCGACGTTTGCGGACGCCCTCGAGATCGTGGCCTCGACGGTGGGCCACACGCCCTCGATCAGCTATCTGCATTCCCCGCCACAGGTCCTGGTTGACATTCGATGAGAAACAGTCGGCCGTTGAGGCGGACAAGTTGGACGCGTTTGGCACCGGTGCGCGGGCTGCGCGAATTGCTGCAGGTGATTGGCGTAAAGAACGTGATGCGAAACGAGCTGTCGGTGGAGGTCTACGGGCTCGATGAACTGCGCCAGCTGCAGGGACCGGCCCTGATCGTGGCGAACCATGCTTCGCACCTGGACACAGCCGTCCTGATGTCGACCTTGCCTGCTGAACGTCGGCGGCGTACAGCCGTTGGCATCGTCGGGGACTACTTCTTTGCCAGCTGGCTGAGGTCGAGTGCGTCGGCGATTGCCTTTGGTACGTTCCCCATTGAGCACGATGGCACGCAGACGGGCACGGCAGCCGGGTTGCTGTCGAAGGGCTGGAGTGTGGTCGTCTTTCCAGAAGGCACCCGTTCCAGCGACGGATTCATGCGTCCGTTCCAGATGAATGCGGCCCGGCTTGCGGTCGAGCATCAGGTTCCGGTCATTCCAGTAGGGATCCTCGGCACGTACGCGGCGATGCCACGGGGGAGTTACTGGCCCCTTCCGGGACGTCCACGGGTCAGTGTTCGCTACGGCTTGCCTATCTATCCCGGGCTCAGTGAGACGCCGCAGGACTTCGCTCCCCGGATCACAGAGGCGGTCAAGCAACTCTTGGCCGAGGATGCGTCCTCGTGGTGGCAGACCCAGCGCGGAGCGGTGCAGCTGGCTGAACCGCCGGCTGCCAGCTGGCGGCGCATCTGGCAGCAGAGTGACCCCCCCGTGAAGGGTGGCAAGCCGCCAGAGGTGCAGATCTGGCGTCGCTGACGTCGGCTCATTCGGTGCATTCGGGCGCATCTGATCGCAAGCGACCCGAGGGTGAAGCGACGGTTAGGATTTCGCATATGTCCGGTCACTCCAAGTGGGCTACGACCAAGCACAAGAAGGCTGTCGTCGATGCCCGCCGCGGCAAGCTGTTTGCCAAGCTGATCAAGAACATCGAGGTTGCGGCCCGGGTGGGGGGCGGCGACCCGGCCGGCAACCCGACCTTGTACGACGCAATCCAGAAAGCCAAGAAGAGCTCTGTTCCCAACGACAACATCGACCGGGCTGTCAAGCGCGGCTCCGGAGCTGAAGGCGGCGGGGCCGATTACGAGACATTGATGTACGAGGCGTACGGGCCTGCCGGCATCGCGCTGCTCATCGAGTGCCTAACCGACAACCGAAACCGGTCTGCGTCCGACGTGCGTGTCGCCGTCACTCGGAACGGCGGGACCATGGCCGACGCCGGCTCGACCGCCCGAATGTTCAACCGAAAAGGCGTGGTGATCGTCGCCAAGCAGCAAGACGGCCGCGACCTGACCGAAGATGATCTTCTCGAGGCCACCCTGGATTCCGATCCCGAAGAGATCAATGATCTTGGTGACACCGTCGAGATCATCACTGAACCGAGCAACACCGTACGAGTACGCACGGCAGTCCAAGAGGCAGGCTTGGATTACGAGTCGGCCGAGGTCTCCTTCGTTCCGCAGTACACCCAAGAGGTCGACGGGCCGACGGCTGAGAAGCTGATGAAGATCATTGACGCGCTCGAGGACTCCGACGATGTCCAGAATGTGTACGCCAACTTCGATGCCTCGGAGGAAGTGCTCGCCAACATCGGCTAGTGCTAGCCGCAGCTGTGCGTTCTGGCCTACGTCCATTCCAGCTCAGAGCGGCTGCAACACTAGGTGCGAACGGACAGCGTGTCGCGGTTAGTAACGTCAGGAGCACCACATAGGCTGCCGAACATCTGTTCGTTTATTTGAGATCAGGGGGGATCGCGTGGGCGATCCGGACACGCGGCAGCTGGGGGAACGCATGCGGGTGCTGGGAATCGACCCGGGCCTGACCCGGTGCGGTCTCGGCGTGGTCGACGGCGTCCCCGGTCGCCAGCCCTTGTTGGTCGCGGTCGACGTGATCCGTACGCCCGCAGATCTCGACATCGCTCGTCGTCTCCTGACCGTTGAAGAGGCGGTCGACAGCTGGATCACGCGTTATCGGCCCACAGCGGTCGCGATCGAGCGAGTTTTTGCTCAGCACAATGTGCAGACGGTGATGGGCACGGCGCAGGCGGCAGGCGTTGCGATGCTGGCCTCTGCGCGGCACGGAATCTCGGTGAGCCTGCACACCCCGAGCGAGGTCAAAGCCGCCATCACCGGCTCGGGGCGCGCCCCCAAGGAGCAGGTCGCGGCCATGGTCGCCAAGATCCTCAAGCTCGAGGACGTGCCTCAGCCGGCGGACGCTGCGGATGCTCTCGCACTGGCGATCTGTCACGTCTGGCGGGGCAGCACAACGGCGCGGCTCAATGCGGCAGTTGAGGCTGCCGCCCATCATGCAGAGCGGCAGCGCAGCACCTTCGGCAGACCCTCACCGCCGCGCGTGCGGGGGCAGGAATGATTGCTCAACTGACCGGTATGGTCGCCCAAGTCGGCCCGACTTCGGCCGTCCTCGAGGTTGGCGGCTTCGGCGTTCAGGCGGTCTGTAGCCCGAACACAGTGGCCGGACTGCGACTCGGACAGCGAGCCACGCTGGCAACCTCACTCGTCGTCCGTGAAGACTCTCTTACCCTTTACGGCTTTGCCTCCGCCGACGAGCGGGAGTTTTTCGAGCTGCTACTGACGGCGACGGGCGTCGGGCCCAAGCTGGCACAGGCGGCGCTCGCAGTGCTCAGCCCAGATGAGCTTCGCACAGCAATTGGCACCGAAAATCTGGTCCAGCTGTGCAAAGTGCCGGGTATCGGCCGCAAGGGTGCGCAACGCATCGTCATAGAGCTCAAAGACAAGATCAACACGGTCGGCCTAGCGGAAGAACCCGTATCGGCCGCTGGCCCGGGAGCGGCCTGGCGGGGACAGGTGACCCAGGGACTACAGGGCCTGGGGTGGTCCGCTAAGGACGCGGACTCCGCTTGTGACGACGTCGAGCATCTGACCAGGGACGATCCGCAGGTGAACATCGCAGTTTTGATGCGCGCCGCGCTGCAGAGCTTGGCACGGAAGTAGATCACGATCATGAGTCAAGTCAGCGATGAGGACCTCGCCGCCCTGGTACGTCCGTACGCCGATCCGACGGAGCTGGCTGCCGACTCGGTACTCCGCCCCACCAGCCTGGCTGATTTCGAGGGTCAGCGGCGGGTTAGTGATCAACTTGGCCTGGTGCTCGCGGCGGCCCGGCGCCGCGGTGGAGTGGCGGACCACGTCCTGCTGTCCGGTCCGCCAGGCCTAGGCAAGACAACTCTGGCGATGATCATCGCGAGCGAGATGAGCGCGCCGCTTCGGATCTCGAGCGGTCCAGCGATTCAGCATGCCGGTGATCTCGCGGCCATCCTGTCCGGGCTTATGGAGGGCGAGGTGTTCTTTCTCGACGAGATCCACCGGATGTCCCGCCCGGCGGAGGAGATGCTCTATCTCGCCATGGAGGACTTCCGGGTCGATGTGGTTGTCGGCAAGGGTCCAGGTGCGACGGCCATCCCACTCGAAATTCCGCGTTTTACGCTGGTTGGCGCCACCACCCGGGCCGGTTTGTTGCCGGGCCCGCTGCGTGATCGGTTCGGATTCACCGCACAACTGGATTTTTACGACGCCGCGGCGTTGGAACACATCCTGCACCGCTCTGCGGAACTGCTCGGGGTCCCGCTCGAGGAGAATGGCGCGGCCGAGATCGCCCGGCGCTCCCGCGGAACCCCGCGAATTGCCAACCGGCTGCTTCGCCGGGTACGCGACTACGCCCAAGTAAGAGCAGACGGTCGGGTGACTCGCGAGGTCGCCCAGGATGCATTAGAGCTATACGAGGTGGACGAGCTGGGTCTCGATCGGCTGGACCGCTCCGTACTCGAGGCGATGTGCCGAAGGTTCGGAGGTGGCCCCGTGGGACTGTCCACCCTGGCCATTTCGGTAGGCGAGGAGCGGGAAACTGTTGAGGAGGTTGCTGAGCCATTCCTCGTCCGGCAGGGCTTCCTGATGCGCACCCCGCGTGGTCGAGTCGCGACCGCTGCCGCCTGGGGTCACCTTGGACTGGCACCGCCGCCGAGTACGGCGGCTGGCACAGACAGCGCGCCCGGACTGTTCGGTTGAGCCGCACACAGGCTACATACAGCCCATGGATGCGGATTTTCGACGCAGACTGGGTAGAGTACGGCGGTCGGGTGCATGACAATTTCATCGGGTGCGCGAACCGCGTAGCACCCCACGATCGGATGCCGGAGCAATGCAGCAATACACCACCTTGATCTTTATCGCCTTGCTGGCGGTGGCCTTCTACTTCTTGATCTTGCGGCCGCAACGCAAGCGCCAGCACGCTGTCCAACAGACAATGAACGCGCTCAGTCCCGGGAACCGCGTGATGCTTGCCAGCGGTCTGTTCGGCACGGTCATCTCGGTCGGAACCCGCCAGGTCGTTCTAGAGATTTCGCCTGGTGCCGAACTCACAGTTTTGAAGCAGGCGATCAGCAGGATCGCCACCGAAGACGACGAGGACAGTGCCGATGACCACGATGAGCTCGACGAGGTAGCTGCACTCGACGAGCACGATGAGCTCAACGTGCAGGACACTCCTCTCGAGCAGAACGCGGCCCCACAGGAGCCACCTGCCCTGCAGCCGGACCGTCCCGTCGTAGAGCCGCCGCAGACAACGGCTCCGGAGCCTGTCGTCAAGCCGGAATCCTCAGCAACCCGCGACTCGAAGCCTTCGACCGCAGAGTGAGCCTCAATTAGCTAAGAAACGCTAGGAAACACACACGAGTGGCAACGACGACTGGTCATCCGGGCCGCACTCTGATCGTCTTGGCCGTGCTGGTCGCAGGACTGATCACCCTTATGGCGGTCAGCGGCACCTGGACCCCGAAGCTCGGTCTGGACCTTCGGGGCGGCACCACGATTACCCTGACCGCGAAGAACACCTCCGGCACCGGGGCCGTGGACCCCAACAGTCTGCAACTGGCCAAAACCATCATTCAGAGCCGGGTAGACAGCCTCGGCGTGGGGGAGTCCGAAGTAACCACGTCCGGGGACAACCAGATCGTCGTCACTGTGCCCAACGTTCAGCAAGACGAACTGGTCCGACTTGTCGGTCAGACTGCGGTGCTGCGGTTCCGGGCAGTGCAGGCAGCCGAACAGGTGCAGCCGCCAGCGCCGGCGCCAAGCGCGACAGCCGAGCCCAGCCAGGGAGCAACCGCTCAGCCCAGCGGTGAGCCCACTGGCGGTGCCTCCGAGTCAGCCAAGGCCCCTTCGAGCGCGCCGTCGGCTCCCCAGGCGGGCAATAACCTGCCCATGCCCGCCCTGCCGACGGCTCCGCCGCTGCCGTTGGACAAGGCCTGTGCTGCGGCTGATGGCAAAGGAATCCCGCCCGACAAGGCACTGGATTGGCAGCCGACCGAAGCTTGCCAGGCCGCGTTCGCCGAATTCACCTGCGAGACCAAGGTGACCGAGGTCGCCGACCAGGGGCTTTTCGCGTGTAATCAGGAGAAGAACGAGAAATACCTTCTCGGGCCGACGCTGATCGAAGGCAACCAGCTGACCAGTGCAGTGGCGGGCATTCCGCAGAACAACGTGAACTGGGTAGTGAACCTCGAGTTCAACCCAGAGGGCGCAGCAGCCTTCGAGAAGGCAACGCGGCAGATCTCTCAGCAGAGCGAACCGCAAAACCGTTTCGCGATCGTATTGGACGGAGTTTCCATCTCGGCCCCGTCGGTCAACGAGGCCATCGCTGGCGGTCGGGCAGAGATCTCTGGCAATTTCACCCAGCAGAGCGCGACCGAGCTCGCCAATGTGCTGAAGTACGGCGCATTGCCCCTTGCCTTCGACGTCTCCGAAGTCAGCAACGTCTCTGCCACGCTGGGCGGCGAGCAGCTGCGAGCCGGCATCATCGCCGGAATCATCGGTCTCGTGCTGGTCGTTGGCTACTGCTTCTTGTACTACCGGGGGCTTGGCATTGTCGTGGTTGCCTCGCTTGCCATCGGGGCGGTCATCACGTACGCGTGCATGGTGCTCCTTGGCAGTTCGGTGGGTTTTGCCCTCAACCTGCCAGGCATCGCCGGCGCCATCGTGGCCATCGGAATCACCGCCGACAGCTTCGTGATCTTCTTCGAGCGGATTCGTGATGAGGTGCGCGAAGGCCGCAGCCTGCGAACAGCTGTCGAGACCGGCTGGCGGCGAGCTCGACAGACCATCTTGATCGCGGACACGGTC
Organism: Propionibacteriaceae bacterium; assembly: GCA_035535155.1. Classification (GTDB taxonomy): domain Bacteria; phylum Actinomycetota; class Actinomycetes; order Propionibacteriales; family Propionibacteriaceae; genus Microlunatus. Next base: position 23,657 of record DATLQP010000319.1, read on the forward strand.
TCCATGCTCTCGGCTCTGGTGCTCTTCGTGCTGGCAATCGGGGCGGTGAGGGGATTCGCCTTCACGCTTGGCCTGACGACGCTGATCGATGTGCTGGTGGTCTTCCTCTTTACCAAGCCGTTGATGACCATCCTCGCGCGAACCAAGTTCTTCGGCGGCGGTCACCCACTCTCCGGCCTTGATCCGGCACACCTCGGCGTTCAGGCCCTGCCAGGCTCACGCTCTCGCCGGCTGGTCGTTGCGCGTCCGGCAGCCGTGAGTGAGGAGGGAGCCTGATGTCGAAATTTGGTGAAATCGGGCACCGCCTTTATACCGGCGAGGTCTCCTACGACTTCATCGGGCACCGTCGCCGCTGGTATTTGGTGTCGGCGATCATGATCGCCGTCTCGATCTTCTCGCTTGCGTTTCGGGGTTTGGACTTCGGCATCGAATTCAAAGGCGGCGCGGATTTCAAGGCGGCGGCTCAGGTCACTGCCCAGACCGTGGACTCAATGCGGGGGGCACTCCGCGATTCCGGCGTCCCCGATCTCGATGAAGCAACCGTCAACACGATTGGCAACAATCTGGTACGCGTGCAAACCCGCACGCTCGACCCGACCGAAGAGGTGCCGAAGGTCCGGGCCGCCATCGCCAACGAGGTCGGCATCCCGTCGGACCAGGTCGCATACAGCCTGATTGGCGCCTCCTGGGGGGGCCAGATCACCGAGCGCGCGCTGATCGCGCTCGCCGTCTTCATCAGCCTGGTCGCGCTGGTCATAGGGATCTATTTCCGAGACGTCAAGATGTCTGCCGCCGCACTCATCGCGCTGGCCCATGACCTGATCTTGACCATCGGCATCTACGCCCTGGTTGGCTTCACGGTGACACCTGCCACGTTGATAGGCGTACTAACGATCCTCGGTTACTCGCTTTACGACACCGTTGTCGTGTTCGACAAGGTGCGTGAGAATGTCCGCGATCTGAAGTCCAGTGCCGCGAGGACGTATTCCGAGGCTGCCAACCTCGCCGTCAATCAGGTGCTCGTCCGCTCCATCAACACCACGATCATCGGCGTCCTGCCGGTCGCGGCCTTGCTCTTCGCCGGAGCCGTGATCTTGGGAGAGGGTCCCCTCAAAGACCTTGCGCTGGCGCTGTTTGTCGGCATGGTGGCCGGGGCATACTCCTCAATCTTCATCGCAACGCCGATTCTGGCGCAGATGAAGGAGAGGGAGCCCGACATGAAGAAGGTGGCGGCGCGAGTACGGGCGCGACGGGCCAAGGAGACTCAGAAGGAGCGCGTGGCGACGCCGGCTGCAACGACTGCCGTCCCCGCGGCTACGAGCGGGTCGCGGAGCGATGCGGTCGAGGTTCCGCGTACCAGCGGCGTCGAGGACGCCGAGCCGAGCAACATCGAACTAGAGGGCGCCAGCGCAGCCGTACGGAACGGATCCAAACGCGTCAGGCCCGTCGAAGTGACCTTCAAGCCGGACGTGCGATCACATAGCGACGGAGCAGCCAAGCGCCCCCAGCCACAGAACAAACCGCGCAGCCAGCGGAAGAAGTAGGCACATGAGCCTCACCGAGCCGGCGCGCCGCCGGAACGGGTCGAGTCGGTCCTGGAGAGACGAGGCGCTGGTCAGCCTGCCCGCTCGTGGCTCGTCACCAGCAGTGCAGCTGCTACGTCGCGGCCTGCTGGCTCTGCTGCTGCTGTCGATCGTGGTTTTGTTGGTGTGGCTCGATCGGGCCTCGTACCGCGACACCTACGACGGCGACGTCGGTCTGATCGACGCGATCTACTACGCGACAGTGACCATCACCACCACCGGCTACGGGGACATCACCCCGGTGGCGCCGCACGCCAGGGTCTTGAGCGCGATTGTGGTTACCCCATTGCGGGTGGCATTTCTGGTGTTGTTGGTGGGGACGACCCTTGAGGTGCTCGCGCACCATGGCCGTCGCATGTTCAAAGACGCACGTTGGAGGAAGCGGATGCGCAATCACATTGTGGTCGTGGGTTTTGGCACCAAGGGCAGAAGTGCAGTCGAGACGCTCCAGAACAACGGCACAAATCCCAACCAGGTCGTCATCATCGACAGCCGACCGTCCGCGATCACCGATGCGAACCTCCGTGGCTACGCCGCCATCGAAGGTGACGCAACCCGCCGTGACATTCTGCGCCGGGCCGAGATCATGAAGGCGCGTGAGGTGCTCATTACCGTCGACCGCGACGATTCAGCGATCCTCGTCATGCTCACGGTGCGTCAGATGAATCCCAGCGCGAATGTCGTGGTGGCCGTCCGCGAGGACGATAACGCCTCGCTGCTGCGGCAATCCGGTGCGAATGCCGTGGTGACCTCCTCGGAAGCCGTTGGACGACTCCTCGGACTGTCCGCGGTCAGCCCCAATCTCGGCGCCATCATCGAGGACCTGTTGTCCAGTAACGAAGGCCTGGAAGTGAGCGAGCGACCGGTGACCAAGGAGGAGATCGGCCGCTCTCCGAGTGAGGTGGTCGGCGAACGGGTAATAGCAGTCGTTCGAAACAAGACCCTGCGCCGCTTCTACGACCCCACGGTGGCCACTCTGGAGGGAGGAGACCAAGTCGTCGTGGTACGCCAGGCGGCGGAGGAGATCGAACAACGGGCCGTGAGCGCAGGGCGACGGAACCGATAGCTGCGAAGCGAGAAAAACAGCGGTCTTGGCGCATCGGAACGGAGAGTTCTGTCGGCGGAAGCAACTCGTTGTCTAGAATGGCATTCTGCTGAGGAGGAACCGGCTGTGAGTGATCACGGGGCGACCATTCGGCCGCCTATCGACGCGAAGCCGTCAGGGCCGAGGGGACACGTCGCCCATGAGCCGCGCCGAGCCCTGATCATTCCCGAGCCCGCAACTGATGGTGCCGGCGAGTCGAGCCCAAGCCTCCCGGTCCGCATCAGTAGTGGTGCCGAGCAGCAGCGGGTCAAGATGCGGCAGCGCATCGCACGCCTCGGCTCCAGTCGGCCTCAAACACCGGCGCTCGATCCGCTCTTCCGCATCATCCGCGCCAATCACGCCAAGGCCGATCTCGGGCTGGTCGAGCGGGCGTACCGTACGGCTGAGCGACTGCACGCGGGCCAGACGCGTAAGAGTGGGGATGCCTACATCACCCATCCGCTTGCGGTGACGACCATCCTCGCCGAGCTGGGCATGACCGAGGCGACGCTCTGCGCGTCCCTGCTGCACGACACTGTCGAAGACACCGACTACACGCTTACCCAGCTGACCCATGAGTTCGGCGAGGAGGTTGCGCTCCTCGTAGACGGCTGCACCAAGCTGGACAAGGTCAAGTACGGGGAGTCCGCCAAGTCCGAAACGATCCGCAAGATGGTCGTGGCGATGAGCCGGGACATCCGGGTGCTGGTGATCAAGCTCGCCGATCGGCTGCACAACATGCGGACGTTGCACTATCTCAGGCCTGACAAGCAATCCCGCATTGCCTCTGAGACGCTGGAGATCTTCGCCCCGCTAGCTCACCGGCTCGGCATGAACACGATCAAGTGGGAGTTGGAGGATCTTGCCTTCGGCACGCTGCATCCCAAGGTCTATGACGAGATTGTCCGGCTGGTGGCGGAGGCTGCCCCGAGCCGCGATCAGTACATTTCGCGCGTTACCGACCAGGTACTGGGCGACCTGCGCGGCGCCAAGATCAAGGCAACCGTCACGGGACGGCCGAAGCACTACTACTCGATCTACCAAAAGATGGTGGTTCGCGGCCGAGACTTCCAGGAGATCTACGACCTGGTCGGTCTGCGCATCCTGGTCGAGAACAGCCGCGACTGCTACGCAGCACTAGGCGTGCTGCATGTCCGCTGGAATCCCCTGCCGGGCCGGTTCAAGGACTACATCGCGATGCCGAAGTTCAATATGTATCAGTCCTTGCACACCACGGTTCTCGGGCCGGAAGGAAAGCCGGTCGAGCTGCAAATCAGAACCGACGACATGCACCGCCGCGCCGAGTACGGCGTAGCAGCTCACTGGAAGTACAAGGAAGGCAAGAGTAATGGCCTGCCGGTCAAGGGCGCTGACGATGCCGGCGAGCTGATCTGGGTCAGGCAGCTGCTGGATTGGCAGCGCGAGACAGCCGATCCCGGGGAGTTCTTGGACTCGCTGCGCTTCGAGATCAACACCAACGAGGTGTACGCCTTCACTCCTCGGGGAGACGTCATCTCGCTGCCGCAGGGTTCCACGCCGATCGACTTCGCGTACGCGATCCACACCGAGGTGGGCAACAAGACCATCGGTGCCCGGGTGAACGGCCGGTTGGTCTCGCTCGAATCAGTCCTTGCGAACGGCGACGTGGTGGAGATCTTTACCTCCAAAGCCGAGAACGCGGGTCCCAGTAGGGATTGGCTCGGCTTCGTTCGCAGCCCCAGGGCGCGCAACAAGATCCGGCACTTCTTCACCCGAGAGCGTCGCGAGGAGTCCATCGAGGCCGGCAAGGAGTTGCTGGCGCGACAGCTCCGCAAGGGTGGTCTGCCGTTGCAGCGACTACTGACGCTCGAACACCTCACCGCAGTCGCCGGCTTCTTCAAGCTGCCAGATGTCTCCGCGCTCTACGCCGCGGTAGGTGAAGGAACTGTCGGGGCGCAGTCGGTGGTCAACAGGCTGATCGCCGTTGAGGGTGGCGACGAAACGGTCGCCGAGGAGATCAGCGAAGATCGGGTTATCACCGGTCGCCGGCGGCGCAGCAGTGGAGCGATCGACTGTGGGATCCGCGTGACCGGCGCGAGTGACCTGCTGGTCAAGCTTGCGAAGTGCTGTACGCCGGTGCCGGGCGATGACATTTTGGGCTTCGTGACTCGGGGGTCGGGCATCTCGGTGCACCGCCTGGACTGCAGCAATACGGCGAGCCTTCAGACTGAGCCTGAACGTCTCACTCCGGTGGCGTGGGCGCCGAACGCCAGGAGCTCATTCCTCGTGGCCATCCAGATCGAGGCCCTGGACCGAAATCGGCTGCTGTCCGACATCACGCGTGCGCTGTCGGATCAGCACGTCAACATCTTGTCCGCAGCCCTGAACACCAGCAAGGATCGGATCTGCCGCGCCAAGTTCACCTTCGAAACCGCGGATCCAACTCACCTGGACCACGTGCTCCGCGCCGTACGCAGTGTGCCCGCCGTGTACGAGGCATACCGCATCCAGCAATCGTGAGCTGATTGCTCCGCTCGCTGCGCTCGCTGTGTCTGATGGCTCGCTTCGCTCAGCCACCCAGATCGCTGGCGGTGCGCTGAGCCTGAGCGAGCCATTCGCGATAGGTGGCAGCTGAGGCAGCAGCTTCACGTGCGGCGCGATGATCACCTCGAGCTTCCGCCTGTGCGGCGCGCGCCTCGAGTGCGGCAATTTGGGTCTCCAACTTGGCCGCAGTGTCTTCAGCCCGCGCCTTCGCCTCGGGATTGCTGCGCTTCCAGCGCTTCTCTTCGGCAGCCTTGATGGCGTTGTCGACCGCGCGTAGTCGAGACTCCAGTGGCCGGATTGCATCCCGCGGCACTTTGCCGATGGCTGCCCACCGATCGAGAATGCCGCGATAGCCCACCCGGGCAACGCCAGGATCGCGGACCGGCAGCAGCGCCTCGGCCTCTGCCAGCAGCTTCTCCTTGGCCTGGGCGTTCTCCCTGAGTTCGGAGTCCTGCTCCGACAGCGCTGCCTGCTTGGCCATGAAGAAGCGATCCTGCGCTCCGCGGAACCTCTTCCACAGCAGCTCATCGACATCGCGTGGAGCCGGCCCAGCCGCCTTCCAGCGCGTCATCAGATCACGGTATGCGCCAGTTGTCGGGCCCCAGTCGGTGGAGCTGGCCAGCGCCTCGGCCTCGGTGACAAGCTTCTCTTTGATCACCCGCGCAGCCTCGCGCTGCTCGTTCTGCTGGGCGAACTGTGCCTTGCGACGTCGCGTGTAGGTAGTGCGTGCGCCGGAGAATCGGTGCCACAGTTGGTCATCGGTTGCCCGATCGAGGCGCGGTAACGCCTTCCACTCCTCCAAGAGAGCGCGGAAGCGGTTCACTCCGCCGCGCCAGTCATTCCCGGCGGCGAGGCGCTCGGCCTCGGCCACGAACCTTTCCTTCGCCACCCGGGTCTCCTCCTGTTGCCGGGCGCGTTCGGCCCGGCGAGCGGCCCGCTGATTGGCGATAAGAGGAGACAATGTCTCCAACCGAGCCTGCAGCCCGTCCAGATCGCCGACAGCTCGGGCTTCGGCGATTGCCGGGCGCAGCTTGTTGATCGAACCGACGGCATCGTCAGGCGATACGGCCCCGGTGGCGATCCGACGCTCCAGCAGCGAGACCTCGAGCTCCAGTGCCTCAAATCTGCGGGTGAAGAAACCCAGCGCCTCATCAGCTGGGACTCCGGGCACCTGGCCGACGACTCGTTCACCGGCCGACGTACGGACATAGACGGTGCCATCGGAATCGACCCGCCCGAAGGCGGCCGGGCCCATGTCTTCAGGCCCAGCGCGTTCGGTCATAGCTCAATCCTGCCCGATTGTGCCGATAGTCTCGAACGTGTGCTCATAGCCTCCTTCCCCGCCGGGCCATGGCAAACCAACTGCTACCTGGTTGCGGCCGGGCCAGGCGAGGAGTGCGTCATCATCGATCCAGGTATGGATGCGGTTGCCGGTGTCGCTGAGTTGATCATGGAGCACCGACTCAAGCCGGTAGCGGTGATGCTCACTCATGGGCACCTCGATCACATGTTCTCCGTGACGCCGCTGTGCCGCTCCTACGCGTCGGCCTGTTGGGTGCATCCTGCAGATCGGGTGCTACTGACCGACCCGCTGCGGGCTATGGGGATTGAAACCAGGCTGCTGTTGGAACGTTTGACAGGTCACCCGCCGAGCTTCACCGAACCGGACGACGTAGCCGAACTCGCCGATGGATCCGACGTTGCCGTCGCCGGCCTGATCTTCCGGGCGATTCATGCACCTGGTCACACGGCCGGCTCGACCATGTTCCAGACCGAGTATCGGGCCAATTCCGCTGTCGACTCAGTGGTCTTCAGCGGCGACGTGTTGTTCGCCGGCTCGATCGGTAGAACTGACTTGCCAGGCGGAAATCTGGCCGACATGCTGAAGAGCCTGCGTACGAAGGTGCTGCCGTTGCCGGACACGGTCGGGGTGCTTCCCGGGCACGGCCCGCAGACGACCATGGCCCGGGAGCGCGTTGGCAACCCGTATTTGCAGGATTTGGCGGAACTGTCCAAGGAGTAGCGTGAGTCGCCCTAAGCCGCTGTCTGGCTTTCCGGAGTACACCCCGGAGGCCCGAATCATCGAACAGTTCGTGCTGGATCGGCTGCGTGAGACCTTCGAGCTGCACGGCTTTGGATCGATCGAGACGCGGGCTGTCGAGCCGTTGGATCGCCTGGCCAAGCAAGGTGAGATCGACAAAGAGGTCTACACCGTGCAGCGGCTGCATGGTGACAATGGCCAAGCTGATCTTGGTCTGCACTTTGATCTGACGGTGCCCTTCGCCCGCTATGTGCTCGAGAACGCCCACCAGCTGGCTTTTCCGTTCCGGCGCTATCAGATCCAAAAGGTGTGGCGGGGTGAACGGCCGCAGGAGGGTCGCTATCGCGAGTTCACCCAGGCCGACATCGACATCGTGGACGCCGAGCGGTTGGCACCGCATCATGACGTCGAGCTGCCACTGGTCACCTTGGCCGCGCTCGAGCGACTTCATGTTGATCTTGGCCTGCCGCCGGTGCTGATGCGGGTGAACAACCGCAAGCTGGCGCAGGGTTTCTACTTGGGCTTGGAAATCGCTGATCCCGGGGCAGTGCTACGGCAGGTCGACAAGATCGACAAGATTGGCCCAGATCGCGTCATCGAGCTGCTGATCAATGAGGTCAAGATCACTGAGGCGCAGGCGCGACGTTGCGTGCAGCTGGCTCAGATCCGCTCCGCGGACGCGTCCTTCGTCGATCAGGTGCAGCGCCTGGGTGTGCGGCATGATCAGCTCACCGAGGGCCTCGATCTGCTGACCGAGGTGGTCAGCACAGCGGGCCGGTACGTCCCCGGCCGCCTGATCGCCGACCTCAAGATCGCCCGCGGTCTCGATTACTACACCGGCACTGTTTACGAGACCGAGCTCGTCGGGTTCGAGTCGTGGGGGTCGATCTCCTCGGGCGGCCGGTACGACTCGCTGGCCAGTGATGGCCGAATCAGCTATCCGGGCGTCGGACTGTCCATCGGGGTGACCCGCCTGCTCGCTCCGCTACTCGCCAAGGGAATGCTGCGCGCTTCGCGGCCGGTGCCCACCGCCGTGCTCGTCGCAGTTGACAACGAGGAAACCCGGGCAGCCGCGATCGAGGTCGCCGAGCAGCTGCGGAGCCGCGGGATTCCGACCGAGGTTGCGCCGCGTGCGGAAAAGTTCGGCCGTCAGATCCGCTACGCCGATCGCCGCGGCATCCCGTTCGTGTGGTTCGGCGGCACGGTCGGCGGAGAGGTCAAGGACATCCGGACTGGGGAACAGGTCTCGGCCGACCCATCGTTGTGGATGCCGAGCGCTGAAGATCTGAAACCGAGGGTGCTTCTCAGCCTCACGTCATCATGCTGAGGCTGCGGACGGCCCGATCAATTCGGTTCCACGCGCGGTGATGGAACTTGCGAGATTTCGACCGCAGCCACGGCGCAGCGTTGAGGTCGTTGTACGCGACGTGCAGCTCTCTGCCGAGATCGGTCACCGTGCGCCGCATCTCGTACAGCTCCTCAGGTGAGAAGCCCATCAGAGTGCGTACCGGAGGCGGGAACTCCGTAGCCGCGAGACGTTCGTCGAATGCGCTGGCATTCTGACCTTCGTCATAGACGTGAGTCAGGTTGTGGTCTTGCAGGAACGTCGCGAAGGTGTCCCAGCGATCAGGATGGGCTTTGTTCAGCCTGTTCCAGTCGCACTCGGTGTACAGCGTGATGGCATCCGCGTCAGCTTCGATGCTGTTGATCGTGCGATGCGGGATTTCGTGGTACTCGGCGAGCTCGAGCGTGCGCGAGTCATGGGCGAGCAACAGGGCCGGTGTGCCGGCGAGCAGCGCGGCGATGTTGCCATGGATCCGGGTGCCGAAGGAGAAGTCGTACTGCGCCAGATGATCGAACCAAGTCGAGGGATCCAGAAAGAACCGGACGCGGTCGGATCGAATCAGCGGATGGTCCAGGTTGATCGGCGCCCCTTTGGCAGCCACGGCGTTCATCCGCTTGCCTTTGGGGTAGCTGCCGTACAACATCAACTCGAGCGTTTGGATGTTCTGAGCCATGTACACCAGGTGCGGAAAGTGCTCCGCGGCGTAAAGGGAGATCGGGCCCATCTCAGCTACATAGGGCGACACGTTCAGGGCGATCGCGGAGTCGACGTTGAGCGACTCCACCTTCTTCTCAACGTTCAGGTCGGGCCCGTACATGAACATCGACGGGCAGCCGATGACCTTGACGTGCTCGTCGCCGAAGCCGAGGGAATTCAAGTAATCCCGGGTCCGCTCACCGCGTACGCCTATGGAGGGCGAGTGATCCAACACAGCGCTGACGAATCGCTTCGTCGCGGGCTTGACACTGTCGGCGCCCTTGTAGACGCCCCCGAGAGACGCTTGCTCTCCCACGCCCAGCACCGTGACCGGGATGGTCAGCTGTTCGATCAGGCTGCTCAACGCATCGAGTGTCTCGATGTAGGTGGACCGGAAGGCGTTGGCCAGCGGGATTACGACATGGTCGAAACGAGAGTTGATCACCCTGGGGTGGCTTCTGGCGAGCCCCGAGGTCTCCAGATCGTTGTCCGCTGTGGACAGCAGCCGGTACACAGCCTGGCTGAAAACCAGGTTGCCAGTGTTATTACCGATCAGATTCTGCCGATAGGTGGTGTCGGCATCGGCAACCGTGAACGGACTCTTATGCGACCGAATCAGGATTTGAGGCATAGCAGGGGGGCATCCTCGCGTCTGGGTGAAACCTGCCCTGGGGAGTCTAGGCGAGAAAAAGTCCAGCTGTGCCAGAAACGGCAAAGACGCGCCGTGAGTCGAAATTTAGGTTTTCAAGCCCTGGCCGAAACTTGTCGGCGGCTCTGGCTAGTGTCCCCGACATCGTGAGTGAGATGGACGGTTTCGTGCGCCCAGAGGTCGTCGAAGGGCATCCGCGCTGGGCTGCTACGGGCTCAGCCCGCATCTGGCGGGAGGTGCTCCGGCGCCGGCTGGCGACCCAACGACTGACCGGTGCCGAGCTGCCAACGGCAACAGACGTCGTCCGCTTACTGGGGTGCGTGCAATCGCAGGAGTTCGCCCACGGGCTGTGGTCGCTTGGCATGCGGACCGACGGCCTGACGGTTGCTGATGTCCGGGCCGAGTTCGACCGTGGCTCTTTGCTCCGGACCCACATCCTGCGTCCGACCTGGCACTTCGTGGCCGCTGAGGACATCCGTTGGATCATGCAGGTCACCGCGCCGCGGGTGCAGAAGCTCAACCAGACGATCTACCGGCAGCATGGTCTGGATCGGGCGAGCCTCGATCTCGGCGCCGCGGTCATCAGCGAGGAGCTGCGGGGCGGACGGTACCGGACTCGAGCCGAGCTGGCCCGAGCGCTGGCCGAGCGAGGCCTGGCGAGCGAAGGCATTGGCTTGGCCTACATCGTGATGAATGCCGAGCTCGACAGCGTGATCTGTAGCGGGCCGATGCGCGGTGCTCAACAGACCTATGCACTGCTGGACGAGCGAGCGCCTCGCTCTGCGGATGCCGCCGGCGACATCGCTGAACTCGCCCGCCGATTCTTCCTGGGTCACGGCCCGGCCAGCATTCAGGACCTGGCCCGCTGGTCGTCGCTGACTATCAGCCAGTGCCGGGACGCCGTCGACGCGGTCAAGGACGGGCTGGACTTCGTCACCGTTCAGGGAGTGGAGTTGTGGTTCGACGCTGAAGCGGCAAAGCCCGGACCGTCCTCGGCTGCGCTGCTGATCCCGCTGTATGACGAATTGACGCTCAGCTATCCGGTGATCAACTTTCCGCAAGCGACCGGCCATCCGCATCGGCCGGGTGAGGATCTGTTCGTTGGTTGTGTGATCCTCGCCGAGACCAACGTCGGACTCTGGCGGCGTACCCTGCAAGGTCAAAAGATGATCATGGAGATAACGCTGACCCCAGGTGTCGTGGCGACGTCGCGCGACGCGGTGGAAGCTGCAGCCGCGGACCTGGCGGCGTTTGTGGGTAAGGAGCTAGAGCTGACGATCAGCGGCTGACGGGCAAAGCTCGAGCCCGATAGTGTGGCGGGAAATGAGGCGAGGAGGAGATCGTGACCGTGCGCTCGTCCGGCCATACCGTTCTGGCCTCGGCGGACAGCGACGTCTACGCCTCGGTCCGCAAACGCCCCAGCTCGCGCGCGGAGCGGTACGCCATGGGCCGCGCGCTCCGGCGTGATGTGCCGCGCAAAAGCCTGGGTACCTGGCGTGCTGCTGACGACCGTCCGGATCCAGTTCAGCTGATCAAGGAGTCGCATGAAGGGCGGCTCGACTGGCTGATCCCGGTACGGGTGGGTCGGATGATCAGCTCGCCGTACGGGTTCCTGCGCGGCACCGCGATCGTGATGGCAGATGACGTTGCGCGACTTCCGGCGACCGGTATCAATCCGGTTGTCTGCGGCGATGCACATCTTGGCAACTTCGGCTTCTATGCCTCACCCGAGGGTGAGCTGGTGATCGACCTCAACGACTTCGACGAGGCACACCCGGGCTGCTGGGAGTGGGATTTGCGCAGGTTGGTCGCCAGCATCTGGGTGGCGGGCCGTGAAAATGGGGCATCCGAGGATCAGTGTCAGGCCTCGGTTCTGGCATGTATCGCGGCCTACCGCGCTGAAGTCCGGTTGCTGGCCGAGCAGCCGTTGCTGATGCGTAGTTACAACCGCCTGGACGTCGGCCGGCTCCATGAGACGGCTACGGAGAAGTCGCTTCGCGACGAGATCGAACGTTCGGCGAAACGAGCCCGCTCGCGGACCAGCGATCGTGCGCTTCCTCGCTACACCGAGGAGCGGGACGGGCAACGACACATCATCGACGATCCACCGTTGATCACCCGGTTGAATTCCCAGGACAACGAAGCGGTCGCAGAATCGCTGGACGACTACCTTGACACCCTGGCGTCACATTGGCGGCGGGTGGTCGGTGGCTACACCCTTGTCGACGTTGCTCACAAGGTTGTCGGGGTTGGCAGCGTTGGCTTGCGCGCGTACGTTGCGCTGCTCGAGGGAAGCAGTCCGGACGACGTGATCTTCCTGCAGCTCAAGCAAGCTCGCCGCTCGGTTTTGGCTAAGTACGTGCATGGCGACGCTGCGTGGCACGCGCATCAGGGTCAGCGGGTTGTGGAGTACCAGCAGGCCCTGCAGACCGTGAGCGACCCGCTCCTGGGCTGGACCACAATCGGTGAGCTGCAGTACTACGTGCGGCAGTTCCGCAATATGAAAGGCACGATCCCGCTCGACGCGATCGACGCAGCCGCGCTGAGCGACTACGCGGGCATCGTTGGTCACCTGCTGGCCAAGGGGCACGCGCGCACGAGCGGAGCATCGATGATTGCGGGTTACGTCGGGGGCAAGGACAAGTTGGATCAGGCGTTCGCGCGGTTCGCCCGGGCGTACGCGGACCAGACCGAGGCCGATCACGCGACCTTGGTGAAGGCGGTGCGTAAGGGCGCGCTTCCCGTGGTGGAGGGTGCCCTGGAGCGGACCGGTTCGGTCTTTCGTCCCTGACATGTCCGCGGGCTAGAGGGTTATCTGGAGCGGCCCGGTCGCCACAGGACGCCAAGGCCGATCACCGCGAGAGCGCCGACACAGAGCGCGCCGATGCCGGCGTACGCCAGACCGCGAGTCACGATCCGATCGGTATTGGTGGATCTCTCCTCGCTATCGGATGCTCCATTGAGCGGTGGCGTGGGACGCCCGAGTACGGCGGGTGCAATGCCGGTGGGCAGGTTGCCGCTGCACAAGGTGGTGACGAGGCGGTTGACTGCACGGTCGCCCTCGCCCTCGATGCCCTCGATGGCGAAGATCACCCAGGTACTGCCAACATCTGGATCGAGCCCACAGGCATCCTCGTCATGTTCCGACGCCACGACCTGTTCGTTGAAAACCGCACCCTTGTACACCCGATCGACCGCAAAGCGAATGTCAGTGCGCGCCGCATCACCACGTCCGACGACTTCCTTACTGACCACGGTGCCTCGAAAGACTGCATCGGCTTCCCGCAGCGCGCGACTGGTCGAGATTCCGGCGCAGCTGCAAGCAAAGGCTTTCGTCGTGTCGACGATCGCGGCGCAGGTGCCCAGCAGCACTGCTGCCGCCAAGACGACCAGGCGCAACGTAAGCCTCGTCATCTGGCAAGTCTCGGTGGGGTTTAAGGGGAAGACAAGCTCCGCTCGGCCGTGCTGGGCTAGTGGTACGCGGCGGCCTGGATCCGGTACAGGTCAGCGTAGGTGCCCTGACGATGCATCAGCTGCTCGTGGCTGCCGACTTCAACCAGTTGCGAGCCGTCCAGAACAACGATGAGATCGGCCGTCCGCACTGTGCTGAACCGGTGCGACACCAAGATCGTGATCCCGCCGGCGTCGCTGCTGCGCGCCGCGCCCGCGTAGCGCTCGAACAGATCGTGCTCGGTCTCGGCGTCTAACGCAGCGGTCGGCTCGTCGAGCACCATCAGCAACGGTGCGGTGCGCATGTAGCCGCGGGACAGCGCCACTTTCTGCCACTGGCCGAAACTGAGCTCCTGGCCATCCGGCCAGGTCGGTCCCAGCTGGCTGCCGAGGCCCTCAGGCAGCCGTGCCACCACATCGGCTGCTCCGGCCCGACCCACCGCCGCCGTCACAGCCGGCGCATCATCCAGCTGCGACAGGTCACCGAGCCCGATGCTGTGCTGCGCGCTGAACTCGAAACGGAAGAAGTCTTGGAAGGCCCCGGTCAGCCGTTGCCGCCAGGCGTCTGCCGGCATCCGCCGGAGCGGTCGGCCGTCAATGGTGATCTCGCCGGCCGTCGGCTCATACATCTTGGCAAGCAGCTTGACCAGGGTGGACTTGCCCGCGCCGTTCTCACCGACGATCGCGACCACCGTGCTGGGCGGCAGGTGCAGGCTGATGTCGTGGAGCGCTAGCCGCTCGCTACCGGGGTAACGGAACGACACCTTCTCCAATCGGATGCCTTCAACCAACCGCTCAGGCACGGCAACGTCGGTCTCGGCGCTCAGCGCGGTCACGTAGTTCTCCAACCACACCAACCGTCGCGACCCGTCCAGCCAAATACCACGCAGGAAGCCGATCTCTCCAACAGTGCCGCCGACATAGGACGACAACCGAGCGCCGGCGGCGAGGATCAGCAGCACATTGCCGACCGTGGCCTGGGGCCCAGTGACGACGAACACGACCGCGCCGACGTAGCCCAACCCAAAAATCGCCCACGCGATTGAGTGCGAGATTGCCGTCCTCCAGCGCGCTCGGGCGACCGGGCCAAACCAGCGCTGCCACTCGCTACGGCGGCGGTCGGCGAGATGGGCACCAATTCCGACAACACGCACCTCCTTGCCTGCGGCGGCGCTGGTGGCCGTCGTAAAGAAGTGCTCCGCGAGTCGGTTGTGCTGGGCGAACTGCTCCTCCACCTTGCGCTCAACCGCGGGTCGCCAGGCCGAGCTGACCACTGTCGGGATGGCGAACACCACCAAGAGCACGAGTAACGGGCTAATGCTGCTCAAGAGCACGACAGTGACCGCCACCCGGACGATCCAACTGATCGTGTTGAGCACCGACATGTACATGTGGTCCAGCACGAAGACCTGGTTTCGGAGCACCGCCAGCCGGTCCAGGTGGGTCTCCCGCTCCTGCAGGTCAAGTCCGGGCACCGACGCCTGCAGAGCCGCCACGTGGGTTTCGAGCGCAATAGTGACCCGGTCGCGAAATCGGCGGGTCATCCGAGTTGTGAGGATCCCGAGCAGCCAGGTGAGCGTTGCGGACGCGGCCATGGCGCCGAGCATGGCGAATACCAACGACGCGTTACCCTGCACCAGCGCATCGGCCAGGAATTTCAGCCACAGCGCAACCAGTGCGTCTGGCACGGCCTGGAGCATGGCCAGCGTGACAACGAGGATGACGAGTCGCGGCTCGTGAATGTAGCCCAGCCGGCACAGTCGCCACATCGAGGACAGTGCTGGTGGCAGATCGTCGGAGCGAGGCTCGGTAGCCACCGTGCCACCGGCTGTTCCGGCCGGCACCGTGTCAGAGGACATCGAACATGGCCCCCTCCTCGTCCATGGTCGCCTCGAAGCGTTTTGCTTGCAGCTCGAACATGGTCTGGTAGCGACCGCCTCGTGCCATCAGCTCCTCGTGGTTGCCCAGCTCGATGACCCGACCGTGCTCCAGGACGCAGATCCGGTCGGCATGCCGCACGGTGGAAAACCGGTGCGAGATCAAGATCGTCGTGACTCGCCGCGTCGCCTGCAGCACCTTGTCAAAGACCTCAGCCTCGCCACGCACGTCGAGCTGTGCGGTCGGCTCGTCCAGGAGCACCAGGCCTGCTCCGCGCCGGACGGCGCAGAGAGCCCGGGCGAGTGCGACACGTTGCCATTGGCCGCCGGACAGGTCAGTCCCGCCGGCATAGCCCTTAGCCAGCGGAGTATCCAACTCGGTCAACTGCGCCGCGCCCGCGTCGGCGAGCGCGGCGCGGATGTCGTCGTCGCTGGCTTCTCCGGCGGGGTCGACGTTCTCACGCAGGGACAACTCGAAGCGAACAAAGTCTTGGAAGACGGCGGCGACGCGGTTGCGCCAACCAGCAATCTCGATGTCGCGTAGGTCGACTCCGTCTACCGTGATGGACCCTGCGGTCGGGTCATAGAGCCGGCAGAGCAGCTTGGCCAGCGTCGTCTTGCCTGCGCCGTTCTGCCCGACGATGGCCAACGAGGTGCCCGCCGGCACAGTCAAGTCGAGTCCCGCGAGGACGGCGTGCTCGTTGCCCGGGTAGCCGAACGACACGTCGCGGAAAGCGATCTCCTGGCGCCCCAGGTCCGCCGCGGGCTCATGTCCGAGAGCCAGACTGCCGAGGGGTGCCATTGCCGGTCCCAGCCGAGCGACGGCGGCAACCGGAGCGGAAGCGCCGTCCAGAGCCCAATTGAGGCCGCCGAAAGCAATGAGGCTGACGCCGAGCGCGACCTGGGCGTACACCACCAGACGATCAAGTGGTACATCGCCCGCATTGGCCGAAATGCCGAGAGCGCCGAAGACCGCAGCGTTCCCGACGCTGACAATGATTACGCACCAGACGACCGACTTCTCCCGCAGCCGGGTAGCGCGGTACTGCAGCTCGAATAGCCGGTTGCGGCGGGCGATGAAGCGCTCGACAGTCCAACCCGCAAGGCCGAACATGCGCAGCTCCTTGGCCGGCTGCGGGTCGACCGCGAGCCGATAGGCGTAGTCGGCGTGCCGCTGCGCCGACCGCACTTCTGGGGTATTGCGGTCCTTCCAGATCCCGCTTTCGCGCAGCCACCAGTGGGTCGATCCCCACGCCACGACGAGAATGAGCGGAGCCCACCAAGAGAAGCCGGCGAGCACGACTGCAGAGGCCACCCCACTGACAACATTCACCAGGCTGGTCGCGATGAAGTCCAGATTGAGATACATCGGCGGGCCGGTCATGCCGCGATCGAACTCACGGGCGGTCGTCAGGTCGTCGGTCAGATCGGGATCCTCGAGGTGTCCGATACCGGGCGGGTCGACGCAGGCGCGGATCAGTCTCTCATTGAGCCAAGCGGAGAGGCGGTTGCCGAGGTTCATGCTGACTGCAGTCAAGATCGGCGTCGTGCCCAACATGAGCACGAACACCACACCGGTCAGCGCCAGCGGAGCGCCGACGGCAGCGCCTCGCTCGACCGCGCCGACGGTGACGCCGATGGCCACGGCGAACACCGCAGGCATAACTCCACTGACCACCAGGAGCGTCCACCAGGCCGCGGCGAGCACCGGGTCGGCCTTGGGCAGCGCGGCGAAGAACTGCCACTCCTGCCTTGCCTGCAGTCGCTTGAACACGCTACGACTCTGCCACTTGCCGCCGACACGAAAAGGGGTACGGGGGAGAGGCGCCCGGCCCGTAGGATCGGGTGTCGTTCAGGTCGTCGGAAGGACACCAGCTCGTGATGCGCACCCACGGCGCCGGCACTCTTCGTGCCGAGCACGCCGGAAACCCTGTGACCCTGGCCGGCTGGGTCGCTCGCCGCCGCGATCACGGTGGGGTTGCCTTTTTGGATCTTCGGGACGCATCTGGGGTGGTCCAGGTGGTCGTGCGTGATGAGACGCTGGCGGCATCGGGTGCGCACGATCTCCGCAACGAGTACTGCATCCTGGTCGCCGGCGACGTCGAGCTGCGACCGCAAGGCAACGCCAACACTGAGTTGCCCACGGGGGAGGTGGAGGTCGTCGTCGCCGCGCTCGAGGTGCTGAGCCCGTCGGCGCCCTTGCCCTTCCAGATCGACGAGCGCGTGAACGTGGGCGAGGAGGCCAGGCTTAAATATCGCTACCTCGACCTGCGGCGGTCCGAGCCGGCGGCGGCGCTTCGGTTGCGGAGCGAAGTCAATCGGGTAGCTCGTACGCTGCTGGCCGAGCGCGGCTTCGTCGAGATCGAGACGCCGACCTTGACGCGCTCCACGCCAGAAGGAGCGCGCGACTTTCTGGTCCCGGCACGCCTGAAGCCGGGCTCCTGGTACGCGCTGCCGCAGAGCCCTCAGCTGTTCAAGCAGTTGCTCATGGTGGCTGGCATGGAGCGCTATTTCCAGATCGCGCGCTGCTATCGCGATGAGGACTTTCGGGCGGATCGGCAGCCAGAGTTCACCCAGCTCGACATCGAGATGAGCTTTGTCGACCAGGACGACCTGATCGAGCTCACTGAGGCGTTGCTTGCCGCCATCTGGTCATTGATCGGTGTCGAGGTGCCGGCCCCGCTGCCACGGTTGACCTACGCAGCGGCGATGGACCGCTTCGGCAGCGACAAGCCGGACCTGCGGTTCGGGCAGGAAATCGTGGAGCTGACAAGCTACTTCGCTGAGACACCCTTTCGGGTATTTCAGGCCGAGTACGTCGGCGCCGTGGTGATGCCAGGGGGCGCCAGCCAGCCGCGTAAGCAGCTCGACGGATGGCAGGAGTTCGCCAGGCAGCGCGGGCACCGAGGCCTGGCGTACGTGTTGGTCAGCGACGATGGCGAGCTCGGCGGACCGGTAGCCAAGAACCTCTCGGAGTCGGAGCGCCGGGGGCTTGCTGCTGCGGTAGGTGCAGAGCTGGGGGACTGCATCTTCTTTGCGGCCGGTCCACGCGCCTTGGCGCAGTCGCTGCTTGGTGCTACCCGGCTGGAGATCGGTCGCCGAGTCGGGCTGATCGACGAGAACGCCTGGTCGTTTTGCTGGGTGGTCGATGCCCCACTCTTCGAGCCAGCGGGTGTCGCTCTGGCTGCGGGGGATGTCACGGTCGGAGCAGGCGCCTGGACCGCCGTGCACCATGCCTTTACTGCGCCACAGGATTTGCAGACCTTCGACACCGATCCCGGATCCGCACTCGCGTACGCCTACGACATCGTCTGCAACGGCAACGAGATCGGCGGCGGATCGATCCGTATCCACCGCCGGGACATCCAGGAGCGGGTGTTCGCCGTGATGGGGTTGCCGGCGGAGGAGGCGCAGGAGAGGTTCGGCTTTCTGCTGGATGCGTTCAACTACGGCCCGCCGCCGCACGGAGGGATCGCATTCGGGTGGGATCGGGTCTGCGCTTTGTTGTCAGGGACCGACTCGATTCGCGACGTGATCGCCTTTCCGAAATCCGGCGGCGGCCTGGACCCCCTGACCGGTGCTCCGGCACCGATTACCCCGGCCCAGCGCAAGGAGGCCGGGGTCGACGCGCAACCCGACGTCTGATAAGAGGTTGATATGGCCGCCGAGTTCCTGTCCACGCAAGACGCCAACTGGGACCTAGACCGTCGGGCTTTCAACCTCCTGGTCGACCAGCAGCCGGCCGGCATCGCTGTGCCACGGAACGCAGACGACGTTAGCGATGCTGTCCGTTCCGCTGCTGCCGAGGGTAAGCGCGTCGCCGCCCAATGCACGGGGCACAACGCGGCGCCGCTCGGCTCGCTCAGCAACACGGTGTTGCTGCGAACGGCCGGCCTCGGCGGGGTCCAGATCGATGCCGATGCGGGCAGTGCCCGGGTCGGCGCCGGCGCTTTGTGGGGCGACCTTGTGCCCCAGGCGTCCGAGCTAGGCCTCGGTGCCCTGCACGGCTCGAGCCCGAACGTTGGCATCGCCGGCTACACCCTTGGCGGCGGCGTTAGCTTTTACCATCGCAAGCACGGCCTCGCATGCAACCGGGTGACCGCGCTCGAGCTGGTCAACGCCAGTGGCGAGCAGATCCGCGTCGACGCTCAGAACGAGCCCGATCTGTTTTGGGCCCTGCGCGGCGGAGGTGGCACTTTCGGCGTCGTCACCGCGCTCGAGTTCGACTTGCTGCCGTTGCCCCAGATCTTTGCGGGCGCCCTCTTGTTCCCTGCCGAACAAGCGAGCGAGGTTTTGCACGGTTGGCACGAGTGGACCGGGGCCGTGCCGGATGAGATGACTTCGTGCGGTCGGCTGATGAACTTCCCTCCGATTCCCGAGGTGCCAGAGCCCTTCCGCGGCAAATCGTTCGCCGTGCTCGAGGTGATCTATTGTGGCGACCCGGCCGAGGGCGAGGGGCTCGTGGCGCCGCTGCGCGAGCTGGGTAGCGCCGGCATGGACACGATCGCAGCGCAGCCGCCGGCGGGCATCGCCGAGTTGCACATGGACCCGCCTGAGCCCGTGCCCTATTCCAGCGAGTCGATGCTGACCGGCGAACTGCCAGCGGCGGCAATCGACTCCCTATTGGAGTCGGTCGGGCCGGGCTCGGGCTCGCAACTGATCTCAGTCGAACTGCGTCATGGCGGAGGTGCACTCTCACGGGCACCGAAGGACGCCGGAGCGCTCGCCACCCTGCCGGGCTCCTTCCTTGCCTTTGGGGTCGGTTTCGTTCCCGTGCCGGCGGCGATGGCGCCGACACGCGCATGGCTCGGCGCCTTCAAGACCTCGCTCGAGCCCTACTACGCCGGTAGTTACTTCAACTTCGTCGAGGAGACCTTCGAGATAAGCCAAGCGTTTTCGGCAGAGACTCTCGACCGTCTCCGGGAGGTCAAGGAGCGTTACGACCCCGAAGACCGCTTCCACTCCAACCATCCGCTCACCGGCTAGAAAGGCGCTGCGCATCCGTCAGGAGTCCGCGACGGCCTGCAGCTCTCGAGTCATGTCCTCAACCAGGCCAGGCCGGCCATGGAACTGTGCGGGGGTGTTCTGGAACAACACGATTTTCCATTGCCCCTGCTGTGCCTCGGCGACGACGGTTTGGTGAGCGTTCGTCTCGGGATTGATCGCCGTCTGGCCAGGTGGGACCAATCCAGCAATGGCTCGTAACATCGTGGCCTGCGGTCCCAGCGTACGAACAGACTGCACCTTGACGGCATAGCGTCCGGTTTCGTGGTCGGCGAAGATGCTTGCCATTCCGGTGCCGATCGTCTCCCTCCCAGCGCTCACGCTGCCGTCGAATCCGATGACCACGCCGTCTTCGGCGAACGGCCCGGCCATCGCCTCTCCGTCGTGACCGTTCCATCCGCCGATCAACATGTCGTACAAAGCTCTGACCTCGTTCTCACTCATGGTGCGCATCATGCCTGACGGTGTCCGTAGGTCACGAGGTCCGTAGGATCACTGGCGATGAGCGAAGATCTCTTCGGCGGTACTGTCGGCGGTCCGACGGCCACGCCCAGTGGCAGTCTGGCCGACACCGACCGCGACGGCCTGCCCCTCGCCGTACGCATGCGACCGCGGACGCTGGAGGAGATCGTCGGTCAGGAGCACCTGATGGCGCCGGGATCTCCGCTCCGACGCCTCGCGGCCGGCGAGCCGATGTCGGTCTTTCTGTGGGGGCCGCCGGGCGTTGGCAAGACCACGATCGCGGCGGTTGTCAGTCGCCAGAGTGACTCGCGGTTCGTCGAGCTGTCTGCTGTTACGGCCGGGGTGAAGGACGTCCGGGCCGTACTCGACCAGGCTCGCCGGGACCTGCGTACGGCACGCCAGACGGTGCTGTTCGTCGACGAGGTGCATCGGTTTTCCAAGACCCAGCAGGACGTGCTGCTGCCAGCAGTCGAGAACCGGCTGGTCACGCTGATCGCTGCAACCACGGAGAACCCGAGCTTTTCGGTCATCTCGCCGCTGCTGTCGCGATCGTTGCTGCTGACCCTCAAGCCGCTCACCGACGAAGACATCTCGACGCTCTTGGATCGCGCGCTGGCCTCCGAGCGTGGTTTGGCAAGCGAATACCAGCTCGACCCCGACGCGCGAGCCATGATCGTACGTCTTGCCGGAGCCGACGCGCGGCGTGCCCTGACCTTTCTCGAGGAGTCGGCTGCGGGCGCCGCGGCCGTGGATCAGACCATGATCACGACCGACCTGGTAGAGGGTGCCGTGGACAAGGCTGCGGTCCGCTACGACCGCGACGGTGACCAGCACTACGACGTGATCAGCGCCTTCATCAAATCCATCCGAGGGTCCGATGTCCAGGCTGCGCTGCACTATCTCGCGCGGATGATCGCCGCCGGGGAGGATCCGCGCTTCATCGCTCGGCGGCTGGTGATCTTGGCCTCCGAAGACATCGGTCTGGCCGACCCCACGGCGCTGCTCACGGCAACCGCGGCAGCCCACGCCGTCGAGTTCATCGGAATGCCAGAAGGGCGGATCAACCTCGCCCAGGCGGTCATCGCGCTCGCGCTGGCTCCGAAGTCCAACGCGGTGATCAAGGCGGTCGATGCCGCACTCGCCGATGTGAGCGCCGGCCGGATCGGGCTAGTACCACGCCAGCTGCGCGATTCGCACTATCCCGGGGCTCAGCGCCTCGGACATGGCCAGGGTTACGCCTACGCCCACGACGAACCGCATGCGGTCGCTGCTCAGCAATATCTTCCCGACGAGCTGACCGGTGCCCGATATTACGTCCCCACCGAGTACGGCGCCGAGGGGCCGCTGGCAGCCAGACTGGCCCGCATCGAGGAGCTACTCGGTCGCGCCGATGACTGACTGCCGGAACGGCTAGAGGCCGCCCGGAGGCTCTAGCGCGGAGTGCGGATCGGCCAGTGGCCAGCCCCCAAGGGCCAACTGCGCGCGGACTCGCGCCACGTCCTCGCCCCGCGGCAGCTCGTCGGTGACCCCCATGATGAGTTCACCGATATCGGTGTTGGTGACCGGCAGACTCCCGTCGTCTCGCAACTGGGCGGCGACAGCAGCGACTTCCTCAGCGGTCAGACGACGGGCGAGCAGCGCGAGCAAGGGGACGTAATCCCGCTCAGGAACCCCCTGGGGGTAGCCAGCCCGCAGCCAGTCGATGACTGCGCTCAAGAATGGGGGCATGGAAAGCTGTGACAACTCCGGAATCCCTTCACTGACGTGCCAGATAGGAGTCGGGCCGGCATACCGGCTGCGTACGGGCTAGACGCCGAACAACTGCTTGCCGTAGACGATGACGACGATTCCGAACAGGACCGCCAGCACGCAGAGACTGAACGCTGCGGCTCGAAAGGCTTTCATGATGAACGTGGATTGGCGGTCGGAATGCCGGCCTCGGGCGGGCGGCGATCAGGGTAGGGTCGCATAGTCACGCTGCGTGGCTGCTCCGCGCTGTTCGCAATGCGAATCACAATGAGAAGGAAAATCCGATGTCCGTAGGGGAGATCGCAGGCCTGATCGCCGCCATTGCCTTTGTTGCTCTGGTCGCATTCACCGCGGTGCCGCTGCTCAAGCTCGGGCGGGTACTGGAAGAGGTCAGGCTCGCGGTTCGTGATATCGGCCACGAGTCGGTGCCGATTCTCACTGAGCTGCGCGGCACGGTACGCGCGACCAATGATGAGCTGGTCAAGCTCAGTGTCGTCACCGAAGACGCCGCCAAGGTGAGCCGTAACGCAACCGTCGTGAGCGAGAACGCGGCACAGATGACCCAGCTGTTCTCGGCCACTCTGGGCGGACCGTTGGTCAAGACGGCGGCGTTCAGCTACGGCGTACGGAAGGCGATCAAAGGCAACGGCTCGCGCCGCAAGGCGAAGCGGAGTACGTGATGGTCCGGCGCATCTTCTGGTTTGTCATCGGCGCGGGCGTCGCGATCTTCCTTTCGATCAAGATCCGGCAATACCTGAAGAAGGCGCGCCCGGAGGCCATCGGCCAGCGGGTGGCCGAATCCGCGAGTGGCCTCAGCGACTCGGCCCGCGGGTTCGTCGATCGGGTACGAGCTGGTATGGCCGAGCGCGAAGAAGAGCTCCGCGACACGCTCGGCCTGCCTGACAGCCAACCACCTCGCTAGTCGATACTCGATTTCTGCACTCAAGGAACACCTCATGAAAACCGCCGAGATCCGGCGCCGCTTCCTCGATTTCTTCGCATTGCGTGGTCACGAAGTGGTGCCCTCCGCACCTCTGCTCTACAACGACCCCACCTTGTTGTTCGTCAATGCCGGCATGGTGCCCTTCAAGCGGTATTTCACCGGGGCCGAGACCCCGCCCTTCGACCGCGCTACGAGCGTCCAGAAGTGCGTTCGCACCCTGGACATCGACGAGGTCGGCAAGACGACCCGGCACGCCACGTTCTTCCAGATGAACGGGAACTTCTCGTTCGGCGACTATTTCAAGGCCGAGGCGATTCGGTACGCGTGGGAACTGGTGACCGGCTCCCAGGAAGAAGGCGGTTACGGGTTTGACCCGAACCGGATCTGGGTCACCGTGCTGCATTCCGACGACGAGGCGGCTGCGCTGTGGGAAAACATCGCCGGCCTGCCCCCCGAGCGGATTCAGAGACGGGGTGTGCTGGACAACTACTGGCATATGGGTGTGCCCGGACCCGGCGGTCCGTGCAGTGAAATCTATGTCGATCGCGGACCTGAGTACGGTCCAGACGGCGGCCCGATCGT
>DATLQP010000320.1:0-3116 GCA_035535155.1 Propionibacteriaceae bacterium
GTGGGCTCCAAGGACCCGATCAGCCTCGAGCACGAGGAGCGCCGCGGCAAGAATCGGAAAGACGGCCAGGACCAGGAACGATGTCACCAGGATGTTCCAGGTGAAGATCGGCATCCGGAACATCGTCATGCCCGGTGCCCGCATCGTCATAATCGTGGTCGTGAAGTTGACTGCGCCAAGGATGGTCCCAAGACCCACCATGTACAGGCCCATGATCCATAGATCACCGCCGACACCAGGCGAATTGACCTCACTGTTCAACGGCGCGTACGCGAACCAACCGAAGCTCGCTGCGCCCGACGGCGACAGGAAGCCCGCGGAGGTGATCAGCCCACCGAAAAGGTAGAACCAGTACGCCAGCATGTTCAGGCGCGGGAACGCCACATCGGGTGCACCGATCTGCAAGGGCATGATCGCGTTGGCGAAGCCGGCAAACAACGGCGTCGCGAAGAGCAGCAACATGATCGTGCCGTGCATGGTGAAGAACTGGTTGTAGGTCTCGTACGAGAGGTATTGCAGGCCTGGCCATGCCAGCTCGGCCCGTATGCCCATGGCCAGAATGCCGCCGAACAGGAAGAAGAACATCGACGTAACGAAGTAAAGATTGCCGATCACCTTATGGTCTGTGGTGACCATCCATTTCCAGGCAATCTGGCCGAGCTGGCGCCTCGGCGTCGCGATCTCGGCGGCGGTGGCCGTACGCTGCAGCGTCGTCATCGCGTGCCCTCCTCGGAACCTGTCTTAACGGGGGAATTGGCCAGGGCCGGACCTCTGGCTTCACCGATCTGTCCCTTGGCCACCAGTGACTTCAGGTAGGTGTTGTATTCGTTTTCGCTGACCACATGAACGTTGAAGAGCATCGCCGAGTGGTAGGTGCCGCAGAGCTCTGCGCACTTGCCGGCGAGTACGCCCTCCGTCGTCGGTCTCATCTGCAGGATGTTATGCCGACCGGGGATGACGTCCAACTTTTCGTAGAAGGAAGGAACCCAGAAAGAATGAATCACATCCGGTGAGGAGAGGTTGAACTGAATCAGCTTGCCGACGGGAAGGTAAAGATCCGGGGTTTTGTTGATCGTTCCCGCCTCCCAGACGTCTTGACCGACGGCTGGATTGTCAGCTGCCTTGTAGTTGAAAGTCCATGACCATTTCTGACCGACCACGTCAATCGTGACCTCGGGATCGGCCACCTTCTTCTGCACCGCGTTCTGAGCCAGGACCGTGTAATAGAACAGCACCGCAATGATGATGAACGGCGCGATCGTATAGAAGATCTCCATCGGCAGGTTGTAGCGATTCTGCTTTGGCATTCTGGCGTGCTTGGTCTTGTAGCGGTTCGCCGCCCACAAGATCAGAATCCACACCAGCACACCGACTGCAATGGCAGCGATCCAGGTGCCGATCCAAAGATTCAAAATGTAGGGAGACCGGTCGCTGGCAGGCGGCGGAAAGCCGAGGCGCTTGATCTGAGCCGTGAGCTCTGCGGAGCAGCCAGTAAGGAACAGCAGGCCGAACAGTGAAAGGCCCAGCAAAGCGGGCCGCAGGCGCCCGATTACCCGGCGGCGGCCCCTGAGCACTTTCATATCGTCTACAGCGGACCGTTCAGCCCTGCCACCCACGTTGCGCCTTTCGTCGGATCGGTACACACCGAGCAGCGGTGCTTGCCCCATTGTCGAGCAACCACCCTCGTCTTTGCTGTTCACCCTAACCTAGGAAGACGCTGCGATCACTGGTGTGTGGCTTGCGTTTTTGGCAGTTCGCGTGGCACCCGCAACGCGCTAGTTTCGAGGTGTGGCCGATCCCGTTTCCGAGGTCTTCTTGGACAGTTCTTCGGGTGAGCCGATGCTCCCGGATGCGCGTCAAGCCTGGGTTGATGCGCAACAGGCCGGCTGGGGCGATCCGGCTCGGCTACACCGGCCTGGTCGGCTCGCAGCACAGGCGATGGACCAGGCGCGCGAGGTGGTCGCGGCGGCGGTCGGTGCGCGACCTGATGAGGTCATCTTCACCGCGTCGGCAGCACACTCGAACCACGCCGCCGTCGCAGGACTTGCACTTGGGCGGCGCCGCACCGGCTCCCTGGTTGTCACCACGGCAATCGATCACTCCTCGGTGCTTGCGGCCGCAGCGGCAGCCGGCTCTCACATCACGGTGGAAGTCGATCATCAGGGCCATGTCGACCTGGACCGATGGGCGGCTCTGGTGGGCACGGCCGGCACTGCCGCCGCGTGCATCCAAGTGGCGAACCACGAGGTCGGCACGCTGCAGCCCTACACCGAGGCAGCGGAGGCATGCCAACGAGCCGAGGTGCCGTTGGTGCTGGATGCCACGGCTGCACTGGGACGGATCGAGCTGGCTGATGCGAGCGGTTGGTCGGTGCTGACCGGATGGGCCGGAGCATTCGGCGGTCCGGCATCGGTCGGAATCCTGGTGATCAAAAAGAAGGCGCGCTGGCGCGCCTCCTACCCCACCGACGACTACCAAGGCGGCCGTTGGCCAGGCATACCCGACGTACCCGCTATCTACGCAGCAACGGTCGCCCTGGACTGCTGGCTGCGGGCGGGTCACGCGATCGGGCACCGCCAGCATGATTTGATAGATCAACTGCGTGCCGGGATCACACAGCGCGTGCCCGATGTGGATGTTGCAGGCGATCCCGTACGGCGAGTCCCGCACCTGCTGACGTTCTCAGCCCTCTATGTGGACGGCGAGACGCTCACTCTGGAATTGGACAAGGCGGGTTTCGCGGTGGCTAGCGGGTCGGCGTGCAGTGCCGCCAGCGAACATCCCTCGCATGTGCTGGCGGCCATGGGCGCGCTGACCCACGGCAACGTACGGATCGGGCTCACCTGGACGACTACGCCGGAGGAAATCAATCGGTTTCTGGCCGTGCTGCCGCCAATCGTTGCTGAAATCCGGGTGACCGCGGGTGTGCCATGAATGAGATCACCGCACCCTTTGAGGGATTATCGCTCGACTGTCGCGGAATGAAATGCCCCCGGCCGATCATCGAAATCGCGCGTCGCATCGGTGAGGTGAGCGTCGGCACTGTCGTGGAGTTGCTGGCCGACGACCCCGCCGCGGGCGCCGATCTTGCCGCCTGGTGCCGGATGCGTGGGCAA
>DATLQP010000321.1:0-13108 GCA_035535155.1 Propionibacteriaceae bacterium
TGCGCTTCAACTCCCGCTACGGCCCGACGTTCGTGGTCCCGGAGCCCCACATCCTGCCCTCGGTCGGCCGAATTGCTGATCTTGCTGAACCGACGACCAAGATGAGCAAGACGCTGTCGTCGCCGACCGGCATCGTCGAGCTGCTTGACGATCCGGCGCTCAACATTCGCAAGATCAAATCCGCGGTCACCGATTCGGGGCGGGAGATCCTCTTCGATGAGATCAACAAGCCAGGTGTGTCGAATCTGCTCACGATCTTGTCAGCCTTGACCGCTACCCCGATCGACACACTGGTCGAGAGGTTCGACGGTCGCGGCTACGGAGACCTGAAGAGCGCGGTGGCCGACGCGGTCAGTGAGTTTGCCACGCCCTACCGGGAGCGGACCTTCGAGCTGATGGAGGAGCGCGGCGAGCTCGAGTCGATCCTTGCCAAGGGGGCCGACCGGGCCCGAGAGGTGGCCAGCGCCACGTTGGTCGACGTCTACGCCAAAGTCGGTTTGGTCTAAAGCTCGATCGCCGGACTCAGGATGGTCAAAAAGTCCTTGTCATGCGGCACATACAAGGCAAACTTGGCCAGCCCGCCGGGTACGCCCTCGAAGACGAAGCGGCCGTCCTCATCGGCGTAGGTGGTACGCGGGCCATCGGGCAGCAGCACCTCGACGCGGATGCCGGCACCAGGCGCGGCCCAGCCGTCGATGCGCACAGTGCCATCGCCCAGCGGCGTCACGGTCACCATTGTGGTCAGCGAATCACTGGTGAACGTAATGGTGCGGACGGCCTCGGTGGTCGTGCTGCGCGTCCCTGCCGCCGACATGTCCAGGTGGGTCAGGGTTGCCACCTCGGTATGTAAGGCATCCAACGTGAGATGGAACTGGATTCGATCCACCAGCCCGTCGGGAACTGGGTCGCGTTCGTCGTAGAAAGCGCGCAGTGAATTGAGAAGGGCAAAGTCGCTGGGATCAAGCTCCTCGGCAGCCAGCAGCTCTTCGATCTCGATCTCGCGATCGTTTGTAGATCCGTTCATCAGTGCTCCCAATTGGGGTCTTGCGCAAGGGCGATCCGCAACTTGGCCAAGCAGCGCCCCCGGGTCGGGCCAATGCTGCCTTGCGGCATTCCCAGTGCTCTTGCTAGTTCTGCATAGTCGGGTCGGTCTGCGAAGGCGATGACCCGCAGCAGTGTGCGGCATCGCTCGGGCAACGCCGCGATGTGCTTCCACAATCGGCCGTCGCTTTCGTCACGCAGAACGGCGTCTTCGATCGACTCACCGTCGCTGGCCGCGACCGTGGTGGACTCAAGATCCTCGGGCTTGAACCGGACCTGGTTCTTCGCGACCCTCCAGGCCTCCCGTTTAGTGCTGACCACCATCCATTGCAGCACTGCAAGCGGTTCGGTGATCGTGTCGGACTTGCGCACCAAGGTCAGCCAGACCGTCTGCAGCACGTCCTCTGCGGTTGCAGCATCCAACCGGGACGATCGAGCGGTATGCCACAAGATCGGAGTGAGAATGCGGACGAGATCGCCCATCCTTGCCTGATCGCCGTCGCGATATTCCGCGAAGAGCCGGCCCGCCCTGGTGGCCAGGCTGTCTTCTACGGTGCCGCCAGTCATCCTGCACCGGCAGAAAGCGATCTCATTAGGCACGACGCTACTCCGTACACCTGCACCAGGCGTGACCTGACGACCTGACGCGTCAGTCCACTCATACCCACGAAGAGCGAGCCACAATCAGTCCTGATACGTATCAGACCTGTGGCCGGAGCTGCGAGCGGCGCTTTCCTCTGCGAGCGACGACGAAGTCGGCGGCTCCCCGCGCGCTCCTCGCGAGCGGAGCGAGCAATCAGGCAGTGCGCGAGCAGCTCAAAAAATGCAGTCAGCCAATCCGCTCGTCGAGGTAGCACCAGCGCCACGACTCGCCGGGCTCCAAGCTGCGCATCACCGGATGCAGCGTCTGCGTGAAGTGCCGTGACGCATGGCGACCGACCGATGAGTCGCAGCATCCGACGTTGCCGCAGCCCAAGCAGATGCGCAGGTGCACGGTACGCGTGCCCTCGCGTACGCAGTCCTCACAGATACCTGGACCGTTCGGATCAATATTTGCCGGAGCGTGGTCGAGGTGACCGCAGGGACCCGCCGCTGGGATCGGCGTCTGGACTGGCTCTTCCTCGGTCAGCTGGGCAGACCGCTCGGTAGCGATCGTGAGCATGGACTCCTCGATGTCGAACGAGCCCAGCACCTGCTCGATGATGTCGTGGTCGACCGTGCCACTGGAGCGGATCTTCAAGACCTCATCCCGCTCGATGCCGATCGTTTGCAGGCGCAGCCGCCGATACTGCTCAGCTGGAGTTTCGTCATCGCCCGGCCGGGCAAGTTTTTCCCACACGGCGTCCGGCCGGGCTGCAATGCGGTCCCGCAGCACCTTCACCGTCTCGGGCGCATCGTTCGGTCCGAGAATGTCATCGAGGTGGGCAAGTGCGGCGTTACTGGAGGTCGTCAATACCGTGGCCGCCTGCAATGCATCCGAGCGGGCGTCCGGGCCCCTGAGCCCCAGGGCACGGACCAGGAACGGCAATGTCAGGCCTTGCAGCAGCAGCGTTCCGGCTGTGACCACCGTGGCCGCGAAGATCAACGTCGCACGGAAGGGCACATCTTCGGGGATCAGGAATGCTGTCGCCAGGGTCACCACGCCCCGCAGCCCGGCCCAGCCGATCACTAGAGCGTCAGACCACCCGGCACGGACCCCGTGCGTGTCTTTGTCGCGGCGGAACAAGATCGCACGTGTGCCGAGGACCCACAGCATCCGGATGAGAATGACTCCGCTCAACACCGCCGCGCAGAAGCCGGCAATCCGCAATGCGGAAAGGTCAGACTCCGAATTGGCTTCGATGATCGCCTTCGCCTGCAGGCCGATCAGCAGGAAGACCGTATTCTCCAGCAGGAATTGAATAGTCGCCCAGTTCACTCGCTCGCTCAGGCGGGACTGCCCCGACTGAATGACCGGCGACTTATGGCCCAGGATCAGGCCTGCGGTCACAACCGAGATGACACCTGAGCCGTGGAAGCCCCCGAGATTGAGCGCCTCCGCGGGTAGATAGGCCGCCAAGGGGACCAGCAGCGAGATCGCCGTGTCGAAGACCGGCTGAGTGATCCGCCGTCGGATGGGGATCACCAACAACGCCACCAACAACCCGACCGCAACTCCGCCCAGAGCCGCAACCACGAAGCCGATGCTCGCCTGCGTTGCCGTGATGGTGCCTCCGATTGCGGCGATCGCGACGCGCAGACAGGTGATCGCGGTTGCGTCGTTGACCAGGGATTCGCCCTCCAGGATGGTGACCAGGCGGCGCGGCAAGCCGACCCGGCGGGCGATCGAAGTCGCGGCTACGGCATCCGGCGGCGCAACCACAGCCCCCAGCGCGAACGCCACCGGAAAGCTCACCGGCAGGATCAGCCACGTGATGAGCCCAACCCCCAGGGCGGTGACAACCACGAGCAACACCGACAGTTGCGCGATGGAGCGGCGGTTCGCGCGAAAGTCGATGACGGAGGTCCGGATGGCTGCGGCGTACAGGATCGGCGGAAGGAAGCCGATGAGAACGAGCTCTGACGACAACTCTGGGATAGGTATCCAGGGCAGGAAGGACACCCCGATCCCCACCAGCATCAAGAGCAGTGGTGCTGAGAAGTTGATCCGATTCGCCAGCGCCGTTACAGCGAGCACCGTGGCAAGCAAAGCCAGGATGCTAAGAGCGATTTCCACAGCGCCATGCTTCCATCCAGACACGATCGGCGGTGCCAGCGGTGTGTAAGGATCGGGTCTGTGACCGCTTCGGGTGACCCCGACGGGTCGACTTTGCTGACTTCGGCCGAAGTGAGGGATCTGCTCTCGGCTGCTGTCGAGCATGCCGGTGGAAGTCTCGTTTTCTGGCGGCTGGACCACGTCGACGCCAATCCGAGGCACTCCACAACGGCGACATACTCGGCGGCTGTCGACTGGCCGACCGGACGTCGTACCGAGCTGCTGGGCGCCAGCGCTCGAGCGGGAGGCCGCAGCGGAAACGACGAGCGCGCCATGATCTTCGGAGACGGTGACCGCGAGGTGGCCGTCTGGCTCTATCCGAACGACCCGGATCTGCCCGGCTTGCAGCGTGCCGCAGTACCCAACGGGCTGGCCGCAGTGCTCAATGAGCACCGGGTCTTCGATCGTGCGGTGACCGGCGAGGACATCGCCTTGGAGATGATCAGCTACCGACCGCGGAGGCGTGCGGTGCTCAAGGCTGGAATCACGACCAGTGATGGGCCGCGAACCCTCTTCGTGAAGGTATTGCGGGAATCAACGTACGCGCCGACCTTGCAGCGTCACGAACTGCTGCGCCGCGCTCGATTTCCGGCCGCAGTTGTGGCGGCCGCGACGGCCGACTTCATCTTGGTGTTCCATGAGGTTCCGGGTCGGCCCCTGACCCAGGCGATCTTCGACGAGGCCATGCCGTGCCGGGCCGAGAGCATGATCACGTTGCTCGACTCCCTGCCATCGGCGGTAGTTGGGTTGCCCCGTCGGCCACCCTGGACCGGCGCAGTTGCGACGTACGCGGAAATGATCGCCGCGGCATTGCCCGCGCTGGATCCGCAGCTGCGCTGGCTGGTCGCGCAAGTTTCCAGTGGTCTCGCCGGCATGCCGTCGGGCCTCGAGGCGACCCACGGTGATTTCCATGAGGGCCAGCTCTTCGTCGCACAGGGCATGATCACCGGTGTGCTCGACATCGACACGATGGGCCCTGGTCGGCGCGCTGATGATCTTGCATGCATGATCGCGCATCTGTCGACGATGCAGCGGATGACGGCCGAGCAGGCCGCCAGCTTGACACGGTTGATCAATCTCTGGTTGCAGGTCTTCGACACCAGGGTCGATCCGGCCGAGCTGCGGCTCCGAGCTGCAGCCGTCATCGTCTCCCTCGCCACCGGCCCGTACCGGGGCCAGGAACCCAACTGGGAAAGCGAGACCGTGCGCATGATCCAGTCGGCGGTCAGTCTGGTGCAGAGCTCGGGCCGGGCATGACATGCGACGATGCCTAGGTGAGTGCAGAGACGGAGTCGGGGACGCCATTCAAGGCGGTCTACGGACCTGAAGATCTTGCCGATTTCGATCTTCATCACGCGCTCGGCGAACCGGGCCGCTACCCCTATACGCGCGGTATCTATCCGTCGATGTACACCACGCGACCCTGGACCATGCGCCAGTACGCGGGTTTCGGCACCGCTGCTGAGTCCAATGCCCGCTACCGCGAGCTCATTGCGCACGGGACCGCCGGGCTTTCCGTCGCCTTCGATCTGCCGACCCAGATGGGCTATGACTCCGATGCGCCGATTGCAGCAGGTGAGGTCGGCAAGGTCGGCGTCGCCATCGACTCGATCGAGGACATGCGCGAGCTCTTCTCCGGGATTCCGCTCGACAAGGTGTCGACGTCGATGACGATCAACGCCCCTGCAGCCGTGCTGCTGCTGCTGTACCAGCTGGTGGCCGAGGAGCAAGGTGCCTCGCCGACCGACCTCTCCGGCACCATTCAGAATGATGTGCTCAAGGAGTACATCGCCCGAGGTACCTACATCTTTCCCCCGGAGCCCTCGCTGCGGCTGGTCAGCAACACCTTCGCGTACTGCCAGGAGCGGCTACCGCGTTGGAACACGATCTCGATCTCCGGCTACCACATGGCTGAGGCAGGTGCGACGCCCTCACAGGAGATCGCCTTCACACTGAGCAACGCCATCGCCTATGTCGAGGCGGCCTTGGCCGCCGGTCTCGCCGTTGACGATTTCGCGCCGCGGCTGTCGTTCTTCTTCGTAGCTCGAACCACGCTGTTGGAAGAGGTTGCCAAGTTTCGCGCTGCGCGTCGGATCTGGGCACAGTTGATGCGCGATCAATTCGGGGCGCGCGATGAGAGGTCGATGTTGCTGCGCTTCCACACCCAGACCGCCGGAGTGCAGCTGACGGCTCAGCAGCCGGAACTGAATCTGGTACGGGTCGCGGTACAGGCGCTGGCGGCAGTGTTGGGAGGTACCCAGTCGCTGCACACCAACTCCTACGACGAGGCCATCGCACTGCCTACCGAGAAGGCGGCCCGGTTGGCGCTGCGCACCCAGCAGGTGCTCGCGTACGAGACCGATGTGACCAAGACGGTGGATCCGTTTGCCGGCTCGTACGCCATCGAGTCACTCACCAATGATGTTGAGGCGGAGAGCCGGCGCCTGATGCAGGCGGTTGCCGACCGCGGCGGGGCAGTTTCAGCGATCGAGCAGGGTTTTCAGAAGGCTGAAATCGAGCGTGCGGCGTACCAGGTCGCGCGCCAGATCGACACTGGCGAGCGGGTTGTGGTCGGGGTGAACCGGTTCATTCTCGACGAGGACGAACCGTACGAGCCATTGCGGGTGGATCCAGGTCTCGAGGCGAAGCAGGCCGCCAGGCTTGCCGCGCTGCGGGCACGCCGCGATCAGCCTGCCGTCGATGCCGCGCTGAACCAGGTCCAGACCGTCGCCCGCGGGACCGGCAACGTCCTTTACCCGCTTAGGGAAGCCCTGCTGCTGCGAGCCACGGTCGGCGAGGTGTGCGATGCCCTACGTGCGATCTGGGGCTCCTACCGGCCCACCCGCGAATAGCTTCTGGGGTTCCCAGGCGGCTCATCGGACACACGTTTCTCAGCTGGGGACGGCTCGCGAGGCATTACAAGCCGCGTACGACACTCGCTGTCCATCCTGAGACGGTTAACGGTCGGTGCACAACGCGCAAACGGCTCGGTAATTCCTACCGTCTTGTTACGACTCGGAATGTTGCCGATCAGCCCCTCTCCGGCGTGACAGACTGAGCGCGATGTCTCTACCCGAGTCTGATGCCACGCGGCGCGCCGAAATTTCACGGCAAGCCGACGCCCTCGGCGAGCGGCTGATCGCCATCCGGCGTGACATCCATGCCCATCCAGAGATCGGGCATCACGAGCATCGCACAACAGCCCTCATCGTCGATCAGCTCGAGCGGGCCGGGCTCGTCGTCAAGGTGCTTCCCATCGGCACCGGAGCCTATTGCGACGTGCTGCCGGGTGGCTACGACGACTCTTCCGGGTTGGTCGGCCTGCGTGCTGAGATCGACGCACTACCTATCGCCGACGGCAAGAACGTCGACTACGCCTCCAAGAACCCTGGCGTGTGTCACGCCTGCGGGCACGACGTGCACACTGCGATCTTGCTCGGCGTTGGAATCGTGTTGTCTCGGCTCCGTGATCTTGACCTACTGACCCGTGGCGTCCGGCTGATCTTTCAGCCGGCGGAGGAGACCAGCCCCGGCGGAGCCCTCGACGCTATCGAGGGCGGCGTGCTGCACGACCTCAGCGAGATCTACGCGTTGCATTGTGACCCGCGGACCGACGTTGGCCAGATCGCCCTGAAGGTCGGGCCGATCACCTCCGCCGTCGACCAGGTCAACATCGTCCTGAACGGCAGCGGCGGCCACACCTCGCGGCCGCAGCTGACTCAGGACGTTATCGGCGCTCTCGGCGCGCTGGCGACGATGACCCAGCTCTTGCTGTCTCGCCGCATCGATCCGCGCAGCGGCGTTTCGCTGATGTGGGGATCCATGCATTCCGGCTCGGTGGCCAACGCCATCCCGCAGACAGGGGAAATCGTCGGAACGCTACGCGCTCTCGACGCAGCGGGCTGGCAGCTGGCCAAGCAACTCATTCCTGAGCTGGCCGCAGAGATCGTCAGGCCGTTCGGAGTCGAGGTGGACGTCGCGGTCACCGACGGGGTGCCGCCGGCGGTCAACCATTCGCGCGGCGTGCGGCGCCTCACCCGGGCCGCGGAAGAGGTCCTCGGACCCGACGCGGTCAGCACCACCGAGCAGTCGTTGGGCGGGGAGGACTTCTCGTGGATGTTGCAAGAAGTTCCCGGTGCGCTGGCGCGTCTGGGGGTAAGAACCCCAGGCAAGTTGTGCCCCGACATTCACCAGCCGAACTTTGTGGTGGATGAGGCCTGCATACCGGCCGGATTGAAGGTGCTTGCCGAAGTCGCGACCACCCATGAGCCAACGGCGATCTGACCGCTCGAGGCAGAATCGGCCGAGCGCCGCCGTGCGCGAGTTAGAGACAAAACTGGTACCGAGTCCTTATCAGCAACAGCTTTGTGACTCAGTGGTCGGAGTTAGAGTCTGTCCAGACCCGACCACGTGAGGATGCATCGCTTGCGGCGGTTGGGTAACAAAGTCCGCAGCGC
The DNA here is from genome assembly GCA_035535155.1 of Propionibacteriaceae bacterium. Lineage (GTDB taxonomy): Bacteria > Actinomycetota > Actinomycetes > Propionibacteriales > Propionibacteriaceae > Microlunatus. The sequence continues at coordinate 8,254 of DATLQP010000321.1, forward strand.
TGCGAACGTCGGTCGCGCGAACAGTGCCTAAGAATCTTGTGAACTCTTCGCCCAGGAGGCATGACGTGAAGAAGACCCTCACCTTGGTCGGCACGCTGGCATGTGCTGCTGCTTTGACCTTGACCAGCTGCGCGCAGGCGCCCGGGACCGGCGAAACGTCGACCGCTCCGAGTGCCTCCGGCAGCGCCAGTGCCAGCGCCTCCGGAGCCGCTTTCAAGGCGTGCATGATCTCCGACACAAACGGTTTCGACGACAAGTCGTTCAACCAGACGTCCTTCAAGGGCATGACCGACGCCAAAGCCGAGCTCGGCATCGAGACGGCTCAGGTCCAGTCCAGGGCTGCCTCCGACTACGCCAAGAACATCCAGGCCATGCTGGATGCCGACTGCAACATCATCGTCACCGTGGGTTTCCTGCTCAGCGATGACACCCTGGCCGCCGCCAAGAAGAACCCCGACATCAAGTTCGCCATCGTGGATAACAACGACCCGAAGACCTATCCGGCGGCCAAGAACCTCAAGCCGCTGGTCTTCAACACGGCAGAATCGAGCTTCCTGGCCGGCTACCTCGCCGCAGGCATGTCCAAGACAAAGAAGGTTGGCACCTTCGGCGGCGCCAAGATCCCGACGGTGACGATCTTCATGGACGGCTACAGTCAGGGCGTTGACTACTACAACAAGCAGAAGAGCAGCGACGTAAAGGTCCTCGGCTGGGATGTTGCCAAGCAGGACGGCCAGTTCACCGGGGACTTCACCGACACCAAAGGCGGGCAGCGCACCGCGCAGGGCTTGATCAGCCAGGGCGCTGACATCATTTTCCCGGTCGCCGGGTCAGCAGGCCTCGGTGCGCTGCAGGCGGCCAAAGCCAGCGGCGGCAAGGTCAACGGCATCTGGGTTGACACCGACGGCTGCGAGAGCGCAGAGAACTATTGCTCGAACATCATCAGCAGTGTGTTCAAGGGCATGGATGTGGCCGTCCACGACGCGATCAAGGCCGCCAGCGATGGCTCTTTCTCCAATGAGCCGTACGTGGGCACTCTGGAGAACAATGGCACCGGCCTGGCGCCGTTCCACGATTTCGAGTCCAAGGTTCCGGCGGAGCTGAAGTCCGACCTGGATGCGCTCAAGGCCGACATCATTAGCGGCAAGATCAAGATCGAGTCCAAGTCACAGCCTTCGGCATGATTGAGAAGCCCTCGGCATGATTGAGGGGTGACGGGAACTTCGCCCCCCGCGGCCGGAGCCGGTCTTCGGCTGCGGGGGATCACCAAGCGGTTCGGCGACCTGATCGCCAACGACTCGATCGACCTGGACACCATGCCCGGTGAGATCCATTGCCTGCTTGGTGAGAACGGCGCGGGCAAGACCACACTGATGAACGTGCTGTACGGGTTACTGCCACCCGATGAGGGCACGATTTCGATCGACGGTGTCGAGCATGTCCCGGCTAATCCCAAGGAGGCACTCGCCGCCGGCATTGGCATGGTGCACCAACACTTCATGTTGATCGATGTCTTCACCGTTGCCGAAAACCTCATTCTCGGCCGTGAAGACAGCACAGGCGGTCTGCTCAACATGGGCGAGGCGCGCCACACCGTCCGCCGGTTGTCGGAACGCTACGGGCTAGAGGTCGATCCGGACGCGGTGATCGAGGAGCTCCCGGTAGGTGTGCAGCAGCGCGTGGAGATCTTGAAAGCACTGGCCAACGATGCCAAATACCTGATCTTGGATGAACCCACTGCCGTGCTGACGCCGCAAGAGACCGATCAGCTGATGACGGTGATGCGTTCGCTGCGGGACGAGGGTAAGGCGATCGTCTTCATCACCCACAAATTGCGCGAGGTGCGAGAAATCGCAGACAAGATCACGGTGATCAGGCACGGCAAGGTTGTCGGTGCCGCGAAGCCGACTGACTCCGAGTCAAACCTGGCAGAGCTGATGGTCGGCCGGGCCGTGAACCTACTCGTGGACAAGAAACCCGCCTCACCTTCACCCGAACCACGATTGGTGATGAAAGCCGTCTCGGTTGCCAGGCCGAACGGCACGCTCGCCGTAGACGATCTTGATCTTGAGGTGTACGGCGGGGAGATCGTCTGCATCGCGGGTGTTCAGGGCAACGGTCAGACCGAGCTGGCTGAGGCGCTGCTCGGCCTGACGCCGGCCGAAAAGGGAACCATTGAACTTGATGGCACGCGGCTAACCGGGCTTACGCCGCGCGAGACCATTGACGCCGGTCTCGGGTTCGTCCCCGAGGACCGCAAGCAGGACGGCTGCGTCGGCACCTTCACCGTCGCGGAGAACTTGATCTTGAATCATCACGAGGAGCACCCGTACGCCCGAGGCATTGCGCTGGATCTGTCGAAGGTGAGGCAGAACGCCGCCCACCGCGTCGCGGAGTTCGACATCCGCACGCAGTCGATCGAGGCAACGGTGTCTTCGCTGTCCGGAGGCAATCAGCAGAAGGTTGTGCTCGCCCGCGAGCTCTCTCGGTCGCTGGCACTGCTGGTCGCATCGCAACCTACTCGTGGGCTCGACGTGGGTGCGATCGAATTCGTCCACAAGAGGCTGGTGGAGGAGCGGGATCGTGGCACGGCCGTGGTGATCTCCTCGACGGAGCTGGATGAGGTCATTGCCTTGGCTGATCGGATCGCGGTCATGTTTCGCGGTCGGATCGTTGGCATCGTGCCGCCTGACACCTCGCGCGAGGTGCTGGGTCTCATGATGGCCGGTGTCCCCACCCAGGAAGCTTTGGCGAGCGCGTCCATGACCACACTGGCCGAGGAGGACGCTGCTTTGGAGGCCAGCCTTGAAGAGGTGCCTCATGAGTCCTGAGCAGCGCCGGCGCCGGATCGCGATTCCATGGTCCGACGTGCTGATTACCATCGCGTCGATTGTGTTGGCATTCCTTGTCGGTGCGCTGCTCATGATCGTCTCCGACACCGAGGTTCGCAGCAAGTTCGGCTACTTCTTCGCCCGGCCCACGGATGCGCTGATCGCTTCCTGGGACAAGGTCAGCAGCACGTACGCGGCCTTGATCAAAGGCGCGATAGGCGGCTATGGCCCAATCACCGAGACGACCGCGCAGGCGGCCCCGTTGATCTGCGCCGGGCTCGGGGTAGGACTGGCCTTTCGTGCGGGCCTGTTCAACATCGGTGCCCAGGGTCAGGCCATCCTCGGCGCGATCGTGGCCGCATACATCGGTTTCACCTGGCATCTACCACCGGGCATCCACCTACTCCTGGCCGTTCTCGGGGGGATGCTCGGCGGTGCGTTCTGGGGAGGAATTGTTGGCTGGCTAAAGGCGAGGACCGGTGCACACGAGGTCATCGTGACAATCATGATGAACTACATCGCTGTGGGACTGCTGGCTTATCTGCTCACCACACGCGCCTTTCAGCGCCCGGGTCGGACAGACCCGATTTCGCCCATCGTGGACTGGAACGCCACCATGCCGCGGCTGGAGGGCGGCCAACTACACCTGGGATTCCTACTGGCCCTGGTCGCAGCTGTTGCGGTGTGGTGGATCCTGGACCGCTCGACTACTGGGTTCGCGATCCGCGCTGTGGGGGCCAACCCCTACGCTGCTGCGACAGCCGGCATGAGTGTGGCCCGTACCACGATCATTGCGATGTTCCTGGCTGGCGCGTTGGCGGGCCTTGCCGGGGTTCAGGCCGCCCTGGGTCCGAGTGCGTCTGGAGTACCGGTGCCGCTCACCCTCGGAATTGTCGGCTCGATCGGATTCGACGCGATCACCGTTGCACTCCTCGGCCAGTCGAAGCCATTTGGCATTGTGCTTGCCGGCTTGCTGTTCGGCGCACTGCACGCCGGCGGTTTGGCGATGCAAAGTATCGCCCAGACGCCACTCACCCTGACCACTGTGCTGCAGGCACTGATCGTGTTGTTCGTCGCAGCACCCGCACTGGTGACCAAGATCGTGCCGTTCCTCAAGCCGCGCAGAACTCGGGCGCTCGGGCCGGTTCCCGAGGGAGGTCTGGTGTGAGCGTCCACACCGTCGAGCATGCCGCACCGGTCACCGAGGTGGCTCGGGTCGAGACGCCCCAGAAACGCCGCCAGCGCATCTCCACAGGCGTGCTTATCGCAGTCGTCGGCGTACTCCTCCTGATCGGTCTCGGTTCAACCACTGGCAGCGCCAGATTTGCGCTTTCTGACGCATTCGATGCGGTGCAACTGCCCACGGTGACGGTGCCTGGCTTCGTAACTGTGCTGGCCTGCGCATTGCTCTGCCTCGCGGCCGCGGTGGGCTACCTGTCCGGCCGGATGAGCGCTCGGTGGCCGGTCTTGGCGGGAGCCGTGGCTGCCCTGGCCGTCGTCATCGGTTTCCTTACGTGGGCGGCGTCCGGCAGGGATCTGCCCTTCCCAGTCAGCAACCAGTTCGCCGGCACGTTGTCACTCGCCACCCCGCTGGTCTTCGGCGCTCTGTGCGGGGTCTTGTGCGAACGGTCCGGGGTGGTCAATGTGTCGATCGAGGGCCAGTTCCTCACGGCGGCCTTCGCGGCTGCTGTCGTGGGCAGTCTCACCCAGTCGGTGACGGCCGCTGTCATCGCTGCAATCCTGGCGGCGCTTGGCATGGCAGCGTTGCTGGCGGTGTTCTCGATCAACTACCTGGTCAACCAGGTGGTGCTCGGAGTCGTGCTCAACCTGCTGGCTGTCGGCGTGACAGGCTTCCTATTCGACCAGTTGGTGGAGCCTGCGTCGAGTACATACAACGCCGCACCGGTGCTGGAACCCATCCCGATTCCAGGTCTTGCGAGTATCCCGTTCTTCGGACGCGTGCTGTTCGAGCAGAACATTTTGGCTTATCTGGCGGCAATCTCGGTTGCTCTGGTCTGGTTGGT
>DATLQP010000322.1:0-10946 GCA_035535155.1 Propionibacteriaceae bacterium
CTCCGCATACGCCCAGTCAATCTGGGATCCCGCGGCGAGCCCGCCACAGAAACGGGCGAGCCAACCTGTCTGGCAGCAAGTGAATTCGCTGATAACCTCTGATGCGGCCTACAAACCTTTGAGTCCGGTCCCTTGAGGCAGGAGAGGGCGGTCATGTCCGCAGCCCACAGTGCGCCCGGAAATCTCGGTGGTTGAGTCTCCTCCGCCGGCGCTTCTGGTGCTTGAGGACGGCCGCAGCTTCCAAGGGCGCGCATTTGGCGCCGTCGGTGAGACCTTTGGCGAAGCAGTCTTCGCGACCGGCATGTCGGGCTATCAGGAGACCCTGACCGACCCCAGCTACTACCGCCAGGTGGTGGTCGCAACAGCGCCGCACATCGGCAACACCGGCTGGAATGACGAGGATGGCGAGTCCAGCAGAATCTGGGTCGCCGGCTATGTCGTGCGCGATCCCGCTCGGATTCCGTCCAATTGGCGTTCCCGCAGAGATCTTGATCATGAACTGCGCGCTCAGGGCATCGTTGGCATGTGCGAAGTCGACACTCGAGCCTTGACTCGGCACATCCGGGAGCGGGGCGCGATGCGGGTAGGCGTCTCCAGCACGGAGACGAGCGCGGCAGCGTTACTGGAGCGGGTCAAATCCCAGCCCTCGATGGTGAGTGCTCATCTCGCGGACGACGTAAGCACCGTGCGGCCGTACGTCGTGAGGCCGGATGGGAAAGCACGATTCCGGGTGGTGGCGGTGGACCTCGGCATCAAGTCGATGACGCCGGTCAGAATGGCGGAGCGGGGTCTTGAGGTTCATGTGGTGCCGTCCACCGTGACGCTCGGCGAGATCGAGGCGAGGAAACCGCACGGCGTGTTCTTCTCCAATGGTCCAGGCGATCCGGCTGCTGCCAACCAGCAGGTCGAGCTGCTGCAGTCGGTCCTCGCGGCCGGCATTCCGTATTTCGGCATCTGCTTCGGTAACCAGCTCTTCGGTAGAGCACTGGGCATGGGCACGTTCAAGCTGGGCTACGGGCATCGCGGCATCAACCAGCCGGTGATGGATCTGACGACCCGCAAGGTGGAGGTGACCGCGCACAATCACGGGTTCGCCGTCGACGCCGCGCCGGACGAGCACCATCAGACGCCGTACGGCACTGCGCAGGTAAGCCACATCTGCCTCAACGACGACGTGGTGGAAGGCCTGCAACTCACTGATCCAGCCGGCAAGCTGGTGGCCTTTTCGGTGCAATACCACCCCGAAGCCGCAGCCGGCCCGCATGATGCCAGCTACCTCTTTGATCGCTTTGTTGCGCTCATGGACGACGCCTGATGCCTCGGCGTAGCGACATTGAGTCGATCTTGGTCATCGGCTCTGGACCGATCGTGATCGGCCAGGCGTGTGAGTTCGACTATTCCGGCACGCAGGCCTGCCGGGTGCTCCGAAGCGAGGGCTTCAGGGTGATCTTGGTCAACTCCAATCCGGCGACGATCATGACCGACCCCGAGTTCGCCGACGCCACTTACATCGAACCGATCACCCCGGACTTCGTCGAGATGGTCATCGCAAAGGAACGGCCGGATGCGCTGCTGGCCACGCTTGGCGGTCAGACGGCGCTGAACACCGCCGTCGCCCTGTACGAGAACGGCGCACTCGAGCGCTACGGGGTCGAGCTCATTGGCGCTTCCGTTGAGGCCATCCAGCGCGGCGAGAACCGCGAGCAGTTCAAGGCGATTGTGGAAAGCCTGCACGGCGTTCCAGGCGGCCCAGCGGAAGTGGCCCGGAGCCGGATCTGCCACTCGATCGAAGATGTCCTCGACGCCGCAGATGATCTTGGCTACCCGCTGGTGGTGCGGCCCAGCTTCACGATGGGTGGACTCGGCTCCGGCTTCGCCCACGACGAAGCTGATCTTCGCAGGATGGCCGGCATTGGGCTGTCGGCCAGCCCGACGACCGAAGTGTTGATCGAGGAATCGATCTTGGGCTGGAAGGAATACGAGCTCGAGGTCATGCGGGATAAGGCCGACAACGTGGTGATCGTCTGCTCGATCGAGAATCTCGATCCGATGGGGGTGCACACCGGAGACTCGATCACGGTCGCTCCCGCGATGACGCTCACCGACCGCGAGTTTCAGCGCATGCGCGACGTCGCCATCGCGATCATCCGTGCCGTCGGGGTCGACACTGGCGGCTGCAACATCCAGTTCGCAATCGATCCTGCAGACGGCCGGATGATCGTCATCGAGATGAATCCGCGGGTGTCGCGATCCTCGGCGCTGGCTTCGAAGGCAACGGGTTTTCCTATCGCGAAGATCGCCGCGAAGGTGGCCATCGGCTACACCCTCGATGAGATTCCGAACGACATAACCCAGCAGACGCCCGCCAGCTTCGAACCGACCCTGGACTACGTCGTCGTCAAGGTTCCGCGCTTCGCCTTCGAGAAATTCCCTGCGGCGGACTCCACCCTCACCACTCACATGAAGAGCGTTGGAGAGGCCATGGCCATTGGCCGCAACTTCACCGAGGCGCTGGGCAAGGCTTTACGGAGTTTGGAGGATCCCAAGGCACCATTCGACTTCATTGCCGAGATCACCGAGTCGGCCGAGGAGCTGCTGCAGCGCGCCGCCCGCCCGCACGATGGCCGGCTCAATGTCGTGATGCAGGCCCTCCGCGCGGGCGCCACTGCGGAGCAGGTCCACCAGGCGACCAAGATCGATCCTTGGTTCGTCGACCAGCTGGTGCTGCTGCTAGAAACCGCGATCATGATCGAGTCCACTCCCGAGCTGACTGTCGAGGTGTTGCGTACGGCGAAGCGGCACGGTTTCTCTGACGCCCAGATTGCTGACCTGCGGCACTTGAGTGAGGACGTGGTACGCGGGGTTCGGTGGGCGTTGGGCGTACGACCGGTGTACAAGACCGTGGACACCTGCGCCGCCGAGTTCGCTGCCCGGACTCCCTACCACTACAGCTCCTACGACCTGGAAACAGAGGTGGCCCCTCGCGATAGGCCCGCGGTGTTGATCTTGGGTAGCGGGCCGAACCGCATCGGTCAGGGCATCGAGTTCGACTATTCCTGCGTGCACGCAGCGATGTCGCTCTCCACGTCACCTGACAACGACGGGGCCGGCTACGAGACGATCATGGTCAATTGCAACCCTGAGACAGTCTCCACCGACTACGACACCGCCGACCGGCTCTACTTCGAGCCGCTGACGCTCGAAGACGTCCTGGAGGTCGTTCACGCCGAGCAAGCCGCCGGACCGGTTGCAGGTGTGATCGTGCAGCTGGGTGGACAAACCCCACTCCGGCTTGCCCAGCCGCTCAAGGATGCCGGCGTGCAAATCGTCGGCACCAGCCCCGAAGCGATTCACCTTGCGGAGGAACGCGGCGCCTTCGGCCAGGTCCTCGCCGAGGCCAACCTGCCGGCGCCTAAGCACGGGTTGGCGCGTTCCTTTGCGGAGGCGAAGACGATCGCCGACGACATCGGCTATCCCGTCCTGGTGCGGCCGTCGTATGTGCTCGGCGGCCGCGGCATGGAGATCGTCTACGACGAGTCGACGTTGTCGTCCTACATCGCGCGGGCGACCGAGGTATCGCCTGCTCACCCGGTGCTGGTCGACCATTTCCTCGATGACGCGGTGGAGATCGACGTCGATGCGCTGTACGACGGCACGGATCTCTACCTGGGTGGCGTCATGGAGCACATCGAGGAGGCGGGCATCCACTCCGGCGACTCGGCTTGCGCCTTGCCGCCGATCACGCTCGGTGCGGAGGTGGTGGATCGCATTCGCTGCTCAACTGAAGCGATCGCCCGCGGCGTCGGCGTCTGCGGCTTGATCAACATTCAGTTTGCCCAGGCCGGCGACACCTTGTTCGTCTTGGAAGCCAACCCGCGCGCCTCGCGTACGGTGCCCTTCGTCTCGAAGGCGACAGCGACCCCGCTGGCCAAGGCTGCCGCCCGCATCATGCTCGGTGCAACGGTGCAGCAGTTACGTGCCGAGGGGCTGCTGCGGGCATCCGGTGACGGTATGACCGAGGACTCGTCCGCACCGATCGCCGTCAAGGAGGCTGTGATGCCCTTCAACCGCTTCCGTACGGTCGACGGGATTTCGGTGGACACCATCCTTGGTCCGGAGATGAGATCGACCGGTGAGGTGATGGGCCTCGACGTGGCGTTCGGTACCGCGTTCGCCAAGAGCCAAGTGGCGGGTTTCGGGCCGCTGCCCACCAAGGGCACCGTGTTCGTCTCAGTCGCCAACCGGGACAAGCGGTTCGTGATCTTTCCGGTGAAGCGGCTTGTCGATCTTGGCTTCGAAATCTTGGCAACCGCTGGTACTGCATCGATGCTGCGCCGCCACGGCGTTGTGGTGACCACCGTGCGGAAGTTCAGCCAAGGTGTTGGTCCCGACGGGGAGAAGACGATCGTGCAGGCGATCTTGGACGGCCAGGTCGACATGATCTTCAACACGCCGCACGGGCTGAGCACCGACGGCCGGCCGCGGTTCGACGGTTACGAGATTCGCACGGCCGCGGTACTCCGCAACATTCCCTGTGTGACGACGGTGCCCGGCCTCGCTGCAGCGGTCCAGGGTATCGAGGCGATTATCGCGGGCAATGTGACCGTACGCTCCCTGCAGTCCTGGAGCCGGACCGATTCGTGATCATGGATCTCGGCTACCGCGGTGTGCTGCGGCCACTGTTGTTCCGCGCGTACGGCGGGGATGCCGAGCGGATTCACGAGCGAACACTCGCTGCCATCGCCCACGTCGGACGGAGCAAGCCGGCGCGCGGTGCGCTCGCCGCCCTCTGCGCGCGGCATCGTCAGCCAACCACTGTCGCCGGGATGCAGTTTCCAGGCCTGGTCGGACTCGCTGCTGGCATGGACAAGGACGGAGTCGGTGTCAAGGCCTGGGGCTCACTCGGGTTCGGCTTCGTCGAGCTTGGAACGGTGACAGCTCAGCCGCAGCCGGGCAATGACAGACCGAGACTGTTCCGGCTTCCCAGGAGCGGGGCGATCATCAACCGGATGGGTTTCAACAACCGCGGCGCTCAAACCCTGGCCGATCGGCTAGCCGCGGCCGGGATCGCCCGAGGCAACATGGCCGTCGGCATCCCCATTGGAATCTCGATCGGCAAGACCAAGAACGTACCGCTGGCCGACGCGACCGAGGACTATCTCGCCTCACTGCGTGCCCTGGCGCCATACGCGGACTATCTCGCGGTGAACGTCTCCAGCCCCAATACGCCGGGACTGCGCGCCTTACAAGACAAACTGACCCTGGCAGACCTGATCACAGCCCTGGTGGCCGAGGCGTGGCGACTTGCCGCCGGCGATCTGCCCGTGCCGATCTTCGTCAAGGTCGCGCCTGATCTCAGCGAGACGGCACTGGAGGACGTGGTGCAGGTGTGCGGCGATGCCGGTGCAGAGGGCCTGATCGCGACAAATACGACCCTGTCCCGCGACGGCCTGCTGGCCGACGAGCCTTCGGTCAGCGAGAACGGAGGTCTCTCCGGAGCTCCGCTTACCAGACGAGCGCTCGAGGTCGTCCGGTTTCTGGCCCAGCGCACCTCGCTGCCGATCATCGGGGCGGGCGGCATCATGAGCTGCGACGATGGCCAGGCGATGCTGGACGCCGGCGCCGGCTTGCTGCAGATCTACACCGGATTTGTCTACGCGGGCCCGAGTCTGGTCGACGATCTAAACCAGCTGAAACCGGATCGCGCGCCGACATGCTGAGGAGGAGGGAGGGGACATGCATTATCGTCCTCGAGCGACGACGAAGTAGTCGGCTTCAAAGCGCGATCCGCGCGGAGCGAGCGCAGCGAGCGGAGCAATCAAAATGGAGCATCTGATCAGGTCTTACGGTGAACGCCTCGCCGCCCTGGTTGCCGAACGCGGTCCACTGTGTGTGGGTGTCGATCCGCATCCCAGCCTGCTGACCTCGTGGGGATTACCGTCTGACGCACAGGGCCTGGAACGCTGTGCCCGCGGCATGATCGAAGCCCTCGGCGGCATCGTGCCGGTCTTCAAACCGCAGTCGGCATTCTTCGAGGCGTACGGCGCAGCCGGAATCGCGGTCCTGGAGCGCACCTTGGCTGACATCACGGCAGCCGGAGCGATATCGCTGCTCGACGTGAAGCGCGGCGACATCGGCTCAACCATGGACGCGTACGCGGCGGCCTATCTGAGTGACGGCTCACCACTCGCCTCCGATGCGATCACCCTCAGCCCCTACCTCGGCTTCGGCACCCTGGATGGTGCCATCGAGCTGGCCGATCGAAACGGTCGCGGCGTTTACGTGCTGGCGCTGACCAGCAATCCCGAAGGCCCGCAGATCCAGCATGCTCGAGCAGCCGATGACCGTACCGTCGGACAGCTGATCGTCGATGAAGCGGCGAGCCGAAATGTCGCACGTCGCAAGCCTGGAGCCAGCCTCGGGCCGGTCGGGATAGTGGTGGGGGCAACCATCGGGCAGACCGGAACAGACTTCGCCAAACTCAACGGGTCGATCCTTTCCCCGGGAATCGGAGCCCAAGGCGGTACGGCCGCAGATGTTGTCGAGGTCTTCGCCGAGGCGACCCGATTCGTGCTGCCGTCCAGCAGTCGTGAGGTGATGTCCGCCGGACCCGAACCAGCGGCGCTGCGGAGTGCCGCGACACGGATGCTGGGTGAGATGAAAGCTGCCCTCGGGTTGAGGTAAGTTCTCAAGCCTCCACTGATTCGCCGCGGGATTCGGCGGATCCCAACTCCTGCCCGTCAGATGAGGACGCGAGCTGTGACGATACCCCCGCTGAGCGACGAGCAGCGTCAACAGGCACGCCATGCAGCGACTGAGGCTCGACGCCGTCGCGCCGGTATCAAGCAGGGTCTCCGCTCGGGCGAGCGCAGCCTCGCTGAGGTGCTCAACCTTGCTGAGACTGACGACGTTATTGCCCACGCCAAGGTCATCGACGTGCTGAAGGCACTGCCGCGGGTGGGTGCGGTGCGTGCAACGAAGGTCATGCAAAGGCTCGACATTGCGGCCAACCGCCGGCTGCGTGGCCTGGGTAAGCACCAAACGGCCGCACTGATTGCCGAGTTCTCCGATCGGTCCACGCCGCCCCCGACTCAGCAGTCGTAACCCAGCGGTCGTGACCCAGGCCCGTCTCACCGTTCTGTCGGGACCGACCGCGGTGGGCAAAGGAACCGTCGTGACGCGCCTGATTCAGCGTCATCCGGAGATCTTCGTCTCGGTTTCGGTTACCACGCGTCAGCCACGTCCCGGCGAGGTCGATGGGGTGCACTACCACTTTGTGTCTGATGAGAAATTCGACGCGCTGATCGCCGAAGGTGCGCTGCTCGAGTGGGCGATCGTGCATGGCGTGCACCGCTACGGGACGCCACGTGCACCGGTCATGCAGGCGATCGCAGCGGGTCGTCCTGCGTTGCTGGAGATCGACCTCCAAGGGGCTCGGCAGGTCAAGGCGAGCTGGCCTGACGCCCGGTTCGTCTTTCTGGCACCGCCTTCTTGGCAGGAGCTGCAACGTCGGCTGGTCGGCCGCGGCACCGAATCGGCCTCGCAACGGGAACGGCGGCTGGAGACAGCCCGCGCCGAGATAGCGGCTCAGGCCGAGTTCGACGAGGTCGTGGTGAACCATGAAATCGACCAGGCGGTTGAAGACTTGGTAGCCTTGGTACGTCTATAGCCGGACAGGCGTTCTGGCATGTGCTGATCCAATCCAAGTGGCAAGCGCAGCCTGTGCCCGTGACGGCTGTCTGTTCACCAACCAAAGGTTCATACGTGTCTGGAAACCAGCCAATTGCGGAAGGCATCACCAATCCACCGATTGACGAGCTGCTGAAGCAGTCAGACTCCAAGTACAAGTTGGTGTTGTTCGCCGCGAAGCGCGCTCGCCAGATCAACGCCTACTACTCCCAGCTCGGCGAAGGCCTGCTTGATCACGTCGGCCCGTTGGTCGAGACCACGGTGCAGGAGAAGCCTCTCTCGATTGCCCTGCGTGAGGTGAACGAAGGCAAGCTACGGGTCATCGACATCGATCCGGACGCTCCGGTTGACGAGGACACCGAGCCGCGTCTCGAGCCTGCCTGAGCTGCCGGTCCTGGTGACCTCGAAAAGCGCGCCGCGCCGTATCGTCCTCGGGGTATCAGGGGGCATTGCCGCGTACAAGGCGTGCGAACTCTTACGCCGGCTGCAAGGTGCTGGCCACGAGGTCACGGTGGTGCCGACAGCGGCCGCCTTGGAGTTCGTCGGCGTCAGCACCTGGGCCGCATTGTCCGGCCGACCGGTGCACACCTCGGTGTTCGCCGACGTACATCTGGTGCCGCACGTCAAGATCGGCCAAGAGGTCGACCTGGTGTTCGTTGCCCCCGCAACCGCCGATTTGCTGGCCCGCGCCGCCAGTGGGCGTGCCGATGACCTGCTGACCAATGTGTTGCTGACTGCCCACTGTCCGATTGTCTTTGCGCCGGCCATGCATACCGAGATGTGGCTGCACGCCGCCACTCAGGCCAATGTGAACACGCTGCGCAGCCGGGGCGCCGTGGTCGTCCGACCCGATGTAGGACGGCTGGCCGGACCCGATGCCGGAGTGGGACGGCTGCCTGATCCCGCTGAGCTCTTTGCCGTTGCCGTTGCGGTGCTCGAGGACCCCAGCACCGCCGTACGCGCTGCGAGCCAGGACATGGCGGGTCTCAACGTGGTCGTCAGCGCCGGTGGCACCCGCGAGCGGCTCGACCCGGTGCGTTTTCTGGGCAACTCCTCCTCCGGTCTGATGGGTTGGGCGCTTGCCCGTGCTGCGGTGCTGCGGGGCGCTGAGGTGCGCCTCGTCGCGGCCAATGTCGGGTTACCCGCACCGCCCGGCGCCGAGGTCGAAGCAGTGGGCTCGACCGCTGATCTTGCCCAGGCGATGGCGGTGGCCGCCAAGGATGCCGATATCGCCGTCATGGCAGCGGCACCAGCCGACTTCACACCAGCAACCACCAGTGAGACCAAGATCAAGAAATCGGCCGACGGCGGCCTTGAGCTGAGCTTGGTGCAGACCGTCGACGTGCTCGCGAGTCTCGTGCAGGCCAGAACCGACTCGCGCCAGATCCTGGTCGGCTTCGCCGCAGAAACCCCCGGCGGCGGACAAACGCTGCTCGAGCTGGGTCGCGCCAAGCTTGCGCGTAAGGGCTGCGACCTGCTGGTTCTCAATGAGGTCGGTCCTAATTTGGTCTTCGGTCAGCCAGACAGCCAGATCACGCTGCTGACAGCGGATAACGTCATCGGGCCTATCGGCGGAAGCAAGGACACGCTGGCGCATGACATTTGGGACGAAGCCCTCGCCCAACGGGCTCGCCGGTAAATTCGGCGCATGGCTCAGAGACTTTTCACCTCGGAGTCGGTGACTGAGGGACATCCGGACAAGATCGCCGACCAGATCAGCGACTCGGTGCTCGACGAACTGCTACGGCAGGATCCGAACAGCCGGGTCGCGGTGGAATGTCTGGTAACCACCGGTCTCGTCGTGGTGGCCGGTGAAGTCACCACGGAGTCCTACGTAGAGATCCCGCGAGTCGTCCGGGAACGCATCATCAACATCGGCTATGACTCCTCGACCAAGGGCTTCGACGGCGGCTCGTGCGGCGTGACCATTGCGATCGGCCAACAGTCACCCGACATCGCGCAGGGTGTCGATGTGGCCTTCGAGAGCCGGACCGGCGAGGCAACCGATGCCCTGGATCTGCAGGGCGCTGGCGATCAGGGCTTGATGTTCGGCTACGCGTGCAGCGAGACTGCGTCGCTGATGCCGCTGCCGATCGACATGGCGCATCGGTTGGCCGAACAGCTCGCCGTGGTCCGCAAGGATGGCACCATGCCGTATCTGCGGCCGGACGGCAAGACTCAGGTCACGGTGGAGTACGACGGCGATCGTCCGGTGCGGATCGACACCGTGGTTTTGTCGAGCCAGCATGCCTCCGACATCGACCTGGACGCACTGCTGGCTCCTGATGTCCGCAAGCACGTCGTCGACCCGGTTCTCGAGCGCTATGACATCGACGTCCAGGATTACCGGCTGCTGGTGAACCCCACGGGGCGCTTCGAGATCGGCGGACCGATGGGCGACGCGGGTCTTACCGGTCGCAAGATCATCGTCGACAGTTATGGCGGCATGGCGCGGCACGGCGGCGGGGCGTTCTCCGGAAAGGACCCGTCGAAGGTCGACCGATCCGGGTCGTACGCGATGCGTTGGGTGGCCAAGAACGTGGTGGCGGCGGGACTCGCGGGTCGCTGCGAGGTCCAGGTGGCGTACGCGATCGGCAAGGCTCATCCGGTCGGCTTCTACGTGGAAACCTTCGGCACTGAGCGGGTGCCCGTCGAACAGATTCAGCAGGCTGTGCTGGAGGTATTCGATCTACGCCCGGCGGCGATCATCCGCGATCTTGATCTGAAGCAGCCTGTTTATGCCCAGGTGGCGGCGTACGGGCATTTCGGCAGGGAGTTGCCGGGCGTCAGCTGGGAGAAGGTCGACCGGGCCGGTGCGCTAGCGGCCGCCGTCCGCGGCTGATTCTTGCGCTACACGGGCGCTCAGGGTGCCTATGCGCGCTGAGCTTGTCGAAGCGCCTGCCCTTCGACGGCTCAGGGCGCATATATGTCGGTGCTGGCTGCCTATCATCTGGTGTGCCCGATCCCAGCCAGCCTGAGCTTCCGGTTGCCAGAGTGGCTGTCGACATTCCTCTCAGTCACCTCGACCGGTCGTTCGACTATGCGGTGACGGATGATCAGGATGCTGCCGCGGTGCCGGGTGCTCGGGTGCGAGTGCGGTTCGCCGGCCGGCTCCGCGACGGGTTCATCCTTGATCGACTCGCAACTGCTGATCATGAAGGAAATCTCTCGCCGCTGTTCAAGATCGTTTCGCCGGAGCCGGTGCTTACCGCCGAGATCGCGACCTTGATCAGAAAGGTTGCTGATCATTACGCAGG
>DATLQP010000323.1:0-3217 GCA_035535155.1 Propionibacteriaceae bacterium
ATAGCTGATGACCCCGGAGATCGCGCTTGCCGATGGTGACAGTGCCACCACCGTTCCGTCTTCAGTCAGGCCAGGAATGGCGTCGAAGCGCACCGACACCCGCTGCCCAGAGGCGATCTGGGCGGCGTCCGATTCCTCGAAAGGGACGACTACTTGGAAGCTCCTGGCCCGTGACAGCACGAGGAACTGGGATCCGCCGGGTCGGATCGCCGCTGCCCCGGCCCCAGCCCCACCGGCCCCAGCCCCACCGGCCCCTGCCCCGCCCGCGGCAGAGCCGGACCCCGGGATCGCGGCCCGGCTACCAGGGGCCAATGCGGTCGTCCCGCTACTCGGGGAGAGGTACTCGCCGACCACGCCATTGATCGCCGAGACAACCCCGTCGGTGGGAGCGGCCAGTGTGCCGTCGTCGACATCTTTCTGGGCCGATCGCACCAGGACTTCAGCGCCGCGTACCAGCGCCAGCTGCTGGTCGATGGCGTGCGGCCGATCCGAGGACGCCGAGCTCAGCGCGTTCTGCGCGGTCACGACACCCTGCCGGGAAGTCTCCACCGAGACCTGCCCGGCGGCAGCATCCACCTTCTTCTTCTGCTCCGCCGCCGTCAGGGTCGTCTTGGCCGCCTCGACACCCTGTTCGGCTGATGCCTGCGACGAGCTTGCCGATGCGACCTGTGCAGCGCAGGTCGCCGGAGGCGTCCCCGGCACTTTGCAGGCAGCCTGCGCCGCGTCGACGGCGTCGTCTGCCTTCGCCGCTGTCCTCCGTGCGGCGCGTAGCTGGGCGCGCGCCCGGTGGATCGCGGAGTCGTCGGCTGTCCCGACCGCACTGATCTGGCGCCGTGTGGCGATCAGAATGACCCGCGACTGGCTCAGAGTGGCTTGTGCGCCGGAGACTGACGGGTTGTCGATGACGCGGTCCAGGGCTGCCTCCTGCGCAGCCAGGTTCGCCTTTTGCTGCTTGAGAACCTGCCTAGCCGCGAACGTGTCGACGGTGGCTACCACCTGACCAGCCGTCACTCGATCACCGACCCTGACTTTCAACGAGGTCAGTTTTCCGCCCTTGGCAAATCCCACATTCTCGCTTGCCGAGGCGGCCACGGCACCGCTCGAGCTCACCTGATCCGTGATCGTCGCGCGCGCAACGATGGCTGTGCTGCCGACGGACGGCGGCCCGCTCGAGCAGGCCGCGAGGACGATGAGCGCGAGCACGGCGCTGACCATCATCGCCGAGCCTCGAGCCACCATATCCGTCCCCCTGTCGCGCACTCGATCGTAACTCATCAAGTGATGAAATAATGGCCTGCCGCCTGGTCGCCCGCCGCGCGCGATGATCAAATCCCTGGGGAAGGTTAACCCCCCGAAGAGGGGTTGCGGAGCGGTTCAGCGGAGTGAAGTGACCAGCGTCACCGAAGTGACTGCGTGACCTCTATCCACTCCTGGAGTTTGGTCTGCGCGGCACCGGCGTCGATGGCCTGTCGGGCTCGCTCGAGCCCGTCGGCGAAGTCGTCCGCTAGCCTGCCGGCGGCGGGCTTGCCGTACGCGACCAGCGCCGCAGCTGCATTGAGCACGACAACATCTCGGATCGGACCGGGCCGGCCGGCGACCACCTCACGCACCACCTGCGCGTTGACCATGGCATCTCCGCCCACCAAATCCGCAATGCTGGCCCTCGGCACGCCGAGCTCCAGCGGATCCAGCTCGGTCCGCACGACGCCCCCGTCGGCGTAGACCCACACAGTCGAGGAGGTTGTCGTGGTCAGCTCGTCGAGCCCGTCATCGCCGCGCACTACGAGTCCGTAGTTGCCCCGGGATGCAAAGACCCCTGCCATCAGCTCAGCCATGCGCGAATCGGCCACTCCGACCGCCTGTGAAATCGGCTGGGCCGGATTGGCCAGTGGACCGAGGAAGTTGAAGATCGTGGGGATACCGAGCTCACGCCGCATCACCGACGCGTGCCGCAACGCGGGGTGATACTGCGCCGCGAAGAGAAAGCCGATGCCGACCTGGTCCACGACCTGCTGCTGGACCTCGGGCGCGAGGTCGAGAACGACACCGAGTGCCTCGAGAACATCGGCGGCACCGCACGCCGACGAGGCTGCTCGGTTGCCATGCTTGACTACCCGGGCGCCTGCGGCTGCGGCGACGATCGCCGCCATGGTGGAGATGTTCACGGTGTTCGATCGATCGCCGCCGCTGCCGACAACGTCGACCGCGGGTCCGCCGATTTCGATCGGGGTGGCGAACTCGATCATGATGTCGGCAAGGCCGGTCAGCTCCTCAACGGTCTCGCCCTTGCTGCGCAATCCGACGACAAACCCTGCCATCTGCACCGGAGTCGCGTCGCCGTTCAGGATCTGTTCCATGGCCCACGCCGTGGCCTCGGCCGGCTGATCCTCGCCTCGGACCAGGCTGCTGAGAAATTCTGGCCAGTTCATCGTGATGGCATCTTGTCAGGCCACGGATGGGGTACGCGCGACCGCCGTCTCTGCAGACACCCGAGGGCGCAGCAGCTCGGCCACCGCGGCGGGCAGTCGAACCGGGTCGATCGGATGCGATACCGCACCGTCGGCCCGCGCCCAGGTCGCCAGCCATGCGTCGTCTCGGCGCCCGATCAGGAGCAAGATCGGTGGACAGCGCACAATTTCATCCTTGAGCTGGCGGCACAAGCCCATTCCGCCAGGCGCCGCCTCCCCGTCCAGGATCGCGATGTCGATGCCGCCAGCGTCCATCGCAGTCAGCAAAGCCGGCTGGGTCGCCACCTCGAGCACTCGCACGTGCGGCAAGTCGGCCGCCACCTTGCGCCCTAAGGCCAGCCGGACGTCTTCCCGCGTGGCCCGGTTTGAGGCGTACAACAGGATTGTCAGAACCTCCTCGTCACGAGGTTCGGTATCGCTGGCCATTGATCATCTCCAGGTTTGTCCGCTGGTGCGCACGGTGAGCCGCGTGGCAATGGTCCGGTCCGGCCCGGGCCGATCGTAGCGTGCTGGCCCCGGAGCGAATTGCCCTGCGCCCACCGACAAGGCTTCGAGCCTAGTCCCGGCGGCGCCGACGACTCGGATAACAAAGTCGTGCCGTGGGGTGACCTCTGCACGGGTTCCGGCAATAATGACCTCGTGGCCATGCACACGCACGCAGTCTCCGGATCGATGACCATGCCTGAGGGGTCATTGCACCCCATCCCGTTGTCTCGGCTGCGTGGCCGTGACAATCGCCCGGAGCCGGT
>DATLQP010000324.1:0-4416 GCA_035535155.1 Propionibacteriaceae bacterium
ATCACGATCTTGCTGGTCGACGAGGTGGACGAGGCCTTCGCCAACGTCTACTCGACGACCATGTCGGTCCACAACATCCTCCCTCAGCTGGATCGGCGTATTCTCGCGTTGATCATCGGTGTCACGGCAACTTTGCTGGCCGGGCTGCTGAACTTCGGCCAGTACCAGTCCTTCCTCTTTCTGATCGGTTCGGTCTTCGTGCCGCTGTACGCCGTTGCGGCCGTGGACTTCTTCCTCGTCAGCCGGCAGCGCTGGGATGTCTCCACGACCTCACGCTTCCGTGTGGCGCCAGTCGTCGCGTGGGCCTGCGGTTTCGTCGCCTACCAGCTTGTCTACCCCGGTACGGTCCCTGGATGGGCAGCCTTTTGGACCTGGTTGGACGGGCGCATTGGCTTCAGCGCGCCGGCCTGGCTCGGCTCATCGGTGGCAGCGATTGCTGTCGGCGGATTGGTGATGTTGATCAGCGGTTTGCTGCCGCGTTACCGACGCGTCGCCCCAGCGTGACATTCTCGCGAATGTGTCAGGTGTCGATGTGACTGCCGCCCCGGTTCTGATCGCCCACCGCGGCTTCTCCTCACAACATCCGGAGATGACGCGGGCGGCGTACCAGGCGGGCATCGATTGGTCGTACGAAACCGGCATCGCCCTCGGCCTGGAGTGTGACGTACATTTCAGCGCCGACGACGAGCTGGTATGTCTGCACGATCTGACTCTGGACCGGACGTCGACGAGCACTGGAAGGGCGTACGAGCGCACGGTCGCTGAGCTGAAACAGCTCGACTTCGGCTCCCGGAGGGTGGTGGATCCACAGCCCGCGCAGCGCGAGCTGATGACCCTGCGCGAGCTGATGATCATGGTCAGGGATGCGCGGCAAGATCATGTACCCGTCAGCCTGGCGATCGAGACCAAGCATCCCAACGATCGCGGCCGGGAGGTCGAGGAGCGGGTTGCAGCGATGCTCAGCGAGTTCGGCTGGGATCATCCCGGTGCGCCAGTCCGATTGCTTTCCTTCTCGGTGAAGGCGGTCCGACGGTTCGGTTGGCTGCTGCCGGGGCTGGAACGCACTCTGCTCATTGAAGATGATCTTGGACGATGGCGTGATGGAAAACTGCCGGACGGGATACGCGTCGTCGGGCCGGACTTGGCGTTGATCAAGGACGATCCGCAGTTCGTCAAGCGGGCGCGCCGAAAGGGTCACGACGTACACGTCTGGACGGTGAACGACCCGGACGACATCCGGTTCTGCCGGGATCTCGGCGTCACCGGATTTACCACCGACTACCCAGATCGAGTTGCCGCCATCCTTGCCGAAGACGCGCGCTGAGTTTCACGGGCGCCCCACACGCACTCTGACGGGGCGGGCGACGAAGGAGGCGAATCCGGCGTGCGGGCTGTCAGAGTGCGTGTGGTATCGCGTCGCGGGCGATCGGACACGACATGCAGCGCGGGCCGCCGCGCCCAGAACCCAGCTCTGACCCAGCGATCGGAATCACCTCGATGCCCGCGTCGACGAGACGCTGGTTGGTCTCGACGTTTCGCTCGTACGCGACCGCAACCTTAGGTTCGATCGCCAACGTGTTGTTGCCGTCGTCCCACTGCTCGCGCTCGGCGGTGACCGGGTCGAGCCCGGTGTCGATCTGCCGTAATTGATCAATTCCCATGGCTCGCGCCGCAGCCTCCAGGAAGGGTGCAGGCTCAGCGATGACGAGGTCGGAGTCGCTGCCCGGGCGTACGGCAATCGCACAGAGCTGTTGCGCAATGTTCGGATACATCAAGACAGCGTCGACGTCGACCATGGTGCAGATGGTGTCCAGATGCATGGTGGCGCGATCTTGACTGATCGGCACGACCAGCACCGTACGGGCGAGGCCCAGCTGGAACACCGTACGCGCCAACCGCTCGGCGCCCGAGGGATGAGTGCGTTCGCCAACTCCCACCGCCAGCACGCCATCGGCCAGTGCCAAGATGTCGCCGCCCTCCAGATACTCCTCGCGCCTGCCGTGAATCCGCTCAACTCCAGCGAAGCGTGGATGGAAGGCATAGATCAGATCGGTGAGTTGAGTTTCCCGGCGGCGCGCGGGCATTGCCAGGGAGGTGATCGTGACACGGTCCCCGATCCAGACGCTCGAGTCGCGCGTAAACAGCAGGTTGGGTAGCGGATCGATCAAGAAGTCTTCCGGCAAATAGAGCGCGGCAACAAGGCTGCCGCTGCCGCGCACCTCGTCGTTACGCAGCCCGGCCGTCATGATCTCGGCCAGCTCATCAGGCTCAAGATCAGTAAGGTAATGCCGGAGAAAGCTCCGCAGCGTGCCTCCGAGCCGGATGTCGGAGACAAGATCCTCCACGGCTTGGGCGTGCGCCGCCGGATTCGCCAATGCCTCGATGAGCAGCGCGCCCAGATAGAGGACCTCCACTCCGCGGCTGCGCAGGGTTTCGGCAAAGCCGTCGTGCTCCTGCTGAGCACGGTCGACCCACGGCAGCCCGTCGAAGAGCAGGGCGTCGTTGTTCCGCGGCGTCAACCGCTTCAGTTCGCTACCAGGACGGTGCAGCAGCACTGCACGTAACCGGCCAACCTCCGACCGGATTTCCGGCGTAGTACCCCCGTCTGCTGACATGACGGTGAGATTACCGATTGCCAAAACGCCCCCAGCCAGGGCCGGTCCCCGGACTAGCCTTGGCTGGTGAGCTCCGACCTGTCCCGCGTCGCGTGCGTCATCCCGGCCAAGGACGAGGAGCAACGAATCGCCGCCACGGTAACCGCAGCGAGAGATCTTCCGGGGGTTGAGATCGTGATCGTCTGCAATGACGGCAGCGTTGATCGCACGTCTGAGCGGGCTGCCGGTGCGGGTGCGATCGTGGTTTCCCATACCCGGAACCGTGGCAAGGCCGCGGCGGTGGAGTCGGCTGTCAACGGCCTTGGCGTGATCGAGCAGCGGGACAAGTTGCCGGAAGCGGGCTGTCTGCTGTTGCTCGACGCCGATCTTGACTCCTCCGCTGCCAACTGCGCGCCACTGGTCGGTCCCGTGATCAACGGCGAAGCGGACCTGACGATTGCGGTGCTGCCGGCGCAGCTCACCGACGACGGTGGCAATCCTGGCGGCTTCGGTCTCGTGGTGAATGCTGCGAAACGGGGTATCGCCGAGCTGACCGGCTGGACACCGCAGGCGCCGCTGTCAGGCCAGCGCTGCATCACCCGGCGGGCGTTCGAGCTCGCCAGCCCGCTAGCGGCCGGTTGGGGACTGGAAGTGGGTATGACCATCGACGTGTTGCGGGCCGGGTTGAAGATCTCCGAGATCGAGATTGATCTGCGGCACCGCGCTACCGGTACCGACCTGGGTGCCCAGCTCCATCGAGCAGCACAATTACGCGACGTCACGCGCGCGCTAGCGGCCCGCGGCCTCGTCCAGGCGGGGCTCAAGGATCTGAAGGACTCCGGTGGGGTATCCGGAGTGCTCAAGCGACTCCGAGGTAAGCAGGCATGAATCGATGACGGCGACCAAGCACAAGCGCCGGGGCGGTAATCCGGCCAAGCCGCCGCAAGCCCCATATCGGCCCGCGATCTGGCATCGGAACCATCGATTCGCGCTCTTTGGCATCATCGGCGCCACCGCACTGACCTTGCTCGCCGGCTTCCTCGGGCCCTCAGCCGTAACTCTGACACTCGGTCCGCGGCACACCTACCTGCCGCCCTGGTACCTCCCGGCCGGTGTGATCAAGCCCAATGAGTGGTTCGTGTCGATCTTGGTCTGGGCGGCGATCATTCTCGGTGCACTCGGACTGTGGGTCGGGTTGCGGGCGATGGCCGGCGGCTGGAAACCCAGATACAAACGGATCTTCGGGTTGGGTACGGTCCTCAGCCTGCTCACCATCTGCGTGCCGCCGATGACATCGGCGGACGTGCTGATGTACGCGGCGTACGGGCGGCTGCAGGCGATCGGCCGCGACCCATACGAGATCACACCTGCGGAAGTGTTCCGCGGCCAGTTCGATCCGGTGCTGAGCTGGACCGAGCGGCCGTGGCAGGACACCCCCAGCGTGTACGGCCCGATCACGTCGTGGACGCAGCTCGTTGCCAACAAACTTGGCGGCGAGAACATGCACGACATCGTGTTCTGGCTGCAGGTGTCCGCGCTGGTGCCTTTCGTCTTGGCGTGCGCCGGCGTCGTGATGCTGGCGCACGGCGATCCGCGCCGGCAGGGACGCGCGGCGCTCTTGACGGTCGCGAATCCGCTGCTGATCTGGGCTGTGGTTGCAGGAGCCCACAATGAGGCGCTCGCGGTGATGTTCGCGGTCGCCGGTTTGCTGTTCATGCGCAAGAGTCCGTTCGTTGCCGGTCTCGGCATTGGGCTCGCCGGGTGCGCGAAGGTGAGCATCGGGCTCTGGGGGCTCGCCATGCTGTGGGCGTACCGGCGGGAA
>DATLQP010000325.1:0-3672 GCA_035535155.1 Propionibacteriaceae bacterium
GCGCCGCTTATCGTGGGTCTGCTGCCGCGGGCGCGCGTGCCCCAGGTAGTCGTGCTGATCATCGGCGGCGTGGTCGTCGGCCCGCAGGTCCTCGGTCTGGCAGAGCCAGAAAGCATCGAGTTGTTGTCCAATGTCGGCCTCGGCTTCCTCTTCCTCCTTGCGGGTTACGAGTTGGAGCTGGCGCTATTCCGCCAGCGGGCAGGAAAGCTGGCGATCGTGGCTTGGGTGACCTCGGCCGTATTCGCCGCCGGGGTCGTGGGGGCGCTCGCCGCCATGGGTTTGGTACATGCATTCGTGCCAGTGGCACTTGGACTGACGACGACGGCGCTGGGCACACTGCTGCCCATCCTGCGGGACAACAACGTACTGCGTGGATCCTTTGGCTCCTACGTTCTGGCTGGCGGCGCCGTGGGCGAGTTCTTCCCGATCGTGGCGATCGCGATTTTCCTTGGGTCGAACGGGAAATTTCTGGGGCTCGTCTCGCTGGTAGCGGTCGCGGTGATCGCCCTCGGGATCAGCCTGATCCCGAAATTGGGGCGGGGCGGACGAGTGCATCAGGTACTGACAGAGGGGCAGGATGCCACTGCGCAGACCACCCTGCGGTGGACCGTGGCGATGCTTCTGCTGCTGCTCCTGATTGCCGGCAAGTTCGGCCTCGACGTCGTCCTCGGTGCGTTTCTCGCCGGCGTGGTGCTGCGTCGTTGGGCTCCCGGAGACGTTCACTCGCTCGAACTGAAATTGGACGCCGTTGGCTACGGTTTCTTCATCCCGATTTTCTTCGTGACCTCAGGAATGGGGCTGGACCTACGCTCCATCCTCCATGCACCGGGCCGACTCATCCTGTTCTTCCTCTTGTTGCTCGTCGTTCGCGGGCTGCCGACGCTGCTGCTGTACCGATCTGCCCTCCCCCGGCCGCAGCGAGTGGAACTGGTGTTCATCATGGCGACAGCGCTGCCCATACTGGTCGCGCTGAGCGAGATCGGACTCGAGAGCGGCACCATGTTGCCGGAGAATGCCGCGGCGCTCGTGGGAGCCGGCGTTCTGTCCGTACTGGTATTCCCGGCGATCGCCGTCGCGATCGACCGGCGCTATGCCGCATCTCGTGGGAGGGTCACCGGTTCTGACTCTGAGGTTCGCTCTGATCTGTAATCGGGTCTGTGTCGCATCGGTGCGCTCAAGGTGTCTTGACCAGACAGCTCAGGTTTGGCGCTCGCCCAATCCGTCTGTCGAGAGTGATCAATGGCGCTTGGATCAGTTCGGCGACCGTGACGTAGCTGGCGTCATAACTCGACAGGTTCTTACGCAATTCCCAGACCCTCGTACCGAGGAGTTCGTAGGGCCAATATTCGATCGGAAGGTCAACAAGATCGGCATGCGCTTGCGCGGCCTGGTCGGCGCTGACAAGACCGGCTAGTTCGTGTCGGCGGATGATGTTGCTGCACTCGAAGGCGAGCAAATGTGGCGCCGCGAGCTCGGCGGCGGAGACGGCTTCAGTGACCCATTGCCCCTGCGAACCTGCATCGAGCAACAAGGCGACCACGGCCGACGCGTCGCACACTAGGCGGACGCTCAACGCCGCTCGGCGTCTCGTGCAGCCAGGATCGACTCGGCGTCGACTCTCACCCCGGTCGCGGCCACACGCACTCGGGCTCGCGCTACGACATCTCCAACCGCTGGACGGGCGGCGCTCTCGACCAACATTCCGCGGAGATACTCCTGCAAGGACTTGCCAGCCCGCGCAGCTCGAGCAGCTAGCTCATCGCGAACAGCATCAGGTACGTCGCGGACGGTGATAGCCACACTCATGCTGCTAGTCTAACTGCATTGCAGGCAAAATGCAGTCAACGGTGTTCTCAAACCCAACTGGCAGCCGGTTAGAAGTCGGCAGGTGATCTTGTCGTCACTGACACGGCCACACACACGGGGTCGGCGAAGGTCAAGCCGCAGGCACCCACCGGCGTTGGGATGCGCTTATAGCAGCGCATGCGTGACCAGTGGCGGGAGACCGCCCCTGGTCATCGGCACCTGATCGCCCAGCCTCAGCGGGCGTCGAGCAGGTGCTGTAAGGCGAGCCGCTGGAGATGGGCGAAGCCGTAGCCCTGCGTACGAGCCGGGTCCGGATCGTAATCCTCGAACGCCGTACGGTCATCGAGCAGCTGCTGATGTGTCTCGCCGTCGTTCATGGTCGGTTTGCCCAGTTCGTCGACGCGCGCCGCCTGGAGCGCCTCCTGGACCTCAGGGTCGGCGCGGAACGCGCGTGCCCGATCGCGCAGGACCAGATACAGCTCCATGTTGGCCCTGGCCGACTCCCATACACCGTCCATGTCCTCGGTACGCAGCGGCTTGTAGTCGAAGTGCCGATCGCCGTCGTACGTCGGCCCGCCGCCAGGCGCGCCATGCTCCAACAGATCCACTGTGGAGAACGCCTGCAGCAGGTCGCCGTGACCGAACACCAGGTCCTGGTCGTAGCGCGGACCCTTTTGTCCATTGAGGTCGATGTGGAACAGCTTCCCGCCCCAGAGCGCCTGGGCGATGCCATGGGTGTAGTTGAGGCTGGCCATTTGCTCATGGCCGACCTCCGGGTTGATGCCGACCATGTCGGCATGCTCCAGCTCATTGATGAACGCCAACGCGTGGCCGATAGACGGCAGCAAGATGTCGCCTCGCGGCTCATTGGGCTTCGGCTCGATCGCAAACCGCAACCCATAACCGCGATCGATCGAATACTCGGCGAGCAGATCCAGCGCCTCCCGATACCGATCAAGAGCGGCCCGTACGTCCTTGGCGAAGTCAACCTCCGAGCCTTCCCGGCCGCCCCAGAAGACATAGATCTGCGCGCCGAGCTCGGCGGCAAGGTCCATGTTGCGCATCACCTTGCGGATCGCGTACCGCCGTACGCTCCGATCGTTGCTGGTCAAGCCGCCGTCCTTGAAGACCGGGTCATAGAACAGATTCGTGGTCACCATTGGCACCACGATTCCCGTTTCGTCGAGCGCCGCCTTGAACTCGTCAATGATCCGCTGCCGCTCGGTGCTGCTGCTTCCCGGTGGGATCAGGTCGTCGTCGTGAAAGGTGATGCCGTACGCGCCCAGCTCGGCGAGCTTGTGGACCGCCTCGACGCCGGTAAGTACCGGCCGGGTCGCGTCCCCGAACATGTCACGCGCCTGCCAGCCGATCGTCCACAAACCGAAGCTGAACTTGTCTTCTTTGGTGGGCTGCGGTGCCATGAGAGTCCTCCTGATCTGGGTCTGCTGCGAATTTGTGGAACCTGTGTGCGCCCTGAGCCCTTCGACAGGCTCAGACCGCAGTTGTGCTGGTCGGGGTGTCCATCGCCCGTTCGCCTCTGATGATTCTGGTGGAACCGACCAGCTGGACCGTCACCGGCCCAGCAAAGGTCTCGCCGGCGGTGCCCACCCGGAACGTCACCTCGCCCGGCTCCACGATCCGCTCCAGGGTTCGCCCAGTGAAGGACAACCGATCGGAGTGCACAGTAAAGGTCACCTCAGCCGACTCGCCGGCATCCAAGCGCACCCGGGCGAACCCCATCAGCTGGGTCACCGGGCGGGTCACGCTGGCGACCGGATCTGCGGCGTACAGCTGGACGACCTCGTCCCCGGCACGAGCTCCGGTGTTGCGAACGGTGACCGTCAGCTCGACAGTGCCCGCGGTGTC
>DATLQP010000326.1:0-29036 GCA_035535155.1 Propionibacteriaceae bacterium
GCCGATACCTCCCGGACCGGACGGCCTTCGACAACGACAGCAGTGATCACCAAGCGGGCTTTCGACACGCCGGAGACTCAAGCCGGGCTGCGTCCGGTATGTCTTGCGACACCCGTCCGCTATGTCATGAAACAGGACACCCTCTCCGGCACAGGTTTCTTCGCTCTCTCCGCGTGAGGGTCCCGCCAGCTAGCCGACAACGTTATGGTCGGGTCCGCGGAAGATGCTGATCTTCGCGTCAGCAAGGTTTCAAGCATTTTAGGTTTGGCGGCTAGCTGGCGGGACCCTCACGCTCTCGCTGAGTCTGTGCCGAGTGGGGAGGCGAAGGCCTACGTCCGTTGGCCGCCTCACAAAAGCTGCAAGGGGAGGCTCACTTTCCCCAAAAGTGGTCAGCAACGACACAAATTCAGTGGCCACGTCCATGTCGCTAACGACCACTTTCAGTGGGAAGTCCAGATGCGCTACAGCGGAGCGCCGATGCGACGCACCCGGATCATATTGGTTTGGCCGGCGACGCCGGGTGGGGAGCCGGCGACGATCACGACTCGCTCGCCGTCGGCGATGCGGCCGCTTTCGGTCAGGGACTTGTCGACTTCGCGAATCATTTCGTCGGTGTGGCCGACCATAGGGGCCATGAAAGTCTCGACGCCCCAATTCAAGGTCAGCGCTGCACGAGTTTCCTCGTACGGCGTGAACGCCAGCACCGGGATCGGCGAGCGAAGCCGGGTCAGACGGCGCGCCGAGTCGCCAGAGGTGGTGAACGTCACCAAGAACTTGGCGCCAATCCGTTGTGCGACTTCCTCGGCGGCCTTGGTGATCACGCCACTTGTGGTGTGCGGATCCCAGTCGATGCCGTGCATCTGGTCCATGCCGTGCGCTTCAGTGTTCTCCACAATGCGTGCCATGGTCTCGACAGCGAGCACCGGGTATTCCCCGACGCTGGTTTCTCCCGACAACATCACGGCGTCGGCACCATCGAGAATCGCATTCGCGACATCGGAGGCCTCGGCACGAGTCGGACGGGGCGAGGAGATCATCGACTCCAGCATTTGAGTCGCCACGATCACCGGCTTCGCCCAGCGGCGGGCCGCAGTGACGATCCTCTTCTGGACCAGCGGCACCTCCTCCAGTGGCAGCTCTACACCAAGATCGCCCCGCGCGACCATGAAGGCGTCAAAAGCGTCGATGATCTCAATGAGGTTGTCGACCGCCTGGGGCTTTTCCAGCTTCGCGATCACTGGGACGCGGCGACCTTCCGCGTCCATGACTTCATGCACCGGCTTGACGTCCTCGGCCGAGCGCACAAACGACAGGGCCACCATGTCAACGCCATTGCGCAGCGCCCAGCGCAGGTCTTCGGTGTCCTTCTCACTCATCGCCGGAACGCTGACGCCCACACCCGGAAGGTTGATCCCTTTGTTATTGCTGACCGGTCCACCGACGACTACCTCGGTGATCACGTCCGTGCTGGTCACCTCGGTCGCCCGCAGGGCGATGCGGCCGTCGTCGATCAAGATCATGTCGCCGGGCCGGACGTCTCCGCACAACCCCTTGTGCGTCGTAGAACAGCGCTCAACCGTCCCCTCGATGTTCTCGACTGTGATGGCGAACGTCGCGCCGACGTGCAGCTTCTCCTTGCCATTGGCAAAACGACCGAGCCGGATCTTAGGGCCTTGGAGGTCGGCGAGGACCCCAACAGGGCGTCCGGCGGCAGCCGCTGCCTCGCGGACACTGCGGAGGTTTCTTTCATGATCGGCATAGTCGCCATGACTCATGTTGAGGCGGGCGACATCCATCCCCGCGGCAACCAGCTCCGACAGGCGCTCGGGACTTGAGGAAGCTGGTCCGAGCGTGCACACAATCTTGGCTTTACGCACGAGTTGACCCTAGCGAAGTTGGCCAAGCAGTGGGAGAGCAATCAAGCAGTGGTCTACCAGGTAGTGATCAGGTCCAAAGCGTGCCGAAGATCAGGCGGGTAAGCGGATTCGAACTCCATGAGTTCACCCGAGGTCGGGTGCACAAAACCAAGTCGAACGGCATGCAACCACTGGCGTTCTAGATCGAGCTTGGCTGCGAGTACCGGGTCGGCCCCGTACGTCAGATCGCCCACGCAGGGATGCCGAATAGCTGCCATGTGAACGCGGATCTGATGGGTACGGCCGGTCTCCAACTTGATCTCGAGCAAAGTTGCCGCGACGAATGCCTCAAGCGTCGAGTAATGGGTGACGCTGTGGCGGCCCTTGTCCATCACCGCCATCTTGTAATCTGCGCCCGGGTGCCGACCGATGGGCGCATCGATGGTTCCCACAAACGGATCTGGATGCCCCTGCACGAGCGCGTGGTAGATCTTCTCGACACTCCGCGACCGGAACGCTCGTTTCAAGATCGTGTACGCGTGCTCGCTCTTGGCGACCACCATCAATCCTGAGGTGCCCACATCCAGCCGCTGCACGATGCCACGGCGTTCGGCAACACCGGAGGTCGAGATGCGGAAACCGGCACCGGCGAGGTGGCTGAGCACATCGGGCCCGCTCCAGCCGAGGCTGGGATGAGCCGCAACTCCGACTGGCTTGTCGATCACCACGATGTCATCGTCGTCATAGACGATGACGACCCCTTCGACCTGCTCCGGACGGACCGTTGCGACCCGTTGCTGATCGGCGAGTTCGACCTCGAGCATCGAGCCGACACTGACCCGATCCGACTTCGTGATCGAGGCGCCATCCAGGAGAACGTGACCTGCTCCGATCAACTCCACAACCTGACTTCGTGACAGCCCAAGCATCCGTGACACGGCAGCATCAACCCGCTCGCCGTTCAGGCCTTCCGGTACGAGCACGACCTTTCGCTCAACCACGAGCGACAGTGCTCCGATCATGATCATCGTCATCGTCGGTCCCGCCGCGCCCCGGACGGCCGTGCCGCTGGCCAGTGATACTGATGCCCTTCACGATCGATAAGAACATGATCATGATGGCGGCCGCGGTGATGCACATGTCGGCGACATTGAAGATCGGCCAGTGTGGCAGCTCGAGGAAGTCGATCACGTGGCCACGGAGGGGACCCGGCGGTCGAAACAAGCGATCAGTCAGATTGCCGGCGACGCCGGCGCACAACAAACCGATCGCTACAGCCCACGCCGGGTGGCCGATCCGCGGTACCAGCTTGATGATCACGAAGGCCAGCACGATGATCGCCGCGCCGGCGAAGACATAGGTAAAACGCTGGCCCTGACTGAACGCCGCGCCGGGGTTTCGAATAAGGCGAAGTGTCAGCACCCCGCCCAGCAGGCGGACCTCGGCCAACGGCTCGAGGTGGGTCACCGCGATGATCTTGGTGACAAGATCAGCGGTCAGCCCGACTACGGCAACCAGAGCGACGAGAAGCCGCAAGCGTCGCCGTTCGATCCGGCCTGCGCCGCCGACTGAGGTTATCGCCGTTCCTCGCGCTGCTTGCACGTCACACACAAAGTGGCGCGCGGGAAAGCCTGGAGCCGACCCTTGCCTATGGGCTGCCCACAGTTGTCGCAGCTGCCATAGGTACCGAGCTCGATGTGCCGCAAGGCGAGCCGGGACTGATCGAGCATCTCCCGGGCATTGTTGGCCAGCGACATCTCCGCATCGCGCTCAAAGTTTGCCGAACCAACATCAGCCGGATCGCGTCCCGCCCCCTCACTTCCGTCGCGAAGCAGTCCGACCAGCTCAGCCGTGGAAATCTCGATCTGGCTTTCAAAGCGTGCAATGTCTTCGACCAACGCCTGCTTGACCTCGTTGATCTCGGCCTTGGTCCAGGGATCTTCGCCGGGGCGGACCGGCAAGGATTTAGGATTCATCGGTTTTCCAGGATTGTCTTGATGCTCGACAGGTACCGCATGCACCGTTGGAGCGGCCTTGGCTGAAGCCTTGGTTGTGGTGGCCTTCCGATTCGTGGTGGTGCGACCGCCGTTCTCGGCTGCAGGGGTGGTGGCCGGAGCGCTGGATTTAGCGGTGGTCATGGGTTCCCCATTTCTTGGTCAGCACTGGAGGAGGAAGTGACGCAGAGACAGTAGGCCGCAAAAGCAGTTTCTTCAATGACCCGCGCTGATTTCTCCCTGAAATTCCAAATGGGCGTTCGCGCGCCGCCGTTGTTCGCCTCCCGAGCGGAGCGAGCAATGACACAGGGTCTGAGCAGCAACACCCACAGGGCCCGCCGAGGCGGGCCCTGTGGGTGTTGATCATGGATGGAACCAGATCAGCGCTGATCTCCCAAGAGAGCGTCGAGGCGAGGGGTATTACTACCGGAACCGCCGCTGTAGCTAGGTGCGTCTTCGCGCTGCTCAGCGCCGCCATGCTCGCTCTGCTGAGCAGAGCCAATCCCGTTGGAGTGTCCCTCGGCCGGCTTGTGCTCGCGTACCACATCCGGTACCTCGACCGGCTCCGCCCGGCCTGACTCCAGCGACTCGATCTGCTTACGCAGGTGGCTGGTGAGATTAGTGCGGTACGCCGTCTCGAAGTTGCGCAGCGACCCGACAGCTGCGGTGAGGTCGTCGCGCTGCCGCTCCAGGTCGCCGAACATTTCGCCGCGCCGAGCTTCGATCTCACGATCAAGCTTCTCGGCCCGGCCCAGAGCATCAGCCTGAAGCCGCTCGGCATTGACGCGGGCTTCGGACTCGACCCGCTCCGCACGCGTACGGGCGTCGGTGGTGAGCTGGTGTGCGGTCCGGTTGGCTTCCTCCCGGATCCGGTTGGCGTCCTCGGTGGCCTCATCGACCAGGCGCTCGGCCTGCTCGGTCGACATCTCGACGAGGCGTACGACCGCGGAGCTGGCTTCTTTGCCTGTGGTGACCACAATCGTGCCGGACTGGGGCTGGGGTGGCGCCGGCTGCTGCCGTGGCGGTGGTGCCTGAACCGCCGGAGCTGCGGGAGCCATCTGGTGTGTGGGTGGCGGCGCCGCCTTCAGCGCCTCGACCTGCTTCTTGAGATTCTGGTTTTCCTCGTTGAGCTGCGCGAAGCTCTCCTCGACCTCGTCGACGAATTCGTCAACTTCTAAGACCTCATAGCCAGACTTGCGCGCCATCCGGAACCGCTTGTTGCGAACGTCGTCAAGCGTCAGCGTCATCGTGCACCTCGGGTATCTAGGTGGAACTTTCGGGTGGGGCCGGCCGCCTCACCCGCCCTACCGTACCCAATTTGGTCTGGGCGTACAGCCCGGCCAAGGAACTGGCATAAGACGGCTGGCGACGAAATTAGAAGAACAAACTTCGGTTGACCTGCATCAAGATGCTGACCAGGATCGCGAGGCCAATGAAGGCCAGATCGAGCATCATGTTGCCGATCCTGACGGGCTTCAAGACCTTGCGTAGTAGGCGCAGCGGCGGGTCGGTGATGGAGTAGATGATCTCGGCAAAGACCAGCATCGGTCCCCTGGGCTCCCAGTCACGAACGAGCACCGGAACCCAAGACAAAATCATGCGCGCAAAGAGGATCAGCAGAAAGATCCACAGGATCCAGTTGATGATAAGTCCCACGACAAACATGGTTGAGGCCTGCCTGTTTTGCTTCGGTTTCGCTTCGGTGTACTACGCGTGACACCAGCCTAGGCGCGCAGACCGGACCGCGGGTTCTTCCAACTAGCTCTGGTTAAAGAACCCGCCAGCAATCCGCTCCTTGTCTTCCGCTGCCACAGTCACGTCGTGAGGCGAGAGCAGGAACACCTTGCTGGTGACGCGTTCGATACTGCCACGCAAACCAAAGATGAGACCAGCCGCGAAGTCGACGAGCCGCTTAGCGTCTACATCCTCCATGTCGGACAAGTTCATGATGACCGGCACGCCGTCGCGGAAGTGCTCGCCGATGACGCGAGCCTCGTTATAGGTGCGGGGGTGAACAGTGATGATTCGGGACACATCGGCCGTCCGTGCGTGGTGGGCGAGACTCGGGCTGCCAGCGTGGCCGCCAGCGGCAGCCCCTGCCACCTGAGTCGGGGCTAGCGCGGTTGCGCGCCGGCTTTCAAGCGGTGTCACCGTGGCGGCTTTATCAGCGGCGAGCGGCTCATCCGCACTGTCCTCCTCGGTCAACTCCTCGTAGTCCGCGGCATCGTCATAGTCCGCGTACCGATCGTCGGTGACCAGGCCCAGCCAAGCTGCTGCGCGCTTCAGTCGTTCCGCCATCTCATCCGCCTCTAATCTGTGCCTTATTGGGCCTTGATCGGGCCTGATCGAGGCCTTAGCCGGGCTACGCTGCGCCGCAGTCAGCGCGTACGTGCTGCTGAGATTACCGTCCGAGCACGGTGATCATTCGGCCCGACACGCGCTACTTGAGGAAGTCGGGAACGTCTAGATCATCGTCGTAGGAGGGCCTGCTCGGCACCGTAACCCGGGTGGCAGGGAGCGGCACGGGTGGCGGCTGAGGGGCAGGCGGCTGAGGCGCCGGCGTAGCCTCGACCGGCGATACGTGGTTGATCGAATGATTGTTATTCGACGCAACGCTGACAGGTTCTGGCTCCGTAGTCGGTGGCGTCGGCCGGGCCTGTTGGGCGCGCAGGTCGGCAGCTCGGCTGATGCCGGGTTGGCGACGCGGCGGCTGGCCGCCCTCGAAGCCGGCTGCGATCACTGTTACCCGAACCTCATCACCGAGCGCGTCGTCGATCACCGTGCCGAAAATGATGTTCGCGTCCTCGTGCGCAGCTTCCTGGATGAGATTCGCGGCAGAAGAGACCTCGAACAAACCAAGATCTGAACCACCGGCGATGGAGAGCAGTACGCCGTGGGCACCCTCGATGCTGGCTTCCAGTAGCGGCGAGGACACTGCCGTTTCCGCGGCCGCCCTCGCGCGATCCTCGCCCCGGGCTGAGCCGATGCCCATCAGCGCCGAGCCGGCATTCGACATCACGGCTTTCACGTCGGCGAAGTCCAAGTTGATCAAGCCGGGGGTGGTGATCAGGTCGGTGATGCCTGAGACGCCTTGCATCAGCACCTGGTCGGCCTGCTTGAAGGCGTCCAGGATCGCGATCTGATGGTCGATCATCTGGAGCAGCTTGTCGTTGGGAATCACGATCAAGGTGTCGACCTCTTCGCGGAGGCCGGCGATGCCCTGCTCGGCCTGAACCGCGCGGCGCTTCCCCTCGAAAGTGAACGGCCGGGTGACAACGCCGATCGTCAAAGCACCAAGTGCCCGGGCGATCCGGGCGACCACCGGCGCTCCGCCGGTGCCAGTCCCGCCACCCTCGCCTGCAGTGACGAAGACCATGTCGGCGCCCTTGAGCGCATCCTCGATGTCTTGGGCGTGATCCTCAGCCGCCTGACGGCCCTTGTCGGGATCTGCGCCCGCGCCAAGGCCGCGAGTCAGATCGCGTCCGATGTCCAGCTTCACGTCCGCGTCGCTCATCAGCAACGCCTGCGCGTCGGTGTTGACCGCGATGAACTCGACGCCCCGAAGCCCGGCCTCGATCATCCGATTGACCGCGTTGACGCCGCCGCCGCCGACGCCGACGACCTTGATGATCGCCAAATAGTTCTGTGACGCAGAAACCACGGTTCCGCCTCTTCTTCCATGTTTGCGGACTAGGTGGTCGCACCAAGTCTCAACCTGAAGATCTCAACCTGAGGTTCTCAGAGGTCTTAACCTGCAGTGGATGGTTAAGTTCCTACGGTGGAGAAACAGTGCGGTGTTCATTGAGGCTACGAGATGGTGTGTCGCGGAGCCTTTGTGACACGCCAAGATCACCAATTCATCGTCGATTTACTACATCTCAAGTAGAGGTTGAAGGTTAGAGGGCGCGTATTCGAGCCCTAGCGCACGGCGGGATTATGCGGGCTCGAGACGTCGATGGAAGTCTTCGGCTGCCGCTTCAACAAGGCTGTGAGGACCTGGGCCTTCAACTCCGAATCGGCTGAACTACCCCAGGTCACGATCCGCCGAGAGCTCAAGACCAGTGCGATGCTGTCGCGATTGTCGGCCGTGATCAATCTGACCTTTCCATGGAGCTTGTCTGGAAGCGCGCTCGCCACTACGGCAACCTCGCTGAGCAGCGGTCTGTCCTGGGTGTTGATGTCGGCGAGCACGACCTTCGGTGGCAGCGTCGGCTGCGTCCGGTACGCAACGCCGTGCTTGTCAACGACGACGTAGCCGTCCGGGTGGAGCACCGCGAGCACAGGTCGACGCTCCACAACGGTCACGGTGATAGTGCTCGGCCAGCTGCGAGTCACGGTCGCTGCCTCAATGGCCGGCACCGTGGTCACCCGCGCGGCAATCGCGTCCAGGTCCTGACGAGCCAACGGCACCCCAACTGGGACCTGCGCGTAGAGGCTCACCTGGATTGGCGTCAGCGAGCGAGCGCCGGTCACAGTCACCCGCCTGGTGGCCAACATTGAAGAGAAATAAACGATCCACAGGCTGCCTGCCAGCAGTGTCAGCACAACAACGATGACGGTCAGAACCAAGGCTTTGCGGCGCCACGACCGACGTGGTTTCCGGTGCGGTCGGGTGGTTGCTGGACGAGCCCGCCGAGTGGGCGTGACTCTCGCGGTCACCGCGGCACGCCAGTAAGTCGCTGAATTTCCGCGACGATCTGAGGCGCCACTTTCGTAACGTCGCCGCAGCCGACGGTGATCACGAGATCGCCAGGACGAGCGATCCTGGCCACTGTTGGTGCGGCCTCATCCCAGACGGGTTCGTAAGTCACGTTCGCCGTGCCAGGAGCTACCGCATGGGCAACCATGGCGCCGTCGATGCCAGGAATGGGATCCTCGCGGTCACCGCAGACATCCATCACGATGGCCTCGTCCGCGTGCTCCAGAGCGTGGCCCAGCTCTCGCCAGAAGTCCCGAGTGCGGGTGTAGAGGTGCGGCTGGAAGCACACCACGACACGGCCGTTCCCGACACCGGTGCGAGCCGCGATCAAGGTGTTCAGCACTTCGGTCGGGTGATGGGCGTAGTCGTCGTAAACCCGGATGTCGTTCGGTGTTCCGATCAGCTCGAACCGTCGGTACGTGCCCTGATACCTCGACAACTCGCGTCGGATGTCCACGTCCGGGGCACCGAGCCAGACCGCCACCGCGTACGCCGCTGCCGCGTTGAGGACGTTGTAGTGTCCGGGCACCGAGAGCTCGACCGGGCCGGTGTGGCCCGCCCAGCGCAGCTCAAATCTTGAGCCGGTACCTGCCATGCTGGGCCCGACGATTCCTATATCGGCCTCTTTCGACAATCCGAAGGTCAGCACCTGAGGTCCGGGTAACCCAGCGGACGTACGCTGCCGAACTCGGTCGATCAAGGCAACCGCTCCTGGATCGTCTGCGCTGGTCACCAGCAGCCGAACCGATTCCGCAGTTGCGAAGCGCAGAAAACCGTCGGCGTAGTTCTCCGCACTCCCCCAGTTACTGAGGTGATCAGGATCGATGTTGGTGACGACAGCGATCTCGCGCGGATACTGCAGGAAGGAGCCATCGCTCTCGTCGGCCTCGACGATCGTGATGTCGCCGCTGCCATCATGCCCACCAGTGGCGGTGCCGGTGAGTGCGCCGCCGATCACGAAGGACGGATCGAGTCCGCACCCGCTGAGGACATGGGCGATCATGGCCGTGGTCGTGGTCTTGCCGTGGGTTCCGGCTACCGCGATGCCACGCTGACCCAACATCAGTGAGCCGAGTGCGGCGCTGCGATGCAGCACCCGCAGACCGCGGCGCCGAGCCTCGGCGAGCTCAGGGTTGTCCTCTCTGATCGCTGAGGACGCGACGACGGTCTCGGCGTTGCCAAGCTGGTCGGCACGGTGCCCGACGTAGACCCGCGCCCCTTGCGCCTCAAGCGCACGCAGATATTTGGAGTCCTGCCGGTCACTGCCGCTCACCGGGATCCCGCGGGCCAGCATCATCGAGGCGATTCCGTTCATGCCCGAGCCGCCGATGGCGATGAAGTGCACCGCTCCCAGCTCCTCCAGCCTCGGCAGTTGGATGGGAGTGAGCAGACTCATCAGCGAATCACCTCCAAAACTCGTGACGCCAACACGGTAGCCGCGTCCAGGCGCGCAACGCCGGACAGCGCCTGACTCATTCCGGCGAGCCGATCCGGATGTCCATACAGGGCCGGTATCTCCTGGCCCACCCAGGTTGACGTGCAGTCACTGTCGGCCAGCATGATTCCGCCGCCCGCGTTGACAACGAGCTCGGCATTGAGCGCTTGCTCGCCGTTGCCGTGAGGGTAGGGCACGAATATGGCGGGAAGTCCGACGGCCGCCGTTTCCAAGACCGTCCCAGCGCCACTGCGTGCCAGCATCAGGTCGGCCGCGGCGTACGCCCGCTCCATGTGTGCCACATACCCCACGGGTTGATAAACGGCGCCGGTGTCCACATCGACGCTCCGCTCGATGCCAGGCACGAGATTCTTGGGTCCGAGGACGTGCAACACCTGGATTCTGTTGGCCAGCAGCTCCGGCCACGCCCCTGCCACCGCAGTATTGATCCGCAGTGCGCCTTGTGATCCGCCACTCACCAGCAGGGTCGGCAGATCCGGGTCCAGCTCGAAACCGATCCGCGCCTCCCGGCGCAGCGCGGCACGGTCAAGATCGGTGATCGCGCGCCGCATCGGCAATCCGATGCAGCGGGCATGCGGCAGTGAGGTCTGCGGGAACGATGTGAAGACCTCATGGGTGAGCCGGGCGGCAAGCTTGTTAGCGAGGCCGGGGAGCACGTTCTGCTCGTGGATGACCAGAGGCAGTCCGAGTCGGCGGGCCGCGAGGTAGGCCGGAGTGGAGACATAGCCACCAAAGCCGAGCACGGCATTAGCCTCGACCCGCCGGAGCAGTTGTGCGGTTGCGGTCACGGCGTGCAGGAGCCGCGGTCCCACCAGCGCGAAATCCTTGCCGAGTCGCCGGGGCATTGGTACCGGAGGGATCAGCTCCAAGTCCAGGCCGGCTGCGGGAACAACGGCGGTCTCCAGGCCTCGGCTGGTACCGAGCGCCGTCAGCGTGATGCCATCGCCGAGTCGACGCAGCTCGAGAGCTGTCGCAATCAACGGCGAGGTGTGACCCGCGGTCCCGCCACCGGCGAGCACGACAGAGCCGGTAGCTGACCCGGTCATGAGTCGGTACGGCCGTGGCTGGCACGCGAGCCGACGACGGCCGTCATCCGCCGGGTAGGCCGCGTTGCCTTCTTGGCCAGCAGCTCTCTGGCTTCGGGTTCTCGCCGGGCGCAGGCCAGCAGTACGCCGACCGCTAGCAGGTTGGCGACCAGTGCCGACCCGCCGTAAGACAGCAACGGCAACGGAACGCCCGCGATGGGGAGCAGCCGGAGCACCACGGCCAAGTTGATCAATGCCTGGACCATGAACCACGTGGTGATACCGCCGGCTGTATAGCGTACGAAGAGATCATCCGCGCGCGTGGCGATCCGGATGCCGGCGTAGCCCAATATGCCGATCATGGCCAGTACGACCAAGCTGCCGCAGAGCCCGAACTCCTCGCCGAGCACGGCGAAAATGAAGTCGGTGTGCGCCTCCGGCAAGCTCCCCCACTTCTGCCGGCTGGCGCCGAGACCAACACCCCACCAGCCGCCGGATGCAATGGCGAACATCCCCGCGTTGGCCTGGTGATTGGCGCCATTTGCGTCAAGGGTGGGGTCCAGAAAGGCAGCAAGCCGACGCATTCGCACCGAGGACGTGATGAAGATCGCGATCATGCCGGCCAGACCGGCGGATGCCAGGCCCATGAGTACGCGCAGTGGTGCACCGACGATCCACAACAGGCCGGCGGCAATGACCGCCATCACGACCGCCGTACCGGCGTCACCCTGAAAGAGCACTAACAAGACCAGAATGCCGCTCACCGGGAGGAACGGCACCAGCAAGTGTTTCGGCTGGTCGAGCAACCGATTCTTGCGGGCCAACACATCCGCTCCCCAAATGATCATGGCGAGCTTTGCGAATTCGGCCGGCTGGATCGAGAACAGTGAGGAACCGAGATACAGCCAGTTGCGGTTGCCGTTCACCGAGATCCCGAGTGGTGTATAGGTCAAGATCAATAAGACGATGGCACCGGCGAGGCCGAACCAGCCGAGCAACCGCAGCGTCGATAGCGGCAACTTCATGATCATCAATGCGCCCAGTACGCCGGCTGCGAGAAAGATCACCTGCCGCTTGACGTAGAAGTAGGAATCCCCCACGGTGAGGTAGGCATTCACGCTGGACGCCGAGAGCACCATCATGACGCCGACGATGAGCAGCAAGGCGACCGAGCCGAGCAACAGGTGATAGCTGGTCAGGGGCCGGTCCAACACCGAGCGGAGCCAGCGCAGCAGCTCCAGCGCAGACATGGGGCGACGCACTGTCTGGCCCTGCGGGGTCAGGGTCGCCACTGACGTCTACTCCTCTGCGAGCGCACGTACGGCCGCAGCGAAGGCATCTCCGCGTGCGGCGTAATCGGTGAACATGTCCTTGCTGGCGCACCCCGGCGCGAGCAAAACTGCATCACCAGGTCTGGCCAGGGAAGCAGCCGCCGCAACGGCTTGTGCCATCGCTCTAGTGTCGACCGACTCGATGACTTGTGTGGGGACTTCCGGTGCGTGTCGAGCGAGGGCTTCAGCGATGATGTCGCGGTCGGTGCCAAGCAGCACCGCGCCACGCAGCCTCTGCCGATGAGCGGTGATCAACTCATCGAACGTAGTGCCCTTGGCCTGGCCACCGGCGATCCAGACCACTGATTCGAAGGCGCGCAGCGAGGCATCTGCCGCATGCGGATTGGTCGCCTTGGAGTCATCGACCCACGAGACGCCGTTGCGTTCCAGCACCGTCTGAATCTTGTGGGGTCCGACCTTCACCGAACGCAAGCCGTCCCGCACCGCCGTCGCCGGCACGCCGTACGAGCGAGCCAGCGCAGCGGCCGCCAAGGCATTGGCCACATTGTGCGGAGCGAGTGGACTGACATCGCTGATCTTCGCGAGCTCGAGAGCGGAGTCCCGCCGCTGCTCGATGAATGCCCGGTCGACGAGCAAGTCATCAACCACGCCGAGCATCGACACCGCAGGCGTGCCCAGCGTGAAACCGATCGCTCGGGCACCCTCGACGACCTCGGCCTGCTCGACCATCTGCTCGGTGACCGGGTCTGCGACGTTGTAAACGCAGCTCGCCTGCACGCCCTCATAGATCTTGGCTTTGGCATCGCGATAGGCCTGGTAGGAGCCGTGCCATTCCAGGTGATCATGTTGCACATTGAGCACCGCGGCAGAATGCATGGCCAGCGAGTAGGACCAATGCAACTGATGACTGGACAGCTCGACGGCGAGTACGTCGTAGCGTTGCGGATCCAGCACGATCTCCATGATCGGGCGGCCAATGTTGCCGACCGCAGCTGTCTGCAGCCCGGCGGCGGCAAGCATCGACTCCAGCATCTGCGTGGTCGTTGTTTTGCCGTTGGTTCCCGTGATGCCCAGCCACGGCACGATCTTGTCG
Organism: Propionibacteriaceae bacterium; assembly: GCA_035535155.1. Classification (GTDB taxonomy): domain Bacteria; phylum Actinomycetota; class Actinomycetes; order Propionibacteriales; family Propionibacteriaceae; genus Microlunatus. The sequence goes on from DATLQP010000326.1 coordinate 13,416, forward strand.
GGCCGACTGAGCCGCCAGGCCAGCTCGACTTCGCTCCAGATCGGCACCTCGCGCTCAGCAGCCTGGCGCAGCAGCGGTGCGGTGGCCGGCCAGCCCGTGGTAATCACGAGATCGGCATCGTCAGGCAGAGTTGAGGTGGCACCCGGCCCGAGCCGAACGGTGCCGCCGAGTACTTCCAGCAGCTTGCCTTTGTCGGACCGACGCTCATCGAGCACGTCGTCCAGGACTGTGACGCGGGCACCGAACTCCAGCAAGCCGTCAGCAGCGGCGAATCCCGAAACGCCGATGCCGGCGACCACGATATGGGCCTGCGGCCACGGTGACCGTGCATCGGCTTGGCCCAGCCACGACAGACTCATGTGCCGGCCACCCACTCCGCGTAGAAGATGCCCAAGCCGGCGGCGACGCACAATCCGGCGATGATCCAGAATCGCATCACGATGGTGACCTGTGCCCAGCTCAGCAACTCGAAGTGGTGGTGAATGGGCGACATCTTGAACAGTCGTTTTCCACGGGTCAACTTGAAAAAGCCTACTTGCAAGATCACCGACATCACCTCGATGACCAGCAGTCCGCCCAAGATCACCAGCAATAGCTCGGTTCGGGTGAAGATCGCCATCCCCGCGAGGGCACCGCCGAGAGAGAGCGACCCCGTATCGCCCATGAAGATCTTGGCTGGCTCAGCGTTCCACCACAGAAAGCCGAAGCATGCCCCCGCGAGCGCCACGGCGACCACCGCCAGGTCGTAGGGATCGCGTACCTCGTAACACTTCGGCCCAGCGGATGCGGTGTAGGCGCAGGACTGGTTGTACTGCCAGATGTTGACCAGCGTGTACGCGCCGAAGATCATGACGCAGGCACCACAGGCGAGTCCATCGAGCCCGTCAGTGAGGTTGACGCCATTGCTGGCGGCCGCTATCAGCAGCATCACCCAGATGATCACCAGAATCAGCGGCAATCGGAGCCATTCGATGTCGCGCAGGAAAGAGATCGCCGGTGAGGCGGGCGTGATTCCGCGCTCGTCGGGAAACTGCAGCGACGCGACCGCGAAGACGATGGCGACGATCGACTGGCCGGCGATCTTGGCATTGCTCCGGAGTCCGAGCGAGCGCTGCTTGCTGATCTTGACGTAGTCGTCCAAAAACCCGACAACGCCTAGACCGGTAAACAGAAACAGCACCAGCAATGCCGAGGCGGACGGAGCCGAAAAGATGATCAAATGGCTGCCGAAGTAGGCGAGCAGCACGGCGGCGATGATGACCAGCCCGCCCATCGTAGGCGTGCCCCGCTTCACATGGTGAGAGGTCGGGCCGTCGTCACGGATGAGCTGTCCGTAGCCCTTCTTGACCAGCACAAGGATAGCCAGCCGGGTGCCAAGCAACGTCGCGATCAGGGCAAGGCCGCCGGCGAGAACAATGGTCTTCACCCAGGGTCCTCGGGCGGTAGTGGCGGGACGGCGGTAAGGATGTCGTCGGCCACGGTGTCCAAGGCTAAGCCACGAGATGCCTTGACCAAGACCACGTCGCCAGGTCCAAGACCAGCCGTCAGCATCGCAACCACTTCGGGTTTGTCGGCCACAGCGACCGCCGAAGCGGGCGGTAAACCGGCGTCCACAGCCGCCTTGGTCATGCGTTTCGCGTGCTCGCCAATGGCAACCAGGTGCTCGACCCCGATCTGCGCGGCGAACCGGCCGATCGCCTCGTGTTCGTGGGCCGCGGTGTCGCCCAACTCGAGCATGTCCCCCAGCACCGCCCAGGTCTGCCGTCCAGTTCCGCCGAGCTCGGCGAGGGTCGACAACGCGGCGCGCATGGAGTCGGGATTGGCATTGTAGGAGTCGTTGATCACCGTGACGCCGTCCGGCCGATCATGCAGCTCCATGCGCCAACGCGAGCGCGGCGCGGCAGCACCGAGTGCAGCGGCGACCTGATCGAGCTCGACCCCCAGGGCCAGCGCCGCAGCAGCCGCCGCGACTGCGTTCGAGACCTGGTGCCGGCCGGCCAGTCCAAGCTGAACCAGAGCGTCCTGCGCAGGTTCGGCCCCCCGACGTTCATGGAGGGTGAAGGAGTACCGCCCGTAAGCGTCGCCCGCCAATCCGGAAGCCCAGACACCTTCGGTGAGTTGCTGGCTGGTGGACCAGGGCAGCACGCGCGCCGTGGTCCGGCGACGCATGGCCCAGACCAGCCGATCGTCGGCATTGAGAACTGCCCAGCCGTTCGCAGGCAGGCACTCGACCAACTCGCCCTTTGCCTGAGCAATGGCGGTCTGCCCGCCGAACTCCCCGACATGGGCTTGGCCGACATTCAGCACCACGCCGACCTGAGGCGGCGCAATCTCACAGAGATAGCCGATGTGGCCAATGCCGCGGGCACCCATCTCCACCACCAGGTATCTGGTCTCGGCGTCGATTCGACCAACCGTGAGTGGCACGCCGAGTTCATTGTTGAGATTGCCCGTGGCCGCGACTGTGGGGCCGACCTGTTCGAGCACCTGTGCCAGCAGATCCTTGGCAGAGGTCTTTCCGACCGAACCGGTAATCCCCACGACCTGAAGGCCCGCAGCACTCGATCTCTCGACCAGATAGCGCGACAGGCGGCCGAGCGCGACCAGCGGATCAACCACTACCAGGCACAGCGCGCCGTCGACGGGATATCTGGTGAGCGATGCGGCCGCGCCTGCGGCCGTTGCCAATGCGACATAGTCATGACCATCGGCGCGCTCGCCAGGCAGCGCCACAAAGAGGGCGCCGGGAACCAGCGCGCGGGAGTCAGCGGTCAGCGCGGTGACGAGCGCAGACTCGTCGCCGGGACCCAACAGCGGCGTCCCTAGCACCCCGGCGATCTCTGCGACCGTCAGTGGGATCACGACGTCGTGCCCGGCTGGCCGGCCCGCAGGCCCAGCTCCGGATGCAGCGCGGCCCACTCCTCGGCTGCCACCTCCGGATCGCTGAACGGCAGCACCGTCCCAGCCACCTCCTGACCGAGCTCATGACCTTTGCCGAGAATCGCAACCACATCACCAGGCGACGCGAGTTGCAGCGCGAGACGGATCGCGGTGCGTCGGTCGCCGCCGTCGATCACCTCGGTCGCAAGGCCGCCACGCCGCACTGCAGCCTGCGCCCCGCTGATCAGCTCCGCTCTGATGGCGCCGGGATCTTCAGAGCGGGGGTTGTCGTCGGTGGCGATCACCATGTCTGCGAATCGGGCGGCTGACTCTCCCATCGGTCCGCGCTTCTGCGGATCCCGATCTCCGCCGCAGCCAACAACCACGATGCGGCGCCGGGTGCCCACCGCCTGCAGCGCGGCAGCGATCGCCTGCGGCGTATGGGCGAAGTCCACGTAGACCAGGGGTGCCTGCGGACCCAGTTCGACGCGCTGCATCCGACCCGCGACATGCGCCTGTCCCAGACCGACCGTCGCGAGTTCTAGATCACCGCCGATCGCGTTGACCATGGCCAGTGCCGTCAAGGCGTTGCGAATGTTGAAGTCCCCGGGGAGGTTGAGACCGAAGTTCAGGATGCGGCCTGCTACGTCGGCTCGCACCGCCGTCCGCCCGTCCGCCTGCACCTCGTACGCCAAGGCGCGACAGGCCGCATCGTCGTCGAGGCTTACCGTAGTGAGCCCGATGCCCGAATGGCGACCGATGCGCTGCACCAGCTCACGACCACGCGGATCGTCGATGTTGATCACCGCATGCTTGGTTCGGTCGGGAGCGAAGAGGGACGCCTTGGCCTCGAAGTATGACTCCATATCACCGTGGAAATCCAGATGATCTCGACCCAGGTTGGTGAATGCCGACACGTCGAAGGTGATCGCTTCGGCGCGACCGAGCACCAGCGCGTGAGAGGAGACTTCCATGACGACCGTCCTAGCTCCCTCCTCGAGCAGGAAAGCCAGCAAGCCCTGCAGGTCAGTTGACTCCGGCGTTGTCACCGTGGTCGGCACGCAGTCCAACGCCACACCGTTCAGCCGGAAGCCGACCGTGCCAACCAACCCGGTGCTCACTCCCCCGGCGCGTAGCGCGGCATCCAAGAGGAAGGTCGTCGTGGTCTTGCCATTCGTGCCCGTGACCGCGCACATGGTGAGCGCATCGGCCGGCCTGCCATAGATGGTGGCGGCGACACTGGCCATCCTCTGCCGCGGATGGTCGACGATGATGACCGGAAGTAGTACGTCGCGAGCCAGCTGACTGCCGGCCTGGTCGGTGAGAACTGCCACGGCTCCCGCCTCGGCGGCCTGCCGCGCGAACTCCGCGCCGTGATGATGTGCACCAGACAGTGCGACGTACAGGTCGCCGGGACGCACCAGCCGCGAGTCGATGGTGATGCCACTGATGACCGGGTCGCTTACCGCGGCGCGGTCCCCGAGCAGCTGGGCCAGACCGATCTGGTGTCTGGTGCGCGGCCGAAGCACACCCCCCCGTAGAGCAGAAGACACGCTGTCGACGTTAGCGACTTGTCGGCCCGCGCGGACCGATACCCGGCATGTTTGATTGCTCCGCTCGCTGCGGGATTTGATTGCCGCGCTCACTGCGCTCGCTCCGCGTGCTCACCACTGGGTGGGCAGCGGCTTGTGCCGCTTGGCATCAGGAGCCACCGAGTAGCGCGGCAACGCCATATTCATGATGTCGCGGTACGCCGGTGCTGCTGTGACCGATCCGGTGTCGCCTGCCCTCGGGTTGTTGATGACGACGTAGGTCAGGATCTGCGGGTCGTCGAGGGGGGCGAAGCCCACGAATGATGTTACGTACCCCCGGTAACAACCGCAGCTGGTGTCGGCACGCTGGGCAGTGCCGGTCTTGCCACCGCTGCTGTATCTGTCGAGCTTCAGATTCCGCTGACCGTTCACGCTGTCGACGACAGCTCCCATCAGATCGCGTACCTGCGCCGAGCTCTTTTCCGAGATGACCCGCCGCTGCAGCGCACGCGGCATTGCCACCTCCCTGCCGTCCCCGTCGGTGGCCTTCTTGATCACCGTCGGCGGGTTGAAGAGCCCGCCGTTGACGACGCCGGCGACCGCTGCGGCCTCCTGGATCCCCGTCACCGCAATCGCCTGGCCGAATGCGACCCGATCGCGCTGATCATCGGTCATCTCTGCCTTGGGCATGATGCCGGCGGATTCGCCAGGCAGTTCGACACTGGTGGTAGAGCCGAGGCCAAAGCTCACCAGGTAATCGTGCAGCGTCTGCTTGCTGAGCTGCCGAGTCAGCAATGTCGTGCCGATATTGGATGAGATCGCGATCACGCCCCGCATGTTGTAGTGCAGCACGCCATGAGAGAAGAAGTCCTTGATCGAATGGCCCCCGGAAGCAAGGCGGCCGGGAACGACGACACGCGTATTCGGATTCGCCGTACCCGAGTCGATCAACGCGGCTGAGGTCAAGACCTTCTGCACGCTGCCAGGTTCGTACGGCGCGGAGATGGCGCGATTGCCCCGGTCTGCAGAATCAGCCGCCTGTGGCCGGGCGGAGTCATATGTCGGGGCGTTCGCCAACGCGATGACCTGACCGGTCTTGACGTCCAAAACGATGGCGAAGCCGGAGTCGGCGTGGGTTTTGGCAACCTGCTCAGCCAGCCGCCGCTCAGCGGCCCACTGCACCTCGGAGTCCAAGGTGAGCTGATAGCTCAGACCGTTTCGCGCCGGGGTGATCGAACTCCGGCCGAGCGGGATCTTGCTGCCATTGGGCGCGCTCTCGAAGGTCTCCGTGCCTTCCGCGCCGGCCAGCTGTGCGTTGAAGGTGCGCTCGAGGCCGGCGAGGCCCTCGCCGTCTGCCCCCACAAAACCGACGACCGAGGCACCGACCGATCCTCCTGGATAGGTACGGATCGGGTCGCTCTCCCGGAAAATGCCGTGCAGTCGGCGGCTTGACAGGTCCGCAGCCAGGGCGCTGTACGTCAGCGCCGGGACCTTCTTCTTGATGTAGACGAACCGCGTACCGGTCTTGGTCAACAACGGCATGAGCTCCTCGACCGTCATGCCGAGATGGGCGGAAAGTACGCCGGCGATCTCGCTGGCTTCACGGGCGGTGAGCTTCGGATCGGCGGTCACCGCGACCGCGGGCTGAGTGGAGGCAAGGACGAGCCCGTTGCGATCGGTGATCTGACCACGCGCCGGCAGCAGCGGCAGCGTACGGGTCAGCGCTTCGATGCTGTAAGAGGAGGAGTCGAAGCCCTGCAGTTGCAGCAGTCGGCCAGCACAGAGTGACAATGCCATCGCAACGATGATCAGCATCGCATGCAGCCGACGATGGGCCGAGGCGAGTGGCAACCGTAATGGGGGCCGGCGGCGAACCAACCGAATCGGCTGAGATGGGGGAATTCGAGTGCCCGGCCTGTGCCGGTGACTCGGCGGTGCTGGGGTACGCAGCGGACGAGCCGTCCGGGAACGATAGGGCTCCGCCATCAAGGCCGTCCCCCGCGATCCGTACCTTTCTTGGTTGTGCCGGCTGTGTGATTGGCCTTTGTCTGATTGGCCTTTGTCTGATTGGCCCTACGCTGCTCCCGCTTGGCCGCCTTTGCGGCGGCTTCTGCCTCGGCACGAGCACGTTTGGCTGCCCGCTCGGCCGCGATCTCGGCAGGCGTCTTCACGATGAAAGCAGGCACCTCATGGCCCTGAACGGAAGTCGGCTTGCCGATCACCTTCCCGCTCGGCAGCACCAGAAACGCCGGATACGGGTTGGGGCGCATACCGAGCGCCGATGCCCGGCGTGCCAGCTCCTGAGGAGCGGCCAGCGCATCAAGCTGGTTTTCAAGATCAGCCTGGGCATACGCGAGTTCGGTGGCCTGGCGGTTCAGGGTGCGCGATTGAAACGCCTGACCCTGCAGTGTGGTGTTGAGCATGAGCAAGCCGGCCATGCCGATCCCGAAGATGCCGATCAGCACCAGCAGGAATGGGAATCGAGCCAAGCGCGCCGCTGGTTTGGCCACTGCGTGCAGCGGTCGACGGACCGTGGCGCCGGCATCGCGCCGGCCCGCGATCGGCGCCCAAAGCGCGCTCATCCGGCCACCGCAAGCTCCGCGATACGTTCCGCCGCACGCAGCCGCGCTGATGCAGCGCGTGGGTTGCGAGCAACTTCGGCGGCATGTGGACGCAGCGCGCCGCGGGTCAGCAGCCTGAGCTCCGGCAGCAGGTGGGGCGGCACGATGGGCATGTCGCGCGGCGCCCGATCCCTGGCGGCTAGCCCGATAACCTGTTTGACCAACCGATCCTCCAGTGAGTGGTAGGCCAAAACCACGATCCTGCCGTGCATCGCGAGCGCCGCAATTGCATCTGGCAGCACTGACTCCAGCGCGTGCAGTTCGCCGTTCACCTCGATCCGTAACGCCTGGAAAGTTCGCTTGGCAGGGTGACCGCCCGACTTGCGAGACGCTGCTGGCACGGCGTCGTAGAGCAGCTGAACCAGTCGTTTCGAGTTGCGGAACGGCTCCCGCTCCCGCTCGGCCACGATCCGCCCGGCGATCCGGTCGGCGAACCGCTCCTCGCCGTAGGCTCGCAACAGCCGCGCCAGGTCGGCCTTGGTGTAGGTATTGAGCACCTGTGCCGCCGTCAGCTCCTGGGGTCCCATCCGCATGTCGAGTGGCGCGTCCGTCGCGTACGCAAATCCGCGTTCTGAACTGTCGATCTGGAGCGAGGAGACACCAAGATCAAGCAGGATGCCCTGGACTTTGGGTTGCCCCACCCTCGCGAGCACTTCGGGCAGCTGATCGAACACGGCCTCGACGAGCGTCACGCGGTCAGAGAATTCACTCAGGTGCTCGGCCGCCAAAGCCAGTGCCTGCGGATCACGGTCCAACCCGATCAGTCGCGCCTGCGGGCAGGCGGCGAGCAATGCATGCGCGTGGCCGCCCAGACCGACCGTGCAGTCGAGGAGAACGCAGTCGCCTTCGCCAACCGAATCAGTCAGCGGTGCTTCCAGCGCGGGAGCCAGCAACGCAACGACCTCCGCCAGCATGACGGGTACGTGCAGCTCGGCTTGGGCACTCATCCGACATCTCGATCCCTTTTGTCTTGAGCTGCTCGCCCCAAAAGATAGAGACGCTCGCAGCTCTCGTGCTTAGCTCGTGCAGAGGGGTTTCAACCCGAGATCCGCGGGGAGTCCTACCTGGCACCGGGGAAGTTGTGTCAGGGAGTCGAACCTGCGGGTTGAAGCCTCTCTGCGCGAGCCGTCTTGCTTGTGCTGTTGTGCTCCTCAGCCTCCGGGGAAGAGGGATTGGTTCAGTTCTGCGAATGCCGGTTCCTTCTCGGCGGAGTACTGCTCCCATGCGACCGGGTTCCACACCTCCACCCGATCGATGGACCCCACCACGACGCAGTCCTTGTCAAGACCTGCGTACGACCTCAGATCGGGCGGGATGGTGATCCGGCCCTGCCTATCCGGTGTCTCGTCCGAGGCCCCCGATGCGAGTATTCGCTGGTAGTCCCGAACGCCTTGCTGACTTGAGGAGGCGCTCCTTACGGTTTTGGTCATCTCGACGAACGAACCGATCGGCCAGATGGCCAGGCATCGCTCCTGGAATTTCGCGATCACCAGGCCGTCAGCTAATTCGTCGCGGAACTTAGCCGGAAGGATGAGGCGGCCCTTGTCGTCGAGCTTTGGAGTGTGGGTCCCGAGAAACACGGACCGCCCTCCTCACCCACTCAATGACCACCTTGCTCCACTTTGCGCCACTGTACTCCACTTTCCCCCACATGGCACACCACAAAGGCTCGTGGATCCACCTTCGGCGTGTTGCCTGTGGTGTCGAGACCGCACGAGAACACGTAGGGTTTGGACATGTCCTTGGGCTATGAGAAGGCAGCCGAGGTCGGGCAGCGTCCCGAAGTGGCCTACTCACTCGGCGACGTGGTCGAGGTCATGGGCCAAGTACGGCACGCGATAGAAAGCGTCATCGAGGGAAAGCGCAGCTCGATCGACCTCGCACTGGTCGTTTTGCTCGCCGAGGGTCACCTGCTGGTCGAGGACGTGCCAGGCGTCGGCAAGACGATGCTCGCCAAGGCATTGGGCCGCTCGATTGCGTGCTCGGTACGCCGAGTGCAGTTCACGCCGGACCTGTTGCCCTCCGACATCACGGGCGTCTCGGTGTTCAACCAAGAGACGCGCGACTTCGAGTTCAAGCCCGGCGGCATTTTCGCCAACATCGTCGTCGGCGACGAGATCAACCGCGCCTCACCGAAGACGCAATCGGCAATGCTGGAGTCGATGGAAGAACGTCAGGTCAGCGTGGACGGGACGACCTATCTCCTCGAACCGCCGTTCATGGTCGTCGCTACTCAAAACCCGATCGAGATGGAGGGCACCTACCCGCTGCCCGAAGCGCAGCGGGACCGGTTCATGGCACGCATCCAGATGGGCTATCCGACGCCCAACTCAGAGCTGGACATGCTGGACTCCCATGGCTCCTCCGATCCTCTTGCGGAGCTGCAACCGGTGACCGATGGTGCCGCCATCCGCGGGCTGATCGAGGCGGTCAAGAGGGTCTATGTCAGTTCGGCCGTCAAGCACTACATCGTCCAGGTGGTCAACGCGACGCGTAACTCGCGCGATCTGCGGCTTGGCGCCTCACCGCGTGCAACGCTGCAATTGTTGCGCGCCAGTCGCGCGTTCGCGGCACTGTCCGGCCGCGACTACGTCACACCGGACGATGTCGCGGCCCTGGGCGTATCAGTGCTGGCGCATCGGGTGTTGCCCTCCACCGATGCTCAGCTGGCCCGGCGTACGGTGAACGACGTCATCGCCCAAGCCATTCAGTCTGTGCACATTCCCGACCGGAGATAGCACATCGTGTCGCGTCCGTGGCGGCTGCTCACCCATCGAGGGCGGTTCTTCGTCCTGATCGGCCTCATCGTCGTGCTGGTGGCGATGGCCGCCGGCCAGCGCGATGTGATGCGACTTGGCCTGTTGCTTGTCGCCCTGCCGGTCATTGCCGCCATTCTGGTTTCCCGGGCCCGGCTGCGGATGTCATGCGAGCGCTCCATCGAGCCCGCGCAGGTGCCGCTGGGCTCGCCGATGAAGGGTCATATCACCCTCGGCCAGGATGGCAGGCTGGCGGCCGGCATCCTGCTGCTGGAGGACTCGGTGCCGCGTGAGCTGGGCAGTCGGCCACGTTTCCTGGTGGATCGAGCGGATGTGCGTTGGCGCCGGGCCATCGAGTATCCGCTGCTGGGACGAGTACGCGGACGCTTCTCGACAGGTCCGCTGACGGTCCGCACGGTTGATCCATTCGGTCTGGTGCAGCTTGATCGCCAGTTCGTCGCCAAAAGCGAGGTCATGGTGACTCCGCGGATCGTGCCCCTTCCGACCATCCGGACGGCCGGCGGCGGCGGCAGTACCGGCGAGGCTCGACCACATCGCGTTGGCATTGTGGGGCAAGACGACGCGCTGGTACGGGAGTATCGGCAAGGTGACGACGTACGCCGAATCCACTGGCGCTCTACTGCCCGCTGGGGCGACCTCATGGTGCGGCGCGAGGAGCAGGCATGGGACCCCAGCGCCAGCATCATGCTCGATTCACGAGGAAGTGCCCACGACGGTCGCGGCATGCAGAACTCCCTCGAATGGGCGATTTCGGCAGCGGCGTCGATCGGCATCCACTTCCTCGACGATGGCTTCGCCATCGAAATCTATGAAGCCGATGGACCGCTGCACATCAGCGGCACGATGGGCCAACACAGCTCGGCGTCCCAAGAACTGGTGATCAGCCGGCTGACCGATCTCAAGGTTCGGTCGACGACCACCATCCATTACGCCGTCGAGTCCGCCGCGGTAGACCGGCCCGGTCAACTGGCCATCGCGATCATGGGCCGGATGAACGCGCAAGATGCCCACTCGCTACTCCGGGTACGCCGTAACCGTGCGCAGGGCTTGGCGATGCTGCTCGATGTCGACAGTTACGCCGACAAACCCGCCAGCGAGCAGCAACGGGCGCAGCACGAACTGGCCGGGCAGATTCTGCGTGATAATCAGTGGCGGGTCATCGACGTCCCGCGCGGTATGGGTGTGGCAGACGCGTGGTCCGCCCTGGAACAGATCAACACGGCGGCCTGAGATGCGCGCCTCCGACCGCAGCACCCTCGCCGTGATCATTTCTGTGATGCTGGCGAGCTTCACCGTGACACCCCTGACCCAGGACTCCAGCTTTATCGCCTTCAGCTGGATCTTGATCATCGCCATCGGCGCCGCCAGCATGGGACTGCGACGTGCGGGGCTGGCCAGCGCTACGGTGCTCGCCGCCCAGCTCGTGATCTTGCTCGGCTACTCCTTCGCCCTCGGCCTGAGCCTCGCCTCCTCGGCAATTGAGATCCGTGCCTGGTGGTTTGAGCGTTATGCCTCGCTCTGGGCGGCTGGGATCGAGCACATGCGCACTCAAGCGTCCCCCATGGAGCCCGACAACGGCGTGAAGCTGATCTTCGTGACGGTGATCGGAATGATTATGATCATGACCGATCTGCTGGTCTCGGGCGTCGGTCGGCCGGCTTGGGCCATCGCACCGCCTGCCACACTGTTCTTGGTGCCGGCACTCGGCCTGGGCACCGACAGCGGGGTGCTCAGCTTCTGCTGCATCGCAGTTGGCTATCTGGCGATCTTGATCGCCGAAGGCCTGAACAGCACAGCGCGCTGGACGCGAGGGCTTTCTCGGGATTCGGCGGAGAGTCTCGGCACCGCAACACCGGTGGTCTGGCGCGCTGCCGGCTATCTCGCAGCTCCGGCCATCATCTCGACGATCGTGCTCGGTTTTGCCTTGCCGACCTTGTCCTTGCCCGGCATCGGTTTCGGAAGCGGCCCGGGCGGCAGTGGTCCGCTACAGCTCACCGATCCCAGCCTTGATCTGCGCCGCAATCTCAATCAGCCGGAGGATCGCGCCGTCATCGAGTATCGGACGACCGCTCCGGGCGGGGTGTATCTGCGTTTGGCGTCACTGCCCCAGTTCAACGGAAACGGCTGGAGCAACGTGCAGATCCAGTTGAACAGCGGACAGACACTGCCAACCATTCCGGGGGTGAGCGGCGAGCCCAAGGACAGGACTCGTACCACGATCAAGGTGCTGGACTTCGCCTCGCAGTACTTGCCGCTGCCGTACGCGCCGCGGGCCTTCGACGCACAAGGTGACTGGCGATACGACGCCAACTCCTTGGTCGTGGTGAATGCCGGTCGTGCCCAGGAGCTGCGCCGGCTGAACTATACCGTCGAGAGCGCGGACGTCGAGCCGAACCTCAGCGACCTCAATAAGGCGGTCGCCGGCACGCCCGCTGACGCTGAAGTGACCGCGACTGCTCCGTCGGACCTGCCAGACAACCTGGTCCAGCTGGCCAATCGAGTTACGGCGAAGTCCGACACAGCAGCACAGAAAGCAGCCGCGATTCAGGCGTACCTGCGCAGCAGCCAGTTCACCTACAGCACCGAGACACTCCCTGGCAGCGGTTATGAGGCCATGCAGAACTTCCTGCTTCGGGATCGCAGGGGTTATTGCGAACAGTTCGCGTCGGCCATGGCGATGATGGCCAGGGTGGTCGGCATCCCGTCCCGGGTATCGGTCGGTTTCCTACCGGGTGAACAGGAGGAGGATGGCTGGAAGGTTTCGATCCGCGACATGCATGCCTGGCCAGAGTTGTACTTCGCTAATTACGGCTGGGTACGGTTCGAGCCGACGCCGGCCAGCGTGACAGGGACGGCTCCGGCATGGACGGTGCAGGACTCGGGCTCCTCAGCCGGTGATCCGTCCGCCAACCCGACATCGGAGTCGAACGACAACGAGACAGCACCGGGCGCTGAGCCAACGGTCGCGCCGAGCGTGCAACCGAACGGCCCAGGGCAGGTAGCGGGGGCCGGCCGGGGACGGACTCTGATCTGGACTGGCGTCTCACTGATCTTGCTGGTCATCGTGGCCGCGCCGGCAACCATCCGGCTGCGGCGTCGCACCAACCGGCTGAACGGGAGCCTGCCCGCGGAGGAACAGGTGGAAGCTGCCTGGGCCGAGATTCGGGACACCGTAGTGGACTACGGCGGATCGTGGCCGGAAGGCTCGCCACGCGCCATTGGGCGCGAGGTCGCAGAGCGGCTTGATGAGCAGGAGTCTGAGTCGATGAGCCGGGTAGCCACCCTTGTGGAGCGATCGCGCTACGCGCGCAGCTTTACCGATGGCGGCGCGGTGAACGAGCTACCGACCATGACATCTGAAATACGGCACGGAGTGGCAGGCCCTTCGGCCTGGCGGCGCAGGTTCATCGCGCTGGTGCTGCCGCGATCGCTGTTTCGACGCCAGCCTGACCGACGCCAGCCCAACGAACGCTAGATGGGATCGCAGCGCGTCGACTTATAGGCCCTCGTCGCGGCGGCGCCGCCAGCGCTCCTCCATCTTGTCCATGAAGCCTTGCCCGTCGTGGGCGCGGGAGCCCTGCGCGGTCTTTGCGCGGTCGCCGCCATTGCCTGCGTCTGCACTGCCGCCGACGTGCTGCCAGGAATAGATGGCCGTTACGGCCGCCCCTACCATGATCACGAAGCCGAGAACACTCAAGAACGGGTTGATCGAGATGCCTGCGATGAGGAGGCCAAGGCCAGCAAAGAATCCCACACCGGCAAGTGCCGCACGCCGACGATGAACCCGCCGGGAGCTGGTGCCGCGCAGCGCGTTGACCAGCTTCGGATCCTCGGCCGCAAGCGCGGCTTCCATCTGCTCGAGAAGCCGTTGCTCCTCATCTGAGAGGGCCACTGGCCACCTCCCAAAGGTCTCGTCGTACGCGTGCCGTCATGATACGCCTCTCAAACGAAGGAGGAGATTCGCTCCGGTTTGGATACTGAATACCCCCTGAGGTCTGACCTGCACTCATACTTAGCTGGGCGATGTGGCTCTAGTTTAGGTTGCGGCCGCAGGTATGCGAAACACCCAAAACCTTTCAGGTGGCGGCGCCGCAGCTGGTCAGAAGCGGCGAGTCAAGATTGCTCTCTGAACAGCCATCGGGCCGAATTTTCCGACCGCCGCATCGCTGGCAAGGTCGGCTTCTCGCCAGCCTCGCTCCGGGTCGGTCAGCTGCGGCTGGAGATAGGCACGGTGTCGGTCGACGAGTTGTTCCATGCGTACTCCGACGCGGCGGATCCGGGCCCGCCCCACTCCGAGCCGCTCGTAGAGCTGCAGGGCATGCGCGTAGATCTCATCGGTGACGTCAGTCGGTGTCGGCACCGTTGTGGAGCGGGTCAGCTCAGTGAAATCGGCGAATCGCACCGAGATCGTGATCGTCCGTCCGAGCATTCGCTGCTTCCGCATCCGGCGGGCGGTGCGATCCGCCATGCGAAGCAGCTCACGGCGTACGGTGTCGGGATCATCGGTGTCGTGGCCGAAGGTCTCCTGTGAGCCGACACTGTGCTCGGGCTCCTGTGGCGTGACCCGGCGCCGATCTCGTCCCCAGGCAAGCTCGCTGAGCATGCCACTCGCGTGCGGGCCGAAGGCAGGACGCAAGGTGGACCGTGGGGTGTGGGCGAGGTCTCCGACAGTGAGGATGCCGAGCGAGTGCAGCTTCTGGGCAGTCGCGTTGCCCACTCCCCACATGGCTTCCACGGGCAGTGGATGGAGGAACTCCATGACCCGGTCCGGCGGCACCTCGATCAGTCCATCCGGCTTTGCGGCCCTGGACGCAACTTTCGCGACGAATTTGGTCGGACCGATACCGACCGAGCAGGTGATCTGTTGTTCGTCGGACACCACCGCCCGTACGTACTCGCCGATCTGGGCCGGACAGCCAAACATCCGCAGGGCGCCGCTGAGATCGAGAAATGCCTCGTCGATTGACGCCGATTCGACCACCGCGCTAACCGACCGGAAAACCGCCACAATCGACTTCGAGACTGCGGCGTAGCTGTCGAAGTCAGGCGCAAGGAACCTCGCATGCGGGGCCAGACGTCGTGCCTCGGTCGAGGACATGCCGGACCGTACGCCGCGCGCCCTCGCCTCGTACGTCGCCGAAAGCACCACACCACGAGGCGAACCGCCGACGATCACCGCGGTGCCGCGCAGCTCCGGTCGTCGGCGCAACTCCACCGAGGCGTAGAAGGCGTCCATGTCAACATGCATCACAATGCGGGCGGACATGACGCGACATCTCTCCTATCGAATCTATGTTCGATATCAGCCTAACACTCCTCCGCTGCAAAACTGATGGTCACGCGCTACGAGGGTTTTGCCTCCATGATGCGCACGACGATGCGACCCGGCCCGCGTCGTCTGAACGCCCGCTCCGCGAGTAGGACGAGCCGAAACGGCAGCCCGTACTTCGTGGCCATTGCGTCGTTCAGCTCGCGAATGGATTGCTCGTCCTGACGGATCTCGGCGATCCCACCGACCGGCTGCACGCCTTCGGCGACCCTGCCGAGACGGCTGCATGGCCGCAGCTCCACCCGGGACGTGTGGCGCAGCCGCTTGACCTTGCCGGTGCTCAGCTGGGTGGTGACGAGCAGCGCGGCGCCGTCGGAAGCGATCCAAACCGGAGTCGAGACCGACTCGCCGCTGCGCCGGAAGGTCGTCAACGAGATGAACTGCTCGCTTCCCAGCCGTTCGAACGCCGTGCTCATGTGGCGAACGTACCGGCCGAACCCAGACAGCCGACCGCGCGGACAAGCTCAGGTCCGAGGAACCAC
>DATLQP010000327.1:0-15263 GCA_035535155.1 Propionibacteriaceae bacterium
TACTGCCTGGGCGTCGAGCGACTGCTCGACATCGAAGCCGAGATCCCGGAAAAGGCCAATGTCCTGCGGGTGTTGATGTTGGAGCTGAATCGCATCTCCTCGCACCTGGTCTGCATCGCCACCGGCGGCATGGAGATCGGGGCGTTGACGGTGATGACCATCGGTTTTCGCGAGCGGGAGAAGGTACTGGACGCCTTCGAGTTGATCACCGGCCTGAGGATGAACCACGCTTACGTCCGACCCGGCGGCGTCGCTCAGGATCTGCCGGACAAGGCGCTCGATTTCGTCAAGGACCTCGTGGTCTGGATGAAGAAGCACCTGCCGGAGTACGCCGCCTTCTGCAACGAGAATCCCGTCTTCAAGGCCCGGCTCTCCGGTGTCGGTCATCTTGATCTTGCAGGCTGTCTCGCCTTGGGGATCACCGGCCCACCGCTGCGGGCGACCGGCTACGACTGGGATCTGCGCAAGAAGCAGCCTTACTGCGGCTACGAGACCTACGACTTCGAGGTCCAGACCTGGGACACCATGGACGCGTACGGGCGATTCCGGATCCGGCTGAACGAGATGTGGCAGAGCCTCAAGATCATCGAGCAGTGCGTCGAGAGGCTGGAAAAGCTGCAGGGCGCGCCGATCATGATCGCTGACAAGAAGATCGCCTGGCCCGCACAACTGTCCGTCGGCTCGGACGGTATGGGCAATTCCAACGAATACATCAAACACATCATGGGCGAGTCGATGGAGGCTCTGATCCACCACTTCAAACTGGTCACCGAAGGCTTCCGGGTGCCGTCGGGTCAGGCGTACGTTCCCATCGAGAGCCCGCGCGGTGAGCTTGGCGCTCACGTGGTCTCCGACGGTGGAACACGCCCGTTCCGTGCTCATTTCCGGGACCCGAGCTTCACTAACCTGCAGGCCATGCCGGTGATGTGTGAGGGGGCGATGGTCTCCGACGTCGTGGTCGCGGTCGCATCACTGGATCCCGTGATGGGCGGAGTTGATCGATGAGCGAGCTGATCGAGCCACAAGCCCCGGCTCCCAACGGGCATGCCGGCGGGGATATTGCGTCGGAGGAGCTTGTCGGCCACGGGCACTTCGTCACGCATTTCGATGAGCCGAGTCTCGATTACGGCCTGTCCGAGACAAAGATCACCGAGGCCACCGTGGAGGAGCTGCGCTCGATTGCGGAGAGATATCCGCAGGCGAGGTCGGCACTGCTGCCCATGCTGCACCTGGTGCAGAGCGTCGAGGGCCGGGTGACGCCAGCCGGCATTGAAGCCTGTGCCGAGATCTTGGGCCTGACGGCGGCCGATGTCAGTGGGGTCGCCACCTTCTACACCATGTACAAGCGGCGCCCGGTGGGGGAGTACCACGTCGGCGTCTGCACTACCGCACTCTGCGCGATCATGGGCGGTGATGAGGTCTATGCAAGGCTCCAAGATCATCTAGGCATTGGCAACGACGAGACCACCGAAGACGGCAAGATCACGCTGGAGCATGTCGAATGCAATGCAGCTTGTGACTTCGCGCCGGTGATGATGGTCAATTGGGAGTTTTTCGACAACACCACGCCAGAAAAGGCGACCGGGGTGGTTGATCAGCTTCGGGCTGGTGATCACGTGTGGTCTACCCGCGGCGCTCGGGTCTGCACCTGGAAGGAAGCCGAGCGGGTCCTCGCCGGCTTTCCCGACGGCCGAGCCGACGAAGGGCCCACCGCAGTTGGTCCGTCGCTCCTCGGCTTGCGCATTGCGCAACAGCATGACTGGACTGCGCCAGATCCGGAGCACATTCAAGACCGACGAGGCGAGGAGGGACGGTGACCGAGCGTTCGGCGGGCCCCAGGACTTCCGGCACTGGGCATGGCGTGCTGACGCCTGTCCTGACGGCCAACTGGGGCGACGAGCGCGCGTGGAAGCTGACCAACTACGAAAGGCGTGGCGGCTACGACGCCCTGCGTTCGGCGCTGGCCATGCAGCCGTCCGAGGTCGTCACCCTCGTCAAGGACTCCGGCCTGCGCGGCCGCGGCGGAGCGGGCTTCCCGACCGGAATGAAGTGGAGCTTCATCCCGCAAGACAACCCCAAGCCCAAGTACCTGGTGGTCAATGCCGACGAATCCGAGCCGGGGACGTGCAAGGACATTCCGCTGATGATGGCCTCCCCGCACACCCTGGTAGAGGGAGTGATCATCTCGGCGTACGCGATCCGGGCCAACCAGGCCTTCATCTACGTCCGCGGGGAGGTGCTGCACGTGGTACGTCGGCTGCAGCAGGCGGTTCGCGAGGCGTACTCCGCCGGGTACGCCGGCAAGAACATCCTCGGCACCGGCTATGACCTGGAGATCATCGTCCACGCCGGCGCGGGCGCGTACATCTGCGGCGAGGAGACCGCGATGCTCGACTCGCTGGAAGGTCGGCGCGGCCAGCCTCGGCTGCGGCCGCCGTTTCCGGCTGTTGCCGGCCTCTACGCCTGCCCGACGGTGATCAACAATGTCGAGTCGATCTCCTCGGTGCCATCGATCATCACCAACGGTGCGGACTGGTTCTCCTCGATGGGCACCGAGAAGTCCAAAGGCATGACGATCTACTCCCTGTCGGGTCATGTCACCCATCCAGGTCAGTTCGAGGCGCCGTTGGGGATCACGCTGCGCCAACTTCTTGATCTTGCCGGCGGCATTCGTGAGGATCACCAGTTGAAGTTCTGGACGCCTGGCGGTTCCTCGACACCGATGCTGACCGACGCCCACCTCGACGTCCCGCTGGACTATGAGGCCATTGCCGGTGTGAAGTCGATGCTAGGAACCAAAGCCCTGCAGTGCTTCGACGAGACCACCTCGGTCGTACGTACGGTGTTGCGCTGGACGGAGTTCTACAAGCACGAATCGTGCGGCAAGTGCACCCCGTGCCGCGAGGGCACCTGGTGGTTGGTGCAGATTCTGAAACGGATGGAAGCCGGCCACGGGCAGCCCGGCGACATCGAGAAGCTTCTCGACCTCTGCGACAACATCCTCGGCAGATCCTTCTGCGCGCTCGGTGACGGCGCCACTTCGCCGATCACGTCGGCTATCCAATACTTCCGAGACGAGTTCGAGGCTGCCATGCACACGCCGGCGTGGGAGCTGTTTCCTTACCAGCGCAGCACGATCTTCTCACCGGAGCCCGCAGGAGCAGGAGCATGACCGTCACTGCGTCAGGAGCCGCGCCAAGCTCGGCCGTTGAACAGCGCGAGGATCTGATCACTCTCACCATTGACGACATTGAGGTGTCGGTGCCCAAGGGCACCCTGGTCATCCGCGCGGCCGAGCTCATCGGAGTCGAGATACCGCGGTTTTGTGACCATCCCTTACTCGAGCCCGTCGGCGCTTGCCGGCAGTGCCTGGTCGAGGTGCCCGATGGGGGAACCGGTCGTCCGATTCCCAAGCCGCAGGCCTCGTGCACGCTCGAGGTCGCGCCGGGCATGAAGATCAAGACCCAAGTCACGTCTCCGATCGCTGACAAGGCGCAGCACGGGAACATCGAGTTTCTGCTGATCAATCACCCGCTGGACTGTCCCATCTGCGACAAGGGCGGCGAGTGCCCCCTGCAGAACCAAGCGCTGTCCCACGGCTACGCCGAGAGCCGGTTCACAGATGAGAAGCGCACCTACCCCAAGCCGATCAACATTTCCGCCAACGTCTTGCTCGACCGCGAGCGCTGCGTGCTCTGCGCCCGCTGCACTCGGTTCTCTGAGCAGATTGCGGGCGACCCGTTCATCG
Source organism: Propionibacteriaceae bacterium (assembly GCA_035535155.1). Lineage (GTDB taxonomy): Bacteria > Actinomycetota > Actinomycetes > Propionibacteriales > Propionibacteriaceae > Microlunatus. The sequence goes on from DATLQP010000327.1 coordinate 3,749, forward strand.
CACTTATCGAGCGCGGCGTTCTGCAGCAGGTTGGGATCTATGAGCGGGAACCGCTCGAGTCCTACTTCTCGGGAAACACCATTCAGATCTGTCCCGTCGGCGCACTGACCAGTGCGGCGTACCGGTTCCGATCCCGACCTTTCGATCTGATGTCCACCCCGTCGATTGCCGAACATGACGCGTGCGGCTCAGCGATCCGTGTCGATCACCGGCGCGGGGTCGTGATGCGACGGTTGGCCGGGGATGATCCCGACGTCAACGAGGAGTGGATCACAGACAAGGACCGGTTCGCTCACCGCTATGGGGACGGCGATGACCGTCTCACTCGTCCCCTGGTCCGGGATGGTGGCGTGCTCCGCCCGGCCTCATGGCCGGAAGCGATCGACGTGGCCGTGCAGGGCTTGAAAGAAGCCGGCAGTTCGGTCGGCGTATTGACCGGCGGTCGACTCACGATGGAGGACGCGTACGGCTACTCCAAGTTCGCCCGCGCCGTGCTGGGCACCAACAACATCGACTTTCGAGCGCGGCAGCATTCCAGCGAGGAAGCCGACTTTTTGGCGCACGCGATAGCCGGAACCGGACACACCGTCAGCTTCGCTGATCTTGAAAATGCCAGTTCGGTGCTGCTGGTATGCCTCGAGCCTGAAGAGGAAGCCGGCATGATCTTCCTCCGGCTTCGCAAGGCGTCCCAGAAGAGGCACCTCGCCTCCTGGACGCTGGCGCCGTATGCGAGCAATGGGGTACGCAAGATGGGCACCCGCCTCATTTCCTGTGCGCCCGGCAGCGAAGCGAGTCTGCTCGATCAGCTTTACCCGGTGAGCGGCGACACCAATGATCAGCTCGCCGAGATCGTCCTCGATGAGAATGCAGTGATCTTGGTCGGTGAGCGGGCGGCGGGCCTCTCTGGCACGTTCAGCGCATGTCATCGACTTGCCGAGCGCACCGGTGCGCGGCTGGCCTGGGTACCCCGCCGGGCCGGAGATCGTGGCGCGGTCGAAGCGGGCTGCCTGCCGAACCTTTTGCCCGGCGGCCGGCTGGTGGCGGATGCCGCTGCCCGCGTCGACACCCAGACGACCTGGGGAAGTGAATCGTTGCCGTCCCTGGAGGGTCGCGATGCAGATGAGATCTTGATCGGCGCCGGTGACGCCGAGCTTCATGCGCTGCTCGTGGCGGGCGTCGACCCGAATGACTTCGTCGATCCGGGAGCGGTGCTGGAGGGGCTAGAGGCAGTCGGCTTCTTGATCAGCTTGGAGACCCGCGTCTCGCTGGTGACCGAGCGTGCCAATGTGGTCTTTCCGGTCTCGCTGATGCATCAGCGGGCAGGCACGTTCGTGAACTGGGAAGGTAGGCGACGGTATTTCGATGTGGTGATCGAACCGCCCAATGACATGTCTGACCTCAGAGTATTGGCAGCGCTAGCCGATGCCCTGGGTAGCGATCTGGGGTTCCGCACGGCTGTTGAAGCTCGCGCCGAACTCGACGAGCTGGGGGTCTGGGAAGGCGAGCCCGGCGAGCCACCTGACTATTCGGCCGGCGAGCCGGCTGAGCCGAATGGCACTACTGCGGTGCTCGCGACCTGGCGAATGGCGCTCGACGAGAGCCGGGCTATGGATGGTGAACCGTACCTCCAGGCCACAGCTCGCGCAGCCGAAGCCCGGATCAGCCCCGGCACTGCCGCACGCGCCGGAATCAGCAGCGTTGCCGTGATCAGCAACGACCGAGGTGCGATCACACTTCCGGCAGTTGTCGACCAGGAGATGATCGACGGGGTTGTCTGGCTGCCGAGCCGAGCTCCGGGTCTCGGGATTCCGCAGCACCTTGCCGCGACCGCTGGTGATCTTGTGACGATCGGCCCGGGGGACAAGCTTGCGACGGGAGGAGCAAGCCAATGAACCTGCTCGTCGCTTCGATGGATCTCGAAGTTTTCTTCAACGATAAATGGTGGGTGGTGCTGCTCAAGGCACTGTTCGCTTTCGTGATCTTGTTGCTGCTCACGCTCTTCACCATTTGGTACGAGCGCCGCGTCGTGGCCTTCATGCAGCACCGTAAAGGGCCCAACATGAACGGCCCGTTCGGGCTCCTGCAGTCTCTTGCTGATGGCATGAAGCTGATGTTCAAGGAGGACTTCGCCCCGACGGCGGCGGACAAGTTCGTCTTTACGCTGGCCCCGTTCGTCGTCGCCATCCCGGCGATCACTGCATTTGCGGTCATCCCGATGGCTGGACTGGTGCGCGTACCGTTCAGCGACATTACAACGCCGCTGCAGGTGACCGACCTGCCGGTATCGGTGCTGTTCATCGTTGCTGTTGCCTCCATCGGGGTGTACGGAATCGTGCTTGCCGGCTGGTCGTCCGGGTCGACGTACTCCTTGCTGGGGGCCTTGCGTTCCAGTGCGCAGGTGATCAGCTACGAGGTCGCGATGGGGCTGGCGCTGGTCGCTGTCTTCCTGTACGCCGGATCCCTGTCCACCTCGGAGATCGTTGCCAAGCAAGCCGAGCCGGCCACGGTTTTCGGCGTACCGCTGTGGTTTGCGGTGCAACTGCTGCCCTCGTTCGTGATCTATGTGATCTCTATGGTCGGAGAGACAAACCGGGCCCCGTTTGACCTGCCGGAGGCAGAGGGCGAGCTGGTCGGTGGCTTCCACACCGAGTACTCCTCGATGCGTTTCGCCATGTTCTTCATGGCGGAGTACATGAACATGATCACTGTGTCAGCGCTGGCCGTCACCCTCTTCCTGGGCGGCTGGCACGCTCCGCTGCCGTTCAACCTCTTGCCGGGCGCAGACAGCGGGTATTGGGGCTTGCTGTGGTTTGTGGTGAAGGTGTTGGTGATGCTCTTCATCTTCATCTGGCTGCGTGGCACCCTGCCGCGGCTGCGATACGACCAGTTCATGCGGTTCGGCTGGCGCTGGCTGATTCCCATCTCGCTCGTCTGGACGCTCATGATCGCGATCGTGCGGATGGGTCAGCGGGAGGGATGGTTCAGCGGCCAAGGGTTCTGGATCACTGCCGCCGCGGTGTTCATCGTGCTGGTCGGCCTGGCGTTCTTTGGCGGCCGGGAGGAGCCGGAAACGGAAGCTGGAGAGGCCGGTGAGGAAGGAGTGGGTGAATTCGATGCCTTCGCTGACGGTTATCCTGTGCCGCCGATGGGTGACCAGGTGCTGCCGGAGTTTGCCCAGGTCCTGACGGGCCAAGAAGACGTGGCGGCAGATCCTCCGGCCTTTGAACGCCAGCCCGACGAACAGCCGGCCAGGGAAGGGAGTGAGGCCTGATGGGGTTTTTCGATCCTGTTGCCGGCTTCGGCGTGACCTTCCGGACGATGTTCCGCAAGACCTTTACGATCGACTATCCGAATGGACCTCGGGTCACTGCACCGCGTTTTCACGGCCGGCACCAGCTGAATCGCTGGCCGGACGGCCTGGAGAAATGTGTCGGTTGTGAGCTGTGCGCCTGGGCCTGTCCGGCCGACGCAATCTATGTTGAGGGCGCGCAGAACACCGACGACGGGCGGTACTCACCCGGGGAGCGCTACGGGCGCGTCTACCAGATCAACTACCTGCGCTGCATCCTGTGTGGGCTGTGCATCGAGGCCTGTCCAACCCGGGCCCTGACGATGACGAACGAATTCGAGCTCGCGGATGACAGCCGCGAGAAGCTGATCTATGAGAAGTCCGACTTACTAGCTCCGCTGCTGCCCGGGATGGAGCAGCCGCCCCACGAGCGCCGGTTGGGTGAGGATGAGCAGGCGTACTTCCTCGGGTTGCCGCCGACCGGTGACCCGGACGACCGCGCCGGTGATATCAGTGAGGCTGAGCCGCGCCCGATCAACCAAGGTTTCCGCTACCGGCGCAAGCACGCGGCGAAAGAACAGGGATGATCATGTTCACACCCTTGTTGATTCCGCTGGTCACGGGCGCGGCCGTGGCTTTTTGGATGCTTGCCCCAGTGATGATCTTGGGCGCCCTGGGCATGATCCTGGCGCGGAAGCCGGTGCACTCCGCTCTCTGCCTGGCTGCGGTAATGATCTCCTTGGCTGTGCAGTATGCAGCCCAGGAGGCGCCGTTCCTCTTCGTGGTCCAGATCATCGTCTATACCGGCGCGATCTTGATGCTGTTCTTGTTCGTGCTGATGTTGGTCGGTGTCGATATCCGGGAATCGCTGGTCGAAACGATCAAGGGACAGCGGACTCTTGCGGTGCTTGCGGGGCTTGGTTTCGGCGCGCTGCTGGTTTTCGCGGTCGGCAATGCGATCGTCGGACCAACGATCGGATTACGCGCTGACAATGCTGAGAATGGCGGCAATACCCAAGGCATTGCGGCGCTGCTCTTCAATCGCTATGTCTTCGACTTCGAGGCGACGTCGGCGCTGCTGATCACGGCCGCAGTCGGAGCCATGGTGCTCGCCCACCGCGAGCGGCTGACCAAGCGTCGCACCCAGGCGGATCTGGCGGAGACCCGGATGCAGCGGTACGCCGAGAGCGGCCAGCATCCGGGTCCCCTTCCTACTCCGGGGGTCTTTGCGCGGCACAACGCGGTCGATACGCCGGCGCTGCTACCCGACGGGAGCGTCTCGGAGCTTTCGGTTTCGGCCACCCTGCGAGCCCGCGGCACCGTCGCGAACAGCCAAGACCTGATCAAGCCGGTCGAGCAAACAGTCGACGCCATTGCCGACGAGCAAGCCCCCCGCACAACTGAGGAAGAACAGCTGTGAACGGGGTTGGATGCGGGCTGAGCCCGTCGAAGTCCGCGTGCGCCCTTCGACAGGCTCAGGGCACATCTGGAGGTGACGCGTGAATCCAACCAACTACATCGTTCTCTCCGCGATCTTGTTCACGATCGGCACGGTCGGTTTCATGATCAGGCGCAACGCGATCGTGGCTTTCATGTGCGTAGAGCTGATGCTCAATGCCAGCAACCTCGCCCTCGTGACCTTCTCCCGGATGCACGGGGCGCTTGACGGGCAGGTTGCCGCCTTCTTCGTGATGGTGGTCGCTGCCGCGGAGGTTGTGGTTGGCCTGGCGATCATCGTGACCATCTTCCGTACTCGCCGCTCGGCCTCTGTCGACGACGCGAATCTGCTGAAGTTCTGAAGGACGGCGATGCCCCCACTTGAGACGCCTGTGCCAGCCACCGGCTTGTTCACCGTGTCCTGGCTGCTGATCGCGATTCCTGCCGTAAGCGCTGCAATCCTGCTGCTGGTCGGCAGGCGTGCCGATCGTTGGGCTCCTTACCTTGGTGCCATCGCACCGCTGATCTCCTTCGCGCTCGGTCTCGTCTACTTCATTCAGATGCTTGGCCGGGACGTTGCAACTCGCGCGGTATCAGTGCCGCTGTACAACTGGATTTCCAGCGGTCGTTGGGAGATCAACGTCGGGCTACTTGTCGACCAGCTGTCCATCGTCTTCGTGCTGTTGATCACTGGCGTGGGCGGTCTGATCCATGTCTATTCCATCGGCTACATGGCGCACGACGATCGGCGGCGTCGCTTCTTCGCCTTCCTCAACCTGTTCGTCGCGGCCATGCTGCTGCTCGTCCTGGCCGACAACTACCTGGTGCTGTTTGTGGGCTGGGAAGGCGTGGGTCTGGCGTCGTACCTGCTGATCGGCTTCTGGCAATACAAGCCGACCGCCGCGACTGCTGCGAAGAAGGCTTTCGTAGTCAACCGCGTTGGTGACATGGGCATGTCGCTCGCGATCATGCTGATGCTGGCGACCTTCGGGTCGTCGGCCTTCGTCGACGTCAACGACGGCATGCCCAAGGTCAGTAGCACGATCGCGTTGATCATGGGCCTGCTGCTCCTGCTGGCAGCGTGTGGAAAGTCGGCCCAGGTGCCGTTGCAGTCCTGGCTGTTGGATGCCATGGAGGGTCCGACTCCGGTGTCGGCCCTGATCCACGCAGCCACCATGGTGACGGCGGGGGTCTATCTCATCACCCGGAGCAACGCGGTCTATGTCCAGTCCCCGATAGCGAGCACGGTCGTGGTGGTGGTTGGCACGGTGACGCTGCTCTTCGGCGCCTGGATCGGCTGCGCCAAGGACGACATCAAAAGGGTGCTGGCTGGCTCAACGATGTCCCAGATTGGCTACATGATGCTGGCGGCTGGCATCGGGCCGGCCGGCTACGCATTCGCGATCTTCCATCTGCTGACCCATGGTTTCTTCAAAGCTGACATGTTCTTGGGGGCTGGCTCGGTGATGCATGCCACGAACGATGAGGTTGACATGCGTCACTACGGGGCGCTCCGAAAGATGATGCCGATCACCTTCGTCACCTTCGCGGCTGGTTATCTGGCGATCATTGGATTCCCCTTCTTCTCCGGTTTCTACTCCAAGGACCACATCATCGAGGTCGCGTTCCAGCGCAGCGCAGTCGTAGGCGGGCTAGCCCTGCTCGGAGCGGGCGTCACCGCGTTTTACATGACCCGTTTGATGTTGATGACCTTCTTCGGCGCCAAGCGCTGGAAGCCGGATGCCCACCCACATGAGTCTCCGTGGGTGATGACCGTGCCGTTGATCTTGCTGGGCATCGCCTCAGCCGTCGGCGGGTTGGCGCTCAACAACTGGATCGTCGGGTGGCTCGATCCCGCGGTAGGTGGAGGTGCTCCGGAGGAGTCACAAGGCCTTTTGCACTTCTCCACCACCGCGCTCGTCACGCTTGTCGTCGTCGCCATCGGCGTTGCGATCAGTGTGTGGATCTTCGGGCCACGTCGTGAGATCCCGGCCACCCAGCCGGCAAGCCAGTCTTTCTTCACGGTGGCCGGTCGCAATGATCTCTATGGCGATGCCTTCAACGAGGCCGTGTTCATGCGCCCCGGGCAACAGCTCACTGAGGGCCTCGTACGCTTCGATAATTCGGGCATCGACGGCGCTGTCAATGGCACGGCGACGGCGATCAGCGGCATGTCATCACGGCTGCGACGGGTGCAGAACGGTTTCGTTCGCTCCTATGCGCTCACTATGACCGTCGGAGCCGCAATCGTCGGTGTGGTCATCTTGCTAGGCCGGCTGAGTTAGGGCGGGGCAGAACATGACCATTCCCTGGCTCACCATCCTGGCCATACTCCCGGCCGTCGGCGCTGTGGTGCTGATCTTCACAGGTGCCAAGGCTGCCAAGCAGCTGGCACTGGTTGTCTCGTTGCTTACCTTCGCGTTCGCCCTGGTGATCGCCGGTCAGTTCACGATCGGCGGCGGCATGCAGCTCGTCGAGCAGGTGCCCTGGATCAAGCCGCTGGGGGCGTACTATGCGCTGGGTCTCGATGGCCTCGGCCTCACCCTGGTGCTGCTGGTGGTGATCATCACTCCGGTAGTGATCATTGCGTCCTGGCGGGACTTTGATCCGAGTCCGGAACCGGTCGTCGGACTCTCTTCGACGGGCGCGCCAACGATAGCGCCCAAGTATGACGCCCGGGTGTTCTTCGCCCTGGTGCTGGCCGTCCAGAGCTGTGCACTGTTCCTCTTCCTGGCCACCGACGTTTTCTTGTTCTACGTGTTCTTCGAAGTCATCTTGGTCCCGATGTACTTCCTCATCGGCGGCTTCGGGCCCGGGCCGAGGAGGACGTACGCGGCGGCCAAGTTCTTGATCTTCGGTCTGCTCGGCGGCTTTGTCATGCTCGCCTCGGTGATCGGCTTGTACGTGCAGTCGGCGAAGGCCGGTGAGCCGAGCTACCTGTTGAGCACGCTTAGCCAGCTCGACATCGCAACTGGTACCGGCCGCTGGTTGTTCGTTGGCTTCATGTTTGCGTTTGCGATCAAGGCACCGCTGGTGCCGCTGCACACCTGGCTGCCGGATGCGGCGGAGGAATCCACGGCTGGCAGCGCCACCATGATGGTCGGCGTCATGGACAAGATCGGCACCTTTGGCATGATCAGGTTCTGCCTTGGTCTGTTTCCTGAGGCCAGCCAGTGGGCGACACCGGTCGTGCTGGTCTTGGCCACGATCTCAATCCTGTATGGCGCGATCTTGGCCATCGGCAGCCGCGACATCATGCGGTTCATCGCATACACCTCGATCAGTCACTTCGGGTTCATCGTGCTCGGCATCTTCGCCTTCACCAGCCAAAGCCTGACCGGCTCGACGCTCTACATGCTCAATCACGGGATGTCCACTGCAGCGCTGTTCGTGATGGCCGGATATCTGATCAAGCGCCGCGGATCGCGCGACATCAATGCGTACGGCGGAGTTGATCAGGTGGCTCCGGTGCTAGCCGGCCTGCTGCTGTTCGCCGGGCTCTCGACCCTGTCGTTGCCAGGTCTGTCTAGCTTCGTGTCGGAGTTCATGGTGCTGGCTGGCACCTTCGGTCGACATCCCGCGTACGCGGTGATCTCGACGCTTGCAATCGTGCTTGCTGCGCTTTACATCTTGATCATGTATCAGCGCACCATGACGGGACCGGTTGCCCCTGAGGTTCGCGAGAGGGTGACCGAGATCGATGGACGCGAGCGGCTCGCGATGGCTCCGCTGGTACTGCTGATCTTGGTTCTCGGCTTCTTTCCGAAACCGATGCTGTCGATCATCGAGCCTGCGACTCAAGCCACTATGCAGCATGTCGGGGTGACTGATCCGCAACCACGGGTCAGCGCTGAGGGAGGCCGCTGATGATTGCGTTGACCTTGCCTATGGAGATCACGGCGCCCGACATCGAGTACGGGCTGCTGGCGCCCGTGTTGTTGATCTTCGCAGGAGCCTGCCTGGGCGTCCTCGCCGAGGCGGTCGCGCCACGTGAGATCCGACGCGTGGTGCAGCTGGTCATCACCTTTGCGTCTTTGGGGACAGCGCTGGTGACCACGCTGCTGAACTGGGCATCCGGTGCTCAAGGGGCAGTCGCGGTCGACTCACTGGCCCTAGACGGACCCACCTACTTCATGTGGACGATCTTGATCATCTTTAGTGCTGCGGCACTGTTGATGTTCGCCGAAACCAAGATCGAGAAGTCGAGTGTCTTCGCCCCACAGGCGTCGGCAGTGCCCGGCACCGTCGCCGAGCGTGAGGCGATCAGAAGTCGTGTCGAGCACACCGAGGTTTTCCCACTTGCCCTGTTTGCCATCTTGGGCATGATGCTGTTTCCAGCATCCAACGACTTGATCACGATGTTCGTCGCGCTGGAGATCTTGTCGTTGCCGCTTTATCTGCTGTGTGGGCTTGCCCGGCGGCGTCGGCTGCTGTCGCAGGAGGCCGCCCTGAAGTACTTCTTGTTGGGCGCGCTCTCCTCGGCCTTCTACATCTACGGTGCGGCCCTGCTGTACGGATACTCCGGATCATTCACCTTGGCCGCGATCGACGATGCGCTGCGCAGCAGCAGCCAGGGGCTGGGGCTGCTGCTGGCCGGGATGACCCTGCTCGGGGTTGGGCTGCTGTTCAAGTTCGGCGCCGTACCATTCCACTCTTGGACACCGGACGTGTACGCCGGCGCGCCCACGGCGGTGACCGGTTTCATGGCGGCCTGCACGAAGATCGCCGCGGTTGGGGCCCTGATGCGCGTCTTCTACGTCGGGTTGGGTGCCGATCGGTGGGATTGGCAGCCGGTTATGGCGATCATCGCGGTCGCCACCATGGCGGTCGGCTCGATCGTGGCGATCACGCAGACCGACGTGAAGCGGATGCTCGCGTACTCCTCGATTGCGCACGCCGGCTTCATGATGACCGCGTTTGTCGGGGCGTCGCAGGCCATCACTGGCAGTCGGCCGGGAGCGTTGACCAGCGTCTCCTCGGTGATGTTCTACCTGGTCGCGTACGGGGCGGCGACGATTGGCGCATTCGCCTTGGTGACCATGGTCCGGGATTCAACCGGCGAGGCGACCACTCTCAGCAGCTGGGTCGGACTCGGTCGCCGCTATCCACTGGCAGCGACAATCTTCTCGATCTTCATGCTGAGCTTTGCCGGAATCCCGCTGACCAGCGGTTTTGTCGGCAAATGGGCAGTCTTTGCCGCGGCCTGGAGCGGCGGTACTCAGTGGCTGGTCGTCGTTGCTGTGGTGATCAGCGTCGTCGCCGCCTTTTTCTACATCCGGGTCATCGTGCTGATGTTTTTTGCCGACCCGAGGAAGATGGCAACCAGCGTTGTGCGTCCCGGCTGGACCACCCTGGCGGCCGTCGGGGTCGGCCTGGTGGCGACGGTAGCTTTCGGAGTGTTTCCGGGCCCGCTGTTGGCCTTGGCCCAGCAAGCAGGTGAGTTCATTCGCTGACGGCAAGCGGAGACGGAGGGAAGAGTGCTGGCTGAACAGACCCGAGACCAGGTGTTCGAAGCCACTGTCCGAGCCCAGCTTGAGCTGATCGAAGCCGCGCTGCTCAAGGCCGCTGAGGCGGACTCGGACATGGTGACCGAGGCCGCCCAGCACATCATCGCTGCTGGCGGAAAGCGCTTCCGACCGCTCCTTGTGGTCCTCAGCTCCTACCTCGGACCGCGCGCTGCCACCGCTGAGGTGATCAAGGCTGCCGTGGTCGTCGAGCTCACCCATGTGGCGAGCCTTTATCACGACGATGTCATGGATGAGGCCGGGATTCGTCGTGGCTCGGTGAGTGCGAACTCGCGCTGGGGAAACACTGTCGCCATCCTCGTTGGTGATCTGCTGTTCGCGCGCGCCTCGGACATCGTGTGCGATCTGGGGCCGGAGTTTGTTCGGCTGCAAGCGCGTACCTTCTCACGGCTCGTTCAGGGTCAAATCGCCGAAACAGTGGGACCGAATGGCGTGGATCCTCTTGATCACTATCTACGGGTGGTTGCAGACAAGACGGGTTCCTTGATCGCGACATCAGCGCTGTATGGTTCCAAGATCTCTGGTGCGGTTCCGGAGCTGCAGCGGGTGATGGCCGACTTCGGTGAGCAGATTGGCGTGGTGTTTCAGCTCAGCGACGACATCATCGACATCACCAGCGACGACACCGGGAAGACGCCCGGAACGGATCTGCGAGAGGGCATCCCGACGCTGCCGACGCTCCTGGCCCGCAAGTCACACGATCCAGCCGATGCCCGCCTCCTGCAGCTGCTTGGCTCCGACCTGCAGGACGACGCCGCACTGCACGAAGTACTCGGCCTGCTACGCCGCCACCGGTCAATCGATCAGGCCCGCGAGGAAGTCCGCCGTCGCGCCGAAGCGGCTCGCGCCCTCCTCGACCCACTTCCCACCGGGCCCGCCCGAGATGCTCTGGAGGACCTCTGCACGACCGTCGTCACGCGTACCGCCTGACCTGGCGCGGCTCGCTGGAAGGCAGTACTCCGGAGATGCCGATGTGGTCGGTAATTCACGGAATGGCCTCGAGCTGAAGGCTGTCCTGGGGTTTACGCTCAGCCGCGCGGCCTCAGTCTCAGCTCGGGGGCGATTCCGAGAATCCGCGAGCGAGGCCTACCAGATCTTGACGCGGCGGGATTCGTCGAGCCAGAGGGCGTCGGACTCGGCTACGTCGAAGGCAGCGTAGAACTCGGGCAGGTTCCGCACGATCTGATTGCAGCGGAACTCAGCCGGGGAGTGGGGGTCGGTTGCCATCCGCTGCAGCAACATCTCGGTTCGTACCTTCGCCTGC